>CAZKWE010000030.1:0-52154 GCA_964556545.1 uncultured Campylobacteraceae bacterium | reverse complement strand
CGTTATAACAATATTTTTTAAAAATCAGGAGTTCTAAATCAAACTATGCAAATCTTTCCTCCGCTTTAAAATCACTTAGTAAATTTTTTATTCAAATTATGCATTAGACTTTTATCAAAGTAGTGCTGATACTTTGCAATAGAGATTTTGATAAATTTTGCAAGACCAATCGATCCTAAAAACTCTATTTTACCACTTGGAAGATTTTTAGCAAGATTATTAAAATCTAATATAATCTTCTATATTCCGAAGGTGTTCTTGAGAACCATTTTTTAAAAGCTCTAAAGAAAGGACTATATTCTGAATAACCAAGGAGATATGCAATATCCTCCAAGGAAAGAGCAGTATCTTTTACCATAGATTCAGATAGTAATTTTCTTGTATCATTAAGTATTGTTTTAAAGGTTGTATTTTCTTCTTTTAATCTTCTTTTTAGTGTGCTTGTGCTTAGATTTAAATTTTTTGCGATTGAATCTATACTACAGACTCCTTTTGAGATATGTAATAAAATCTGATTTCTAACTTTGCATTTAAAATCATTTTTTTGCAATATATTTTGTGTCATTTTGTCAGCATATTTTAGCACATAATCGGTTGATGGAGTCGAATAGTTTTTATTTTCGAGATAAAAAATCTCTTTATCAAGTACAATATAATTTTCACTATCATCAAAATAAATTTCACTAAAATAGAAATTTTTTGTGTAAAATGAGTAGTGGTTTGGCTTCTTATAACTATAATGTATCTCTTTAATAGGAAGAGTTTTGATATTTAAGTATTGGCAAACCCAATTGTGACAAACTTTTGCAAAACACTCTATTATGCTAAACGGTATTAAAAATCTAGGAGATAATTCAAAAGAAAATATAGCAAATTCATCAACTTCATAATATTTCATAGTTACACTTCCGACAATTATTGAGAGATAACGATTCATAATGGATACCGCTTCTTTTAAGTTTTTTGAATTTAAAAATAGTTCACCTAAAATTCCGGCACTCTTAAGTGAAAAATGATTTGCCACCTCTAATCCAAAAGTACTCTTTCCATAAAGTTTTTCCATAGCTAACCAAAGAAAATAACTTCTAATAAAAGAGATCTTTTCATAATCCGGCACTTTTTCTATTTTATATTTTACGATTTTTTGCAACTCTTTTTTGGATAGATTAAAAGTAGGTATAAGATCAATCAAAAAATTATAAAAGAGAGGAGATGTAATCATACTTTGAAAAATATTTTTAATTTTTTTGCCAGAAAATATATCCATAAAAAACCTAAAAATTTTATTTTTGAGCTTAAATGTCATTTTATCAAAAAATATAATGATATATAATGATAGTGTAAATTTTGTAAAAATCTTATTAGTGGTTGGATAAAATGAAAAAACTTTTGAAAATTGTTACTATCTTGTTTATTTTTAGTACTTTTTTATATGGCAAAAGCAACAACTCATTTTTTCTAAAAGATATCGTTATTGTTGGAACTTTTCCTTCACGCAATAGCAGGATTAAAGAGGTAATATCTCCATTTCTAAATAAAGAGATAACTTTCAATGGGATAAAAAAAATCAGGAAAAAGATTGAGGAGTATTATAAAAAGATTGGCTATAAATTGACAAAAGTAGCAATTCCTCAACAAAAAATTCAAAATGGTATAGTAAAAATTTATGTCAATGTCGGAAAAATTGGCAACATAAAAGTTGAAAATGCAAAAAATTACAGCAAAAATTTTATAAGAGATGGGTTTGCATTGAAAAAAAATGATTTTATTGATTATAAAAAAATGATAAGGTCACTACTGCTGTTAAACGAATATGATGATTTAAGAGTAGAGTCTTTTCTAAAAAAAAGCAACAAAAAAAATAGTACGGATATAGTTTTAAAAGTAAAAGATTCCAAGCCTATGCATCTTGATATTTGGTATGACAATCTTGGTTCCGACACGACTTCAAAAAACAGAATAGGGGCATATTTTAGTCGTAATAATTTAGTGTTGGATGGCGATAAAATAGTAGTTTCTCCTGTTGTATCATTTGCTCCGGCAAAAACAAAATTTATCTCTACCAAATACCATATCTCTTTGCCTAATCTTGTTGCAAAATTTGGTATCGGTTTTGTGTATGCAGATTATTTGGCTGCAGGAGATTTTAGTGATTTAGGTGCACAAGGAGATACTTATATTTACTCTTTATTTTTTAAAATACCTCTTGCAAGAACTATAACTTCGGCATTGGATATCAATATTAAATACAGTAAAAAAGAGGCTAAAAATTATATTTTGGATTCAATCTCCTCTAAAGAGCATATCGATTTGATTGACTTTGGATTAAACGGCAGTTTTTCAAATGCATATCTAAATCTTTTTTCAAGATTTGATTTAATCGCCGGAAGTATAAATGATAGTGCGATACTGAGCAGAATTGATGAAAAAAAGAGATTTAAAAAATCATATTTAGAAGTTTCTCTATCAAAAAATATAAATCAAAAATTTGACTTAATTACACTTTTTAAAGGTCAATACTCCCCATTTAGACTTCCATCTACGGAAATGTTTTCTATTGGAGGATTAACAACCGTTAGAGGTTTTAAGTCCGGATTTAAATTGGGAGATAGTGGTTTTATCAGCTCTATAGAAGGACTATATAAAGTTGGATTAAAAAAGCACAATCTAAAAGCGGGGATATTTTTAGATTATGGAAGCGTTTGGATTGACAATCCTGTACCCGGAGAAAACAGGAGAGAATCTCTTTTTGGCGGAGGAGTAGAAGTTGTTGGGGATATAAATAAAAAATATAACTTTAGAGTATCTCTTGGTTATCCGATAGATTCAACAGATGATGAATATGATAAAAGTTTGAATCTGTATATAACTTTGAATGCTAAGATTTGGTAAGGAATCTGCTATGAAACGGTTTGTATCGATTATTGTATCATGGGCTTTGGTATTTTTACCTGTTTATGTTCAAGCATTACCAAAAGGACAACAGGTAGTAAATGGTGATGTTTCATTCAATAGCAGTACAAATCAACTCAATATAACGGCTTCAAATAAGGCAATAATAAATTATAGTAGTTTTAACATTGCAAAAAATGAAGCGGTAAACTTTATCCAGCCTTCTATCAATTCAGTAGTTTTAAATAGAGTTATCAGTTCCAACCCATCTTCCATACTAGGAAGTTTAAATGCAAACGGAAAAGTATTTCTTATTAATCCGGCAGGTATAGTTTTTGGAGCAAGCTCCAGCATCAATACCAATAGTTTTTTGGCTACAACACTTGATATCAAAGATAGCGATTTTTTAAATGAAAAATATCTTTTTAAACAAAATCAAAATTTTGCTCCATCATATATTTTACAGCGAGGTAAGATTTCAGTCAATCCGGATGGATTTATAGTTTTAACTTCACCTTTTGTAAAACAAGAAGGTGTATTGCTTGCTAAAACGGGTAATATTGCGATAGGAGCAGTCAATAACTTCTATATCAATTTTGATTCGTTGGGATTGATTAAATTTGATTATAATCCATCAAATAATTTAAAGCAAGATATTGTTGTAACCAAAGAGCTTGCTGAACAAATTTTGCAAGATGTTGTCAATAATCCGAAAATAAAAGAAGCAGTAGATTTAGTTGAAAAAGATGGGGTTATGATGCTTGTTGGCGGAAGTGGTACACTTTTAACCGATGGGAAAATACAAGCTAAAGATATAGATTTGGAATCGGATAATTTTACAGGACTTTTAAACAATGCAAAAATAGAGTCAACAGGAGGAGATGCAAAAGTATATTCTCAAGGAGATAATTTTTCATCAAAAAATGCACACTTGATTGCAAAAGACGGTATTTTCGAACTTAGTGCAAAAAGAGATATTGTTTTAGATGGAAGCTATATTGATGCCAAACTGTTTTATATGGACCCTGAAAATCTTACAATTTCATCAGATTTAACAATAACCGGCAACTATTTTGCCGAGGCTACAAAAAGTATAATTTTACAAAGCGACAAAAGCATATCTACAAATGGAGGTGATATAACCTTTGAAGCTCCTGATATAATTTTAGAAGAAAATTCCAAACTTTCAGCCGGAAATGGCGATATTACTCTTGATGCACATTCTTCACAAAATGCAAATATAGAAATCAAAAACGGCGTAGATATTTATGGAAGAGATATAAAAATTAACTCTGTCAGCTATAGACAAAGTGAATTTGACAGCGATAGTGATAATGAAGCTTTAAGGACACTATCTAATGTCGGGGATTTTATTATAGATTTGCCGCTAACTCCCATAGCATATAAAGAGGCAATTACCTCTTCGGCAGTAGAGATAGGCAATGCAGATATAAATGGTAAAAATATATACATAACAAGCAAGGCAACTTCAGATGTATCAGTTTCAGCACTTTTTAAAATTATTGCTCTATCTTATGGAAAATCTTATGCAACTTCAACTTTACATGTAAACAGCGGAGCAGTTTTAAAATCAGATGGGGATATGATTTTAAGAAGTGAAGCAACTTCCAAAAATCATGTTTCAAGTAGAGCTACAAATATACTTAATGATACGGATTCACAACAACGAGCCAATATTGCTATTGCTTATAGCAATACCAAAGCAGTATCAACTGCCATAATAGACAGTGCAGTAGATATAACGGCAAACAAATTTGAACTTACTTCCGTAGGAAACAAAGATATATCTACATCTGCAGCCGGAGCATCTTTTAGTGCAGGGACATTAGGCACTGCTGTTTCAATTTCCAAGTCAACCTCTGATATTAAGTCTAATTTAAGCGGAAACATAAAAGCCAACAGTATAAAAGTTACTAGTGAAACAAATATAGAAAGAATCAAAACATCATCTTCGGCAAGTGTTGGTAACGGCTTTGCATATAAGTATCTTTTGGAATCAAATGCAAACAATAGTGAGATTACCAATAAAACAAAAGAGTTTGCAAACTCAAATACACCAAAAACAAACTCTAAAAGTAGTGTCAGCAAGATAGCTCTGAGTGCAGCATTTTCTTATTCGAAACATGAAAATAATTCAGAAGCCAAAATATCAAATGCGACAATAAATGCAAATGGTAATGTAGAAGTTAGCTCAAATATTATTTATGGAGAGAATGGCTCTTATGAAGAAAACGGGGATGTATCTATCATAGGAGACAGGGGTATAAAAACAGTAGCTATTGCCACTATCGACTCGACAGACCAAAATACAAAAGGAAACTCTTTCAGCGGAGCAGTTGTTTTGAGCGACATAACAAATAATTCAGATGCCTTTATCGATGATGGGGTGGTTATGGATATGCTAAACGGAGATATAGGAGTCTATTCTAAAATATATCTTGGATACAGGATTGTGTGGAGTAATATTGAAAATCTTGATACTATTAAAGATATAGTTCCAAAGGTAGAAGATGCAAATTTTAGAGGAAGACTTTTTACATCTTATGCCCAAAGCAATGCCCAAGGAACAAAAAATTCCCTTTCCGGCTCATATAATGATTTTAAACTCACAAGCAATACTAATGCTTATATAGGTAAAAATGTCTCAATAAATCAAAACGGAGGAGATGGCGGAGTTGAAGTTTTGGCTGATAATGATATTGAAGCTTTAAATTTCTCAGGAGTTATTGGCTGGACATACTTTGGCACAAAGGCCGGAAGCACAGGAATTGGAGGCTCTTATCTAAATATCGTTTATAGCAATGACACCAAAGCATACATAGACAAAGAAACAAAGATAAAAGCTACGGATGTTAAGGTGGCGGCTATAAAAAGATCCAATAATTTATCTGTATCAACAGCCGGTGGAAGTAGTCAATATGCAATATCAGGTAGTTTTTCATTTTTAAAAAGTATAGATAATACATATGCATATATAAATGGTGCCGATATAGTTACAAGTAACGGTATTAACAATAAGTTTTTTTCTGATGAATTAGATACCAACCTTAGAGTAAATGCTCAAAATCGTACCGAATTTTCAAATGCAACAGGAGGAGTGATAAAATCCAAAAATATTGGAGTAGGAGCATCAGGTTCTATCAATGAAATACACAGAGATACTCAAGCTTATATAAAAGATTCAACAATTTCAAGAAGTGATTCTGTTTTAAAAGGTCTTCATTATATCAAAGCTTATAATAGCGGATTTATCAACAGCTATGCTTTATCAGGAGTTATAGCTTCTCCATTTTCAAATTCTGATTCTCAAACTACTTCTATCGGAGGAGGAGTTTATGGATTTGGTTTATCAGGAGATAGCAGTATAAATAGGCTTTACGATAGTGCCAATGCTTATATAGATGATTCAACTTTTAATGAGGGGGCTCAAAAAGTAAAACTTCTGGCAAAAAATAGTAGCAATATCGGAGCATATAGCGGAGCGGGAGTATTTAATTTTTCAAAAAAATCAGTCGGATTGGCTGGATCTTATGCCGGAAACTATTTTGATAATCAGGCAAAAGCTTACATAGAAAACTCTACACTTCAAGTAGGGGCATTGGATATGAAAGCACAAAATAGCGGAGGGATTTTAGCACTTTCAGGAAGCGGAAGCATTAGTGGCGGTATAGCTTCGCTTGCAGGGTCTGTTTCAATTAATGAAGTAACGAATAGTACCGAAGCATATATAAGTAATTCAACTCTTAGCATCAATAAAGACTTGGATATTGAGAGTATTGATGACTTGATTTACAAATATTTTGCAGGGGCATTAGGAGTTGGAAAAACTTTTGGATTAGGATTATCATTCGGAAGCAATACGGTAAATAGCTATATAGGATCACATATAGAAGATTCTGCAATCAAAACAGACAATTTATATGCAAAAGCAACCCAAGAGTATGAAATTTTAGGAATCTCATCAACTCCTAGTGTAGCATTGAGCAGTATGGCGGTAGCTGGAAGTTATAGCTCAAATCACATAACCAATACAATTCAAAGTTCAGTTTCAAATACACAAATAGAAGCGAACAACTTAAGCTTTAATGCCAATGATGATTCAAAAATAGAGATATACTCCGGAACACTTTCAGGAAGCAGTAGTGCTGGTATTGGGGCAAGCGGGGCTAAAAATGAGATTGCAAATGATATTTTGGTTTATGCAGATGATTTAAAAAACAAAACCGCGGAGAGTTTCGGCTCTTTATCTTTAGAGGCATTATCGACCAAAAAGATAAACATGGCAAGTGTAAGCGGAAGTGGAGCCGGCAGTGCAAGTGTTGCGGGAGGAGTTTTGATAAATTCTATACAAGATACACTAAACTCAAAAATTATAAACTCTGCTTTTATTGTAGATAATTCGGCCAAAGTTACGGCAATAGAGCAAAACAGAGTAACAACTTATGGTGGAACATTAAGCGGTGCCGGAAGTTTAGGCATTGGAGGCAATATAGTTACAAATAAAATTTCAAATACTATCAACTCGTATATAGAAAACTCTTCTTTAGAAGTTTTGGCAAACAATTTTTTGGAAGTTCCGCAAAAAGATAGCAATGATTACAACATTGTTGAAGATTTTTACGGATTGTATCTTTTGGCTTTGGCAAATGAAGATTTAACTTCATATGTTGCAAATGCAAGTGGCTCGGGAACAGCTTCGTTTAGCGCTAGTGCAAATTTTTCAACTTTTAGTGATAATATTAGAAGTTATTTAAAAAATTCAAACATCAATCAAAACTCTCAAGCATCAAATCAAAGCTTGACAATAAGAGCATTGGCACACAATAATCAAAATATGTATAGCGGAGGATTGGCAATGTCGGGAGTTGCCGGCATAGGAGGTTCTTTAACAAGAAGTGTAAGCAGAGTTAAAACAGAATCGTACATAGAAAACTCTTTGGTAAATGTTGAAGATTTAGCCGAAGTTAGAAGTGAAAGTGTAGATAGAGTAAATACAAAAACCGTTTCAGGGAGCGGTGCCGGCACAGTCGCTCTTGCCGGAAGCGTATCGATAATAGATATGCAAAACTCAAATAGTGCAAAAATCGTAAATGGCAGTATCGTTAAAAGTGGCGACAGTGTAAAAGTTGTAGCAAAAGACAAAGTCTATTTGGGATATAAAGACAATGATAAAAAAGTCGGTATTTTAGCAGGTGCTTCATCTTTGGGAGGTTCCGGAGGAGTAGGCGGAAGTGTAATTATAAACAATATAAAAAACAGCTCTTATGCTCATATCGATAATTCTGATGTGAGCGCTAAAGATTTGATTTATCTGTATGCATATAATTACTCAAAATTGGCTAACTATGCGGTTAGTGGAAATTTGGGAGGTTTTGCAGGAAGCGGGGCAATAGTTATCAATACAATAGATTCAACTACAAAAGCATATACTCATAAAGATGATACAAAATCTATCAAGATAAATCAAGACAATAACTATGTAACAGATTATCAAGATTTACATATAGAAGCGGCAGATTATGTAAATATAGATGATAAAACCGGATCTTTTAGTCTTGGAATCGGCGGAGTCGGAGGGAGTATAAATGTAACAACTCTAAAAAATGACACTCAAGCCTATCTTGGTATGGGCACGAAAGCATTTGCAAAGAAAAATATAGATATAAAAGCCGGAAGTACAAAAAATTTAGACTTTGTTACAGCTTCAGGAAGCGGGGGTGCTTTGGGAGTTAGTGGAGCTTTGATGATATTAAATGCGGGTTCATCTATAGATCAAGATGTAGATACCGCAAAAACAAACACGGATGTAATTTTAGAAAAAACCGTTCAAAGTTTACAAAATGCCAAATTAGGAACATTTGGCAATAATAGACAAACAGAAATGTCTAATGAACTCTCTAATGCTAACTATTCAAGTGTATTTGATATAAATCCTGCACTAACAAATAAAACAGAAGCATATATTAATGATTATGCAAGAGTAAATGCCGGAGAAACCCTGAATGTAAAATCTTCAAATATTTTTGAGGAATTAAATATCAATACAGGAGGAGTCAGCGGTGGAGTAGTTGGTATAGGAGGAGCGGTTAGCTTGGTCTATATAGGAGCAGATAGTAAATCTTTTATTGACAATGGAAGTGAAGTCGATTTTAAAGATTTGATAATCTCCTCTTTATATGATGTTGACAATATAAATGTAAAAAGTTATGCAGGAAAAGCGGGTGCGGTAAGCTTGGGAGCTGATTACACAAGAGTGATTAATCGATATGAAACTAACTCATACATAGGAGATGATACTACTATCGTGGGAGAAAACAGCATAAACATAGACTCATCCACCAAAGAGGATATATTGACAAGAGGCTATGGTGCAGGTATAGGTGCTGCAGTTGCAGGATATTCTAAAGCACAATTTTATTCACAAGGATCAACAGCAAGTAAAATTGGTCAAAACAGTAAAATATTTACAAAAAACGGGGATATTGATATAAACTCCAAATATCATACATATATAGATTCGTATGCAATAGCTGCGGCATTGGGTGCGATTTCATCTGACGGGGTTAATTCTGATGTTGAGATAAAACCCGAAATTTTAACCAATATAAAAAACGGTACCGAAATTGGGGCTGGAAATGATTTGAATATTCTATCTGCATCTTATGATAAGATATCTTCACGAGCTTTGGGCGTCAAACTTTCAGTGGCAAGTGTGGGTGCTAGTGTCTCTAAGGCTTACAATAGAGCAGTTATAAGTAGTATAATAGATGATAATACTCTTTTAAATGCAAACAGCGGTTCTATTAGAATTTCTACATATGAAAATATGAATAGTAACGGAGAAAGAATAGAAAATAATTATATCTATTCAAAATCAACTTCAGCTGCCGGAAATCTAATAGGAGGTTTAGGTTCAAAATCTATAGCCACTTCGCATTCTCATCTAAAGACATACATAGGTAAAGACAGTGTTTTAAATGCAAAGAAATATACAACAATAAAAACTAAATCTTTTGCCAAAACAGATGCTGATGTCAGCGGAGATTCAGTAGGTTTGGCAGCAGCGGGATACACTACATCCTATACAAGCAATGATGGAGATTTGTTTTTTACACTTGATGAGGGAGCGAAGATTCTCTCAGGAGATAATATCCTGATAAAAAATTATGCAAAGAAAAATGCTTTAAGTACGGTAGACGGGGGAGTAGGTGGACTTTTAAGCGGAAGCGGAACAAACACATACACTTCTATGGGCAATATCAATAATATCAATATTGAAGATGGAACCAAAGTAATTTCCAAAGGGGATGTAAATATAAAAGCAACAAATAATATGTATGTAAACTCATATGCATACAATACTGCTGTTGGATTTGTTAGTGCCGATTCGGTTAAATCTGAAGTAAAAGTAGATAAGCAAGAAGCTGATATCGATATAGGAGATACCAATATAGTAGGGGATAATGTAAATATTGAAGCAAATGTCGATTATCTTTATATCTCTAGTGAAGCTTACAGCAAAACTATAGCCGCCGGTTCCTACTCAAGGTCTTATGCCTATTTGACTCTTCTGTCAACACTTGGAGTAAATATATCAAATGGAGCAGATATTATTGGATACGATAGTGTAAATATCGAAGCAAATCAGCATACTGATGATGTTTTCGCAAGAACAACGGCAACTACTACCATAAGTACGAGTGTCGTTGGAAAATTGTATGCAACCGTAAGCAATAATCCCACTTTTAATAGCAATATTAAAGTAGATAGCGGAGCAATAATAGAATCGGATAATATAAACATAAAGGGTTCTTCTCCAAATATGAGAAAGCCGGAAGATTATCCGGATAATTACAATTATGTCAAATATCCTCATATTGTAAATCATTCAATCGCATATAAGGTTGAAAAGAAAGTTTGGGAGTTTTTAGACGGATTTTGGCAATGGGTAACACATGAAGAAATCCATCATAAAAGCAGCTTCAGCACAAAACATAGATATGGGTATTTCAAATCTAAAAAAAGTATCAATATTGAGGATAACAGTATATTTAAAAAATCTCCTTCTATTGCACAAAAAGAGAATTTTGAAGATGATTTTGGTAAAAAACAGACAAACTATTTTCACAAAATAAATCTGATGACACTCAATGGACAATTGGGAGCAACGAGAATTCCTAAACTATTTTCCGATCTTCCTGGTAGTGATGAAGTAGACCCTCTTTTAGGAACAGCCCAAAATGATAAAGCATTTGTGGAATCTGATTTTGAAGATGAAGATTTTGAAGATATAACCGACACAAAAGAGAGTAAGATTGTTGAAGATTATATGCCAAATCTTGAAGATTTATTGATGCAAAGTTTAAACGAAAAATTTATTATCATCGACAATAGATTATTGGGAGGAAAGCTTTTTGAACAATATTTGAATTTAATGAGTTATAAATCGGTATTGCCAAATGCTAAACAACCGATAAAAAAAGTTAAAGATAAAAATAGTTTAATTTCTTTATAGAAGGTACAAGGCAAAAACTCACAGATGCATTTATTGTTTTGGCATTGTCTTTGTGTTTTCTTTCTGCTACAAAGATAACTGTATAAGTACTCCGTTAGATTTTTTATAATCCAAAAATTATCAATCAAGAATTGCTGCTATTGATGCTCTATTATTTAAGAATTTTATGGGATTTTACTGTTTTTTCATCTTAAAATCTTCTTTTTGTTAAAATCTCCTTTTTGCCGGAAATGAATTCCGGCAAAAATTCCTATCACTTTGGGGTCCCCACAAAATTTTAAAATTTTGTGGGGTAAAACTTATGCTACGCCTGTCGGCGAGAGAAACAATCATGATTTTTTAGCTAAAAAACAGGCAAAATTTGCCCATTTAAAGATAGTATTTACATTTTTAAATCCTACTGATTTTGCCAAAGCAATATTTTCTTCTTCACTGTATGGTATAAGAACATTTTCCAAAGCTTCTCTTTTTTTAGCTATTTCATATTCGCTATAACCTTTCTCTTTTTTAAAATCGTAGTAAATATCTATCATTTGTTTGTTTAACTTTTTATTCTCATAAATAATTTTTTCGTTAAAGATAAATATACCATTGTTTTCAAGTGCATCATATATCTTTTTTAAAACTTCTTCTCTTTTAGAAGGTCTGACAAACTGCAAGGTATAATTTGCCAAAATTATTTTGGCCTTTGGCATCTCGTCAACAATAAAATCTCCCTCTTTTATCTTTATATCCGCACCAAAAGCCGCAATTTTTCTTTTGGCTCTTTTTATCATTGCATTAGAATTATCTATTCCGATAAGCTTAAGTTTTTTACTGCTTTTGGCATATATTTCAAGAAGTGTTGAAGCTGTGGAACAACCCAAGTCACAAACTGTATCATCTTTTTTGGTATTATACTCAACCAAAGTTGAAATCAAAGATAAAACTTCCTTATAAAAAGGTACCGATCTGTCTATCATATCATCAAAAACAGTAGCAACTTCTTCATCAAATTCAAACTGTTTTTCTATCTCTTTTGTAAAAACTTTATCTTTTTTCATTTTAAAATCTCCTTTTTGCCGGAAATGAATTCCGGCAAAAATTCCTATCACTAAAGCTACGCCTATCGGCGAGAGAAACAATCATGATTTTTATTTTTATTTGTGTTTTTTTGAAATATGATTGTTTGTTTTATTCTTTAACAACATTATATCACCGATATCTTTATTTAAGCTCTGTGCTACTACATTGCATTTTATCTTAAACAAAAAGTATACATTCTTTTTTATCACACCATACATAGTTTCATAATTCCCCATACCTTTGGCTATAATCATATCACACTTTTTAAAAAGCTTTTTAAATTTTTTGTTTGTCCTGTCTAAAATAAGACCGGGAGTATCAACTCCGCTGTTTATAACTTTACATATCTTATCTATCTTGGCTTTTTTCGCTTCAAAAACAGTCACATCATTTATAACCGGTTTTCCTCTTGTTATATACACAAACTCCGTATTAGGGTATTTTTTACAAAGTTTGCGAAGTAAAATCTTATCATATATATGTTCACCTGTATTATCGGCTATATAAAGTACAAGTTGCGATTTATCCAAATCTTTTTTAAAATTTTCATAATCGCAAACCCCGAATTCTTTTTCAAAGACTTCCTCTACCGCTTCTTTTAAATCAAACTGCTTTTGTGCGCCAAAGTCTATAACATTGCCCGCTATAGCTGCTCTTACTGTTGCAAATAATTTATCATCACTTTTTTGTATCTTTCTTTTTATGAAAGATTGTAACTTTTTAGCCTCTTTTGTACTTTTTTCTTTGATTTTTTGAAGAGGATCTTTTACTCCTACTCTTTTGGCAATCTTTTTATAAACATCTTTTGCAATAAATGGGGGTGTTACATTAAGATCATACTTTATAAGTAATTTTGCAGTATCATCCATAATTTTCTTTGTCAATTTATTATTGCAATTTAAATTTTTTGCAGTTTTTAAAGCTTGATTGTAAATACAGACTAAACAATCGTTTTTTATATTCATTTTTATCCTTTGAAAGAAAATTTTAACAAATTTGGTATAATGTTTTCATTAAGTACCTAATCAAAAATAACTGCGATATCAAACAATACCAAATATTTCTTTAGCTTTTTTTATATCATTGCTTATCTGTTTTTTTAGCTCACACAGTGAGTCAAATTTTTTATTGTCTCTTATCCTCTCACAAAATAAAATTTCAATTTCATCGGGTATATTAGAAATTTCTTCATTAAGAACATAGGTTTCTACACTAAAACATCCATCAGTACTCTCTCTGACACCTATGAATGTAACAGAATTTTTTAATTTTCCTTTTAGTAAAATCTTTGAAGCATAAACTGCATTTTTGGGAAGTAAAAAATCACATACCGATATATTTATCGTAGGAAATAATTCTTTTTTTCCTATACCCTGCCCTTTTATAACTGATCCTTTGATACTGTAAAATCTTCCAAGAAGCCTATTTGCTTTTTTAATATTCCCGTTTTTTATAAATTCTCTTATAACTCCGGAGTGAACGGAAATACCGTCAACTATCACTTCATCAACAACCTCAACATCAAAAAAAGATTTAAGTTCCTCACTCCCGCAACTCCTTTTATGTCCATACTTAAAATCGTATCCCACAACAATCTTTTTTAAATTTTTGAATTCATTTTTTAAAAAATCCACAAACTCATTGCATCCTAATTTTTTAATACTTTCAAGCTCATAAAAATAACAGGGTTTTTTTACAAATTTACATCTGTAATTACCCGGAGTTAAATTGGAAGTATGCTTGGATACTATCATTAAGGCTTCTACTTTTTTTATAAGTTTTTGATGAGCCAGATGAATTCCGTCAAATCCACCTATAGCCAAACTTGTTATATTATCTTTGGATATAGTAAAAGTATTCGACATTACCTTCTTTCCCTTTTATTTTAGACTCCTCTTGTTTTATTGTTTTTAAACCGTTTGATACCAAAAGAGATTCAAACTTTTTTATAGCTCTTTTTATAGCATCATTATCTTTGACAACCCCTTTTTTATCTCTTTTTACATCTTTTCCAACTTCAAACTGCGGCTTAAAAAGAAGTATAATTTTATCATTTGAAAATTTTTTTATAGCTGGAAGTATATGCTTAATTCCCACAAAAGAGACATCACAAGTTACTATATCAAACTTTCGGTCAATATCAAACTTTCGTATATCACATTCTTCAAAAGAGTTTACTTTTTTAGAATTTTTTATCTTGGGATGAAGTTGATTTTTTCCTACATCAACTGCATATATCTCTTTTGCTCCATATTCAAGCAAAACTTCACAAAAACCGCCTGTACTGCTTCCTATATCAAGACATACTTTTTCTTTAATATCTACAGAATAATTTTTCAAAAACTCTTTTAGCTTATATCCTGCTCTGCTTACATAACTTTTTTCTTCAAAAATTTCTATAATACTATCATCATTCACCAAAAAAGAAGGTTTGGTTACAATTTTGCCGTTAACTTTGACATTTGATTTTTTTATAAATTCATTAGCCTTGTTTCTGCTTCCGAAAAAGCCTTTTTCCGCCAAAAACAAATCCAGTCTTTTCATATTTTCTTTCTCATCTCTTTTTCACTCATAAAAGCAACTCCGAGCTTTTTTGCTTTTTCAAGTTTACTCCCCGGCTCATCTCCATATATAACAAAATCTGTTTTTTTGCTTACCGAGCTTGTCATCTTTGCTCCAAGCTTCTCAAGTTCATTTTTTATCTCATCTCTTGGTTTACTCATGGTGCCCGTTAAAACTATAGTTTTTCCGGTGAAAAATGACTCTTTTATATGTTTGATTTGCGGTTCTTTCGGCTTTATTATATAAAGGAGTTTTTTAACCAATTCACTATTGACTCTTAAAAATTCCAAAAATGACTCTGCCATTTCTTCACCAAAACCATCTATACCAAGCAATTGTTCTTTTGTCAAATTTAGAAAATCAAGTCCAAATGTTTGACATATTTTTTTGCTTGCAACTTCTCCTATATGCTCAATTCCCAAAGCATTGACAAATCTCCAACATTCACTTCCTTTTACATTCTTGATAGAGTTTAAAAGATTGTTTACTTTTTTTTCCTTAAACCCTTCAAGTTTTAAAAGTTCTTCTTTGTCTATACTAAACAAATCCAAAACACTTTTAACCAAACCTTTTTCATATAAAAGTTTGACAATCTTATCACCCAATCCGTCTATATTTAGACACTGTTTGCTTGCAAAGTAAATAATAGAATTAACTACTCTGGCTTCACACAAAAGATTTTGACACTTTAGCAAAATTCCCTCATCCAAAAGTTCACTTCCGCAAACCGGACAATGAGTGGGTCTAAGAACTACTTTTTCCATTCCGTTTCTAAACTCTTTTTGTACTTTGATAATCTTTGGTATCACATCTCCGCTTCTTATAATAATAACAGTATCGCCAATTCTTATATCTTTTCTTTTTATCTCGTCAAAATTGTGAAGAGTAGCCCTTTCAACTATCACTCCTTCTATATTGACCGGCTCAACTACGGCAACCGGAGTTACTACTCCGGTTCTGCCTACTTGAAAAATTATATCTTTTATCTTTGTCATTTTTTCAATTGCCGGAAACTTATATGCACACATCCATCTGGGATACTTTACCGTATAGCCAAGTTTATCCTGCAAAGAAATGTCATTGACTTTGACAACAATTCCATCAAGCATCACATCAAGAGAATCTCTTATATGAATAAACTCTTTGTAAAATTCTTCTATCTCTTTGGTATTATTGCAAACTTTTCTCTTTGGAGGAGCTTTAAAGCCCAAAGAATAAACAAAATTCATCATATCTGAAAGTTTTTTATACTTAAGTGAATTTTGTCCTACCCCCCATGTTTGAAAAATCAGTTTTCTTTTGGCGGTTATGGAGCTGTCAAGCTGTCTCATACTACCTGCTGCTGCATTTCTGGGATTGGCAAAAAGAGATTCTCCTTTTTTTGACCTCTCTTCATTTAATCTTTCAAATTCATCTTTGGGCATTAATACTTCACCTCTTATTTCTATAAGAGAATCATACTCTATTTGTTTAGGGATAGACTTGATTGCTTTTGCATTATGAGTAACATCTTCTCCTGTTGTTCCGTCTCCTCTTGTAATTGCCTGTTTTAATTTTTTGTTTTCATATATAAGATTTAAGCTTGCTCCATCAAATTTAGGCTCACAATAAAATTCACAAATTCCTGCATTTTTATAAATCCTTTCAACCCATTCTTCAAGCTCCGTATCATTAAAAACATCTTCCATTGACCACATTGGTGTTAAATGCTTTGCTTTTTCAAATTCTTCAAGTATTTCACCTCCTACTCTTTGGGTAGGCGAAGTCGACTCTATAAATTCGGGGTGTTCTTTCTCAAATTTTTCAACTTTTCTATAAAGTTTGTCATAAACATCATCGCTTACCAAGGGATTATCTTCTTTATAGTAAGCTTCTGCCCATTTTTTTAAAAGTTCAACATTTTTTTTATACTCTTCTTTGGTCATATATATCTCTTTATGGTAAAATTATCCCAAATTTTAGCACAAAAAGGCTGTATTATGTTTTATACTGTTTACGAGAGTGATTTGATTGGTAAAATTATACTATATGGAGAGAAAGATTATCTTGCGGGATTGGAATTTTACAAAAACCAAAATATTGATAAAAAATACATGGAAAACAAAGAAGTTTTTACAAATATCATAAAACAGCTTGAGAAATATTTTAAAAAAAAGTTAAAATTTTTCGACATACCTTTAAGACTGAATGTTACTTATTTTCAAAAAAAGGTATATGAAGAGCTTATAAAAATTCCTTACGGAACAACGATCTCATATCAGGAATTAGCCATAAGAATCGGTAACAAAAAAGCTTCAAGAGCAGTGGGAAATGCAAATGGCAAAAATCCCATAGCCATTATCATCCCATGTCATAGAGTCATATCCAAAAATGGAACCATAGGCGGTTACAGCGGAAATTTAAATATAAAAAGAAAGCTTCTGCAATTAGAAGGATTAAAGTTTTAGCTCGATTTTTTCCAAAATCAAACCATCAAATACAATAATTAACAGACATTGCCTCTCAATAAGATGCCTCTTCAAAAGCTTCCCATACTTTCAAAGCTTGATAATGCTCTTTTACATCATGGCATCTTATGATGGATGCTCCATTTTTTATTGCTTGTAAATGCAAACTCAATGTTCCGGGCAGTCTTTCATGTATTTCGCAAGGTATTATCATATCTATCATTGATTTTCTACTTGCTCCTATCAACAAAGGATATCCTAAAGACAAGAAATATTCCAAATTTTTTAAAAGCAAAAGATTGTGCTGCAATTTCTTGCCAAAACCTATGCCGACATCTAAAATTATATCCTTGATACCAAAATCTTGTGCTTTTTTAATTCTTTCCTTAAAAAAAGTATAAATTTCCAAAAGTATATCATCATAGTATGGATTTTTTTGCATATCTTTCGGAGTTCCTTTCATATGCATCAATACCACTTTCGCATTATATTTTGAAGCTATTTTCGCTACTTTGTCATTTGATAAGGCAGTTATGTCATTTACAATTTTAAAGCCTCTATCAAGTGCATATTCAAGGCACTTCGGAGAGTAACTATCAAGTGAAAAAAGAGCTTTGTCATAAAGTTTTGATATGTATACTTCATCTATAATGGGTTGGATTCTCCTCAATTCCTCTTCTTCACTTACCGCTTCACTGCCCGGTCTCGAAGAAACTCCGCCTATATCGACAATATCAGCACCGTCATTTATCATAGTTTCTATCTGCATTACGGCATCTTTGCCTTTAAA
This sequence comes from uncultured Campylobacteraceae bacterium, assembly GCA_964556545.1. Classification (GTDB taxonomy): domain Bacteria; phylum Campylobacterota; class Campylobacteria; order Campylobacterales; family JALSKU01; genus JALSKU01. The sequence continues at coordinate 33,862 of CAZKWE010000030.1, read as the reverse complement.
CCTGCTTCCTTTGTAAAAACTGTCATCATTTGCATTTATTACACCTGCAATTTCCACTTTGCGATTTTTTGTTTGATTTGCATAGCACATTATATTTTTTGCAAACTCTTTAAGTCCGAAAGGCTGAGATAATTCTTTTTTGGATAACTGTTTTAAATGTGCATTTGTTGCCACAAGCAAAGCATCTGATTTTTCATTTTTACAAAGTATTGTATCTTTATGAACCACCAAATCAGCTCCCACAGAAAGAGCATCCTGTTTTAAGATAAGAGCAGCCGGATTTTTTATATCTTTAAGATAGATATAATTTAACTCCATTTTTTCTTTCAAAATGGAATTACCCTCTTTTGATGAGCCTATTTTTGCAAAAATACTCTCTTTGTCAATTTGATTGGATAATTTTATAATTTTCATTCAAATTCCTTAATCTTTGTGTGAGTTTTATCTGTATTTTCTATCAAGTATGGTTATTAGTATTAGATTTAAAAGAAAAGTTGCTTTTGTATTTAGCTCGGCAAGTTTTAAAGAATTCTCAAAAATTTTTAATTCATCTTCGCTGAACTTCATATAATATTTATGGATTGACTCATAAAATATATCCTGCAATAACTCTTTCAATTGTGTTTTGGAAACTCTTTGATTGGCTTTTACGAATTCAAATATATCTTTCAAACTCATTTTAGAGAGATTTATATCTACATTTCTTGATTTTTTTGATTTTTTCATATTTATGACAGGAAGTCTTGACCTGATAGTCGGTAAGAAATTTGATTTGGAGTTTGATATGATAACAAATATAATATTTGAAGGAGACTCTTCAAGTATTTTTAAAAGTGAATTTTGAGCATATGTATTGAAACTTTTGGCTACAATAATGATAAATTTATCTCTTTCCTCTTTTATATATGCTTCTTTTGTAACATCTTTGGCATCTTCAAGTAAAAAATCATCTTTTTCAAAAATTTTTACAAATCTTTTATCTATATCGGCAAGCAGACTCTCTTTTATACTCTGCAAATCATCTCCGATAATTATCGTGTTTGATTTAATTGTCAATTTTACCCCAAATCTTCCATTGTTATCTCGTTAAACAAAACAGCGTCTATACTTTTGTCAAACAATCTTGCAAGCTGTATTAACTTTATATTTAAAAGATCATCATTGGAATTAAGATAAAAACTGTTTTGCAACTGTTCATCCATAACCCACAAAAAACTTCTTTGTGCATGCTTGACTATCTTTGCTCTTGGAGAATCGCTCTCTCCGATATAAAAAAATATATATCCGTTTGGAAAAGAGATTGAAAGTACATCTTCAATCATTGCAATCTTTTCTTTTGAATTTGCCTCATCCAAATTGATACAAAGCTCTTCAAGCGTAACTATGGGAAGAAGCGGTCTGTTTTTCTCAAAACTGTTTATGCTTTGAGAAAGATATTTGCCAAACCATTCTCGTTTTTTATCAGTCAAAATGATAAAAGTATGGCCCATTAAAATACTTTTAAGAGCAGATGAAACAAGAGGTACCCATTCAAATCTCTTCTCTTCCATCCAGCTCATCAAAGATTCATCACTTCTTATAGTTTCAAGTGTCCATTGGAGAAATTTTTGCATTATTTATCCAGATTGTATGCACTATGCAAAGCTCTAACGGCTAATTCGCCATATTTTTCATCTATTACCATAGAAACTTTTATCTCGCTTGTGCTTATCATTTGTATATTTATATTTTCTTTTGCCAAAGTATCAAAAGCCTTGCTTGCCACTCCACTGTGGGATTGCATACCGACTCCCACAACGGAAACTTTGACAATATTTGGATCAAATTCCAAAAATTCAGAAGCATTTAATTTATTCATTACTCTTTTTGCTTCACCAAGTTCATTTTCAGGAACGGTAAAACCAAGATTTGTTACTCCGTCAAGTCCGACATTTTGAATAATCATATCAACATTTATATTTTCTTTGGCAAGCCTGTTAAAAATTTTAGCTGCGATACCCGGCTCATCCCGCACTCCTCTTAAAGTTACTCTTGCCTGGTTTTTATCAAGTGCAATTCCGCTTACAAGTGGTTTTTCCATAATATTCTCTTCCTTTGTTATAAGTGTTCCTTCATTTTCATTAAAACTGCTTCTTGTCACCAATGTCACATCAAGTTTTTTTGCAAGTTCAACCGATCTGTTTTGCAAAACTTTTGCCCCCAGACTTGCAAGTTCAAGCATTTCATCATAACTGATAACATCAAGTTTTTTAGCTTTCGGATCAATCCTGGGATCAGTTGTATACACTCCGTCAACATCCGTATATATTTCACAAAGATCAGCTTTCAGTGCCCCGGCTATCGCCACAGCACTCAGATCACTTCCTCCACGACCCAAAGTTGAAACTTCTCCATTGCTGGTAATGCCTTGAAAACCTGCCACTACGACTATCTCGTCATTGTCAAGATGCTCTCTTATTTTGGATGCGTCAATCGAATCAATCCTTGCGGTTGTATGCAAATTATCGGTATAAATTCCGGCTTGTCTGCCGGTAAGTGCCGTAGAATTATACCCCATAGCATCCAAAGCGATACTAAGAAGTGAACTTGTTACTCTTTCACCTGAACTTAAAAGCAGATCCATTTCCCGTCTTGGCGGATTGTTGCTAAAATATTTTGCATATTCTATTAGCTTATTTGTCTCGCCGCTCATAGCTGAAACCACAACTACTACATCATTCCCGGCATCTTTTGCTTTTGCTACTCTTTTGGCAACATTTTCAATTCTTTCCAAATCACCGACACTTGTGCCGCCATATTTTTGAACTATTAACATTGTTTATAAATATCCCTCTTTTTTAAAATATTTAAGAACCTCTTTATATACGGGTCTTTTGAAATATGTAACAAATTTGAATATATCCTCAATTTTAACAAATTTATAATCATCAAATTCCGGATGCTTAGTCTTTAAATCTATTTTTGCTTTTGGTTTTAATCTAACTAAAAAATACTTTTGTATTTGACCGTCATACGGATACATTTTTTTTGCAATTATATTTGGAAAATCATAACTGACCCATTTTGGATATTCTGCAATTATTTCAAGTTTGTCAGTTCCTATTTCCTCTTTAAGTTCTCTAAAGAGTGCTTCTTTCGGAGTTTCTCCATCGTCTATACCGCCTTGTGGAAATTGCCAACTATCTTTTATATCATTTCTTTTCGCAACAAATATCTCATTTTTCAAAGGGTATTTTGATGATAATATAACTGCCGCAACATTAGGTCTGTATTTTTTCTCTTTTTTTTCCATTGTTTTACTTATTTTTTGATAGAATTTTATCAAAATTACTATTAAGGTTTTATTTGTTACTTTATTTGCATATACCTTTTTGTGACAGCAAGTGCTTTTACTGCTCTTTTAATTCTTATGTTGACAAGTTTGATTTGCGCCGATCTTATATGAATGCTGTTGCAAAACAGACAGATTTTGAGATAAACAGATTTAATTTAAAAGAAAAAGATATTACTTCCGTTTTTATTGGCGGAGGAACCCCCTCTACCGTAAACCCCGAACTTTATGAATCTTTTTTTAAAAAAATTTATCCTTATTTGAACAGTGATGCGGAAATTACTGTCGAAGCCAATCCAAATAGTGCATCTGCCCAATGGATTGGAGAAATGAAGCAACTTGGAGTAAACAGGATAAGTTTTGGCGTACAGAGTTTTGACAATAAAAAACTTAAATATCTTGGTAGAAATCATACTTCAAAAAATGCCATAAAAGCCATAGAAAATGCATATTTTGCCGGTATAAAAAATATTTCTTTGGATTTGATACATGATACTTTGATTGATAATAAAAAACTGCTTGGGTATGATATTGAAACTGCTATGAATTTACCTGTAAATCATATAAGCTCTTACTCTCTTTCTATCGAAAAAGGCACAAAATTCTTTTATGAGAAAGAGCGGATAAAAGATGATATACGAATGCAAAAATGGTTTTATGAAACTATAGAAAATGCGGGTTTTCCAAGATATGAAGTATCAAACTTTGGAAAATATATATGCAGACACAATACGGGATACTGGAAACATTATGACTATATAGGCATAGGAGCCGGTGCAGTTGGATACAAAACGGACAAAAGATACTATCCTTCTAAAAATATACAAAAATATATACGAACTCCTTTGCAATTCAAACAAGAAACTTTAACAAAAAATCAAATTAAAGAAGAAAAAGTTTTTTTAGGTCTTAGGTCATATGTCGGATTTGACAAAGAGATATTGAACAATACGGAAAAAAATAAAGTGGATCTGCTTGCAAAAGAAAACAAAGTTATACAAAAAGATGGAAAAGTTTTCAATACCGATTATCTACTTAGTGACGAGATAGCACTATTTATCTTGGACTAATTATATTTTAGATAGAATAAGGCCTTAAAAAAATAATAAAGTAGGTGCTGATAAATGTTTGGAATGGGTTTTTCAGAGATAATGATCATTTTGGTGATCGGTATCATTTTTTTAGGTCCGGAAAAGCTTCCTGAGGCTATGGTGAAGATAGCAAAATTTTTCAATGCTTTTAAAAAGACTATCAATGAGGCTAAAGAGAGCATAGACCAAGAACTTAAAATTGAAGAACTCAAAAAAGAAGCCCTTGAATACAAGAAAAAACTACACGAAACAACCAATAGTGTCAAACACTCGGTTTACATGGATGAATTTGAAGAGATAAAAAATTCTGCCGGCGATATAAATAAAACTTTTAAAGAAAGTGTGGAAAAAGCAGTAACTTCAACAAAAGATGACAGTAAAACATTTCCAAAAAAAGAGAAAAAAAAGAGTGAAAATGATACGAAAAAAGTAGAAAACAAAACTGAAACTGAGGATAAAAATAATGTTTGAAGAGTTAAAACCGCATATTGCCGAACTTAGATTGAGACTTGGCATCTCATTGGCAACCATTATAGTTATGTTTTTTGTATGTTTTAACTTTTGGGAACCGTTGCTGGCATGGATGATACACCCGCTTAAAGAAGTTCTTCCTTCAACCAGCAGTATTATTTTTACCAAAGTGCAAGAGCCTCTTTTTACAGCTCTTAAAGTCTCTTTCTTTGCTTCTTTTATCATCTCTTTGCCCATAATTTTTTGGCAATTATGGCTCTTTATATCTCCCGGTCTTTATGAAAATGAAAAGAAGATGATACTTCCGTTTGTATTTTTTGCAACTATTATGTTTTTGATGGGTGCTGCTTTTTGTTATTTTGTTGTTATTCCTTTCGGATTTGCTTTTTTGGTAAATTTCGGAGGAAAACTTTTTACGGCACTTCCGAGTATCGGTGAATATGTAGGTTTTTTTACCAAACTTCTTTTTGGGTTCGGCATAGCTTTTGAACTACCCGTTATCACTTTTTTTCTTGCAAAAATCGGACTTGTAACAGATAAAACTCTTGTAGGTTTTTTTAGATATGCCATAGTTATCATATTTGCTGTTTCCGCACTTTTAACTCCTCCTGATGTATTGACACAGTTTTTAATGGCGGGACCTCTTATACTTTTATACGGTTTTTCTATACTTATTGCAAGATATGTAAATCCGGAAAAAGCCGGCGAAGAGAGTGAAGATGAAAACGAAGAAGATTCACAAGATGCTCAAGAAGTCTTGGAAAACAAAAAGTAGTTAAAACCATTGGATCCTTTAAGTGTAGATACTTACGACTATGAATTACCCTCAAGTCTCATAGCTTCGTCTCCTTCAAATCCGAAAGATCACTGTAAGCTTCTAATATACGATAGAAAAAATGATAAAGTCATACACGAAAAATTTTTTAACATACTAAACTACATACCAAAAGAGTGCAGTATTGTATTGAACAATACAAAAGTTATAAAAGCCAGAATTTTTGGCCGCAAAGAAAGCGGTGGCAAAATTGAACTTCTGCTAAACTCTCCTTTGCAAAACAATCAATTCTTAGTTTACATAAGAGGAAAAGTCAAATTAGGCACTAAACTCTTCTTTGACAGCGGGCTAAAAGCAACCCTTAAAAAACTAAATGATGACGGAACAAGAATTGTATTATTTGACAAAGACGGTAAAATTCTCAATTTTGAAGAATTAAACAATATACTCGAACAAATCGGACATATTCCGTTACCGCCGTATATAAAAAGAGATGACACAAAAGATGATGAAAAGAATTATCAAACTCTTTTTGCCAAACATATAGGAGCAGTTGCCGCTCCAACGGCTTCACTGCATTTTAGCGACAAACTTTTTGAAAAAATGAAAAAAAATTATAATGTGAATTTTTTAACACTTCATGTAGGAGCCGGCACTTTCAAACCTGTTGAAGTAAAAAATATACTCGAACACAAAATGCACTCTGAATTTTACTCCATACCAAAAGAAACCATAAATGTTATAAATTCAAAAAAAGATATCCTTGCAGTAGGCACAACCGTAACCAGAACCGTAGAATACTACATAAGAGAGAAAAAGAGTATATCTTATGCCGATATTTTTATACATCCCAAAAATCCGCCGCTTAGAGTAAATTATCTTCTTACAAATTTTCACCTTCCCAAGTCAACTCTTTTAATGCTAGTTGCAAGCTTCATAGGCATAGAAAAAACTTTAGAAGTATATAATATTGCTATAAAAAACAGATACCGTTTTTTTTCTTATGGTGATGCTATGCTTATACTGTAAAAAGGAGAAAAAATATGACAAATACAAAAGTTTACGGCATAAAAACATGCGGTAGTGTCAAAAAGGCTATCAAATTTTTAAACGACAATCATATAAAGTTTGATTTTATTGATTTTAAAAAGGAACATATACATAGAAAAAAGATAGAAGATTGGCTTAAAAAAACTTCTATAGACAAACTATTTAACAATCGAGGTACAAAGTACAGGATATTGAAACTTAAAGAATTAGACTTGAATGATGAAGAAAAGATTGAATGGCTGACAAAAGAAAATATGCTGATTAAAAGACCTGTTATAGAGTATAACGATCAAGTTTTAGTCGGATTTGATGAGGCATTATACAGACAAATATTTAACCGGGAGTAATTTCCCGGTTTATTGTATTATTTGTCTTGATGAATATCAAGCTGTGGATACGGTATAGAGATGCCTTTCTCATCAAAAATAAGTTTTACTTTCTCCAAAGTATCAAAATAAACTCCCCAGTAATCACCGCTTTTAACCCAGACTCTTACTGTGAAATTTACACTACTATCAGCCAATTCGCTAACAGCAACAAATGGTGCGGGATCTTTTAAAACCCTTTCATCTGATTTGACTATATCTTCCAAGGTGCTTTTTGCCAACTTAAGATCATCATCATAACCTATACCGAAAGTAAAATCTACTCTTCTTGTATCTTTGACGGAAAAATTCGTAATATTTCCCCCGATAATTGCTGAATTCGGTACTATAATTTGCTTATTGTCCCCGGTTTTTAAAAGCACACTAAAAAGATTGATCTCTTCTACTACTCCGCTTTCACCAGCAGCTTGTATAAAATCACCTACTCCGAAAGGTCTGAAAAATATCAAAAGAACTCCGGCTCCGATATTGGAAAATGTAGCCTGAAATGCCAAACCTACAGCCAAACCTGCCGCACCAAGTACAGCAATAAATGAAGTAGTATTTACTCCAAGATTGCTTAAAGCAGCAAGTATGATAAAAAGCAGTAAACCTCCATATATGACATTTGCTAAAAATTTTACAATAGTTTCATCCATCTTGGCTTTTTGCATAGCTTTTTTTGAAAAATTTGTAAGCCATGAGGATATTTTTTTACCTATGTAAAATATAAGTATTGAGCCTATAACTCTTAAGCCGTAAACACTTATATATCCCAAGATTACATCAAAATTGAAATCCATTTTAACTCCTTAAGATTTGTAAAAATTATATCATATATATTGTGAACATTGTGAATTTATCAACTTAAACATTATACAAATATTAAAAACAAATTGATACTCTTTGCAGTAATTATATTGGCAAGTTTAGCCATCTTTTCAGTATTAAAGATGCCGACAGGCTATCTACTCTCCCATCTCTTTTTATCTTTATTTCACCTTTTAAAAGTTCTTTTGCTTCAGTGCTTGAGCCGTATTCATTCTGAAAGTATATTTGACCGTCAAAATCAATCAAATTTACAAAATGATTTACTCTCCTTTGCATTTCATTTTCACTACTTCCTCCCTGCGGAATACCCACTATCAATATATCAGCCTCTTTTTCTTTTAAAATATTTAAAATATCTCTTGCGGCTTGGTTTCTATTTTTTCGAAATACGGGTTTTTGGGGTAAAACCACTTTTTTATCATAAGTTACGGCAATTCCTATACGCTTTAATCCTATATCAATCGCAACTATACTCATACTATTCTTACTTTACCGTTTTGTACTACTATTTTCCCTTCAAGTTCAGCTTCAAAAACTTTATCTCCATACAATTTTAATGCATCTTCATATCTTGGAAAATTTTTACAAAACTCATAAAATTCATCTTTCTCTATTTTGATATCCTTTTTCGTATCAAATTTTTTTACAAATTCATCTATATCATATATTGCGATTGCTTTTCCCTCTTTTAAGAGTAAATTTGTTCCTTTACTCTCATTTAGTCTATGAGGCAAAACATATATCGGTTTATCGTGTTTTAAGGCAAACTCTGCACTTCTTAGTGATCCGCTTTTTAAATCAGCCTGAGTTATTATAATCGCTTCACTTAAAGCAACAATAATTTCATTTCTGACAACAAAACTCCACGCAGTTGCCTTAAAATCAGGTTCAAACCGACTAATCACAAGCCCATTTTCTTCCATCTCTTTTATTGTATTATTATTTATTTTTGGATATCTGTGGTATAAACCATTTCCCATTACTGCTATAGTATTGGCACTTCCTGCTCCCCTATGAGCTATGACATCAACTCCCATTGCGGCACCGCTTACTATACAAATCCCTGAATCTGAAAGTTTTTTTGCCAATTCATAAGTAACTGTTTTGGTGTAATTTATAGGTCTTCTGCTTCCTACTATTGCAATTTTTCTTTTTTCTAAAAGAGAAATATCTCCTTTATAATAAAGTTTTTTTAAAGGAGTTTTTAAAGACTCTAATTCATTTGGAATTTGTTTTAATACTTGCATAAATAGTACTTAAATAAACTAATTTAACATCTTTAAAGAGTGAAACAGACATACTAAGAGCTTGTAAAGTTTTTGAATGAGGATGACCTATAGCTATAGCAAAACCTTTTTGTTTTGCTTTGGCCACCGCTTTTTTCAGTTGGTTTTGTATATATGAAATATCTGCGATATTGTCTATAAAAATATCTCTGCTTAATAATTTTTTATGTAATTTTAAAGCTACTTTCGGGGCAACAGTAGCCGCACTTGTTCTACTGTCTACAAAAATCAAATTATATCTGTCTAAAGCCTTATAAAGTTTTATCATAGAATTATAATCGGAGGTAAATGTACTTCCTGTATGATTATTTAGAAATTTATCTCTCGGGAACCATTTTTTTATATTTTTTATACGCTCATTTATTACATTTTGGGTATCGTTGATTGTAAGTGTTTTAGGCTCAGGATGAGGATACCGAACAGCTTCAAGCGGTAAATGTACCATATAAAAATCAAACTCTTCGGCAAGCTGTGGAGTATGCGGATGCTTTTTGGTGGGAGGAAAAAATGAAGGAGTCACTTTAAAAGGCAATGCTTTTATCTTTTTAACTTCGGAAGAAAAAGAGACATCATCTATAATGATAGCCAAAAGAGGCTTTTTTGAATGTATTAAAAAAGTTGTTTCTTTTTTATTCGGTTTGATATTTTCATATTTTTCCAAACTTTTTTTATAATCAACAGCTTCGGACGAGAGAATACTTTTGGATTTTATTCTATTTTTTTGGGATTTTTTTGGGATTTTTTTTGCTTTTGTCAACTCTTTTTTCAATATATCAACTTTTGCTTTTTCTTCTTTTAGCATTTTATTCATTTTATCCAGAAGCTCTCTACTTGGATATGATTTTTTATCAGATTTTTTTGATACGAAATTTGATACGAAAAAAGTTTTTATACTACTAAAACTTCCATATATCAGAAAAACAGCTAAAATTGTTATCAAAAACAGATAAAACAACTTTTTGTATTTTTGCCAGAAAGTTATATTTTTTTTGGATTTTCTTTTGGATTTTCTTTTTTTTGTCATTTGAGTTTTCTTAGATAAATTACAGGGCGGTTATGCCCTGTAATGATACTAATTTTTATCTTCATCAACCAATTTGTTTGATTTTATCCATGGCATCATAGCTCTTAGCTTAACACCTGTTTTTTCTATAGGGTGAGCTTTTAGCATATTTCTCTCTGCTGTCATTCTCGGATACCCGCTCTCGCCTTCAAGTATAAAGTCTTTGGCAAATTTACCGTTTTGAATTTCAGCAAGTATAGCTTTCATAGCTTTCTTGGATTCTTCGTTGATAACTCTCGGACCACTTACCATATCACCATACTCAGCTGTATTGCTGATAGAGTATCTCATCTCGGCAAGTCCGCCTTCAAATACCAGATCAACTATCAGTTTCATTTCATGCAAGCACTCAAAATAAGCCATTTCAGGTGGATATCCAGCTTCAGTTAAAGTCTCAAATCCGGCTTTTATAAGTGAAGTCAATCCTCCGCAAAGTACAGCCTGTTCTCCAAAAAGATCTGTTTCGGTTTCATCTTTGAAAGTTGTCTCTATGATTGCAGTTCTTCCACCGCCTATACCGGAAGCATATGAAAGAGCCAACTCTTTTGTATTGCCGCTTGGATCTTGAAAAACCGCTATAAGATCAGGTACTCCTCCTCCTCGCACAAACTCGCTTCTTACAGTGTGGCCGGGAGCTTTTGGAGCAACCATCATAACATTGATATCATCTGCCGGTCTTATTCTTCCGTAGTGTATGTTGAACCCATGAGCAAAAGCTATAGTTGCACCGCTTTTTAAGTTTGGGGCTATCTCATTGTCATAGACTGATTTTTGGGTTTCATCGGGTAAAAGTATCATAACCACATCAGCATCTTTGACGGCATCGCTTACTTCAAAAACATCAAATCCTTTTGCTTCAGCTTTTTTCCATGATTTTCCGCCCTTTTTTAAACCTACTACCACATTCACACCGTTATCTCTTAGATTTTCCGCATGTGCATGGCCTTGAGAGCCAAATCCGATCATGGCAACTTTTTTGCCTTTTATCAATGATAAATCGCAGTCTTTATCATAATAAACATTTAATGACATTTTTCATCCTTCTAAATAATTTTTGATATTTTACAAAATCTTTACTTTATATGTATTTAAAAGCAAAATATAAACTTTTTAAAGATAAAATTATGCAGTTAAGAGCACCTCTAAGTTACAAAAAAGTTATTTTAGGAAAAAAACATGGATGAAACACTTATAAAAAGAGTAAAAAACTTTCCGCCGCTGGATGAGACAGTAATGAAAGTACAAGAGATTACTTCCAGAAAAAACAGTTCTCTTAGAGAGTTGACAAATGTGGTTGAAAAAGATCCGATGCTTACAGCCAATATACTAAAAGCAACAAATTCACCTCTTTACGGATTTAGCAGAGAAATTAAAAGTATAAATCAGGCTATATCTCTCTTTGGTATGGCTACCATAAGGGGATTTGTACTGGCTTCAATGATGCAAACAAGCATAAAAATAGACATGTCTCCCTACGGTTTAAGCAAAGAGCAGTTTTTAAATACAAGTTTATCACAAAATGCTCTTATGTTTTCGTGGTATTCAAAAGTAAACAGAGAAATGATGGATGTTCTTATGCCGGCATCTTTTTTGATTGAAATTGGCAGAATCATACTTGCTGACGAATTAAAGGAAGAGGGAAAGACGGAAGATTTCAAAGCCGAACTTCAAAATAGAAAAACTGCTTCCGAGATTTCAAGTTTGGAAGAAGAGTATTTAAACATAAGCGGGGAAGAAATTACCGCTTCCATACTAGAACATTGGAATCTTGAACCAAAAATTGTAAATGCCATAAGATATGCCTTAAACATTGAAAAAGCCGATGATAACAGTAAAAATTATGCAATAGCTTTAAATGTGGTATTAAACAGTATCAATACGGCAGGAAGATTTAAACCGGAAGGTTTAAAAGAGGCTTATGAAACTATAGACGAATACGGACTTGAAAGAGAAAAATTTGTCAGGGCTGTGGAGAGTGTCAACGGGTGAGAGAATTTTTATACAAACTTACAAAAGGTATAGAAAAAAAAGATATACCCAAGGATTTAAGCTATCTTATAAACGATCTCTCAAAATTTAAGGCTTTAAAACAACACAAAAACATATATAAGCTTCATCCGGATTATAGATTTGGGGCTTTGGATATAAACAGATCAAATACCGGATTTTTAGAGGTTATATCTCCCAAAAAAGTCAAAGATTTGCTTATAGAAGAAAAAGATTTGTTAAACTCCGCCAAAGGTGATCTTGTTTTGGCAAAAAGAGTTTATTCAAATTATGGAAGACCTAAAGCGAAAATAGTTTATATTGTAAAGAAAAAAGACAATTATCATGTAGTCTATACAAAAAATATAAACGGTAAAATACTAGGTATAAACATAAAAACAGGACTTCAAAGCTTTATAACGGCATCACAAAAATCACTAAAAAAACTGCCTTTCAAAACTGTTTTGAAAATTGACGCAAAAACCGGAACAATTTCAGAAGTTCTCGGTGTTTTGGATGATCCGAAAGTCGATGAAAAAATTTCTCTTGCCATATATGACAAAAAAGAAGAGTTTGATAAAAAAAGTGAGCTTGAGGCAAAAAGTTTTGGTGATTTTGTAGATAAAAGTATGTACCCGAACAGAACTGATCTTACAAATCTGCCTTTTTGCACCATAGATCCCATCAGTGCGAAAGATTTTGATGATGCGATCTATTTTGATAAAAAAAACTTTACCATCTATGTTGCCATAGCTGATGTAAGTGAGTATGTATTTTATAAAGGCAGTATAGACAAAGAAGCAAAATTAAGAGGGTTTTCCATATATTTTCCCCACAAATCCATACCGATGCTTCCAAGAGCTCTTAGTGAAAATATATGCTCTCTCAAACCAAATGAAGACAGACTTACTTTTACATACAAGATAACAATCGACCCGAAAACACTTGAAGTTACAAATGAGGAACTTTTAGAAACCATCATAAACTCAAAAAGAAGATTTAATTATGAAGAAGTAGATAAAATTCTTCAAAGCAAAGCAAGCAAAAGAAAAGAGGATAATGAATTGGTGTCTTATTTGCTGCCTCTTAATGAATTGACCAAAAAAATACGAAAAAAAAGATTGCAAAAGGGATTTGATTTTCATACAAGCGATATAAGAATGGAACTTGACGGCAAGCAAAATCTGATAAAAACCTATAAAGAAACCCAAACTCCTTCTCATTCGCTTATAGAAGAGTGTATGCTTTTAGCCAATAAAGCCGCGGCAAAAATGATAGATTACGGTATCTTTAGAACTCACGAACCTCCCTCGTATGATGATATAGCAAAACTTTTAGAGCAAGTTGCCCAACTTGGCATATTTGTCAAATTTAAAACCGATATACATTCTCTCATAACGGAAATCCAAAAAAAAGCAAAAGAAATGAATCTTTTGGAAATGGTAGATATGCTTATCATAAGAGCCCAAAAACAAGCACACTACAGTGCAAACAATACAGGACATTTCGGACTTGGATTTCAAAGATATACCCATTTTACTTCGCCTATTAGAAGATACAGTGACTTGACTCTTCACAGGCTCTTAAAAAGCATCATAAGAAAAGATAATAAACTTAAAGAATTTTTGTTAAAAGATATAGAACCGTTATGCGAAAGACTGAGTGAACTTGAAAGAGAAAGCGACAAAGTTGCATATGATTTTATGGATAGAAAATATGCCAGATGGGCTAAAGAAAATATTGATGAAATTTTCAAAGCTGTTATAACAAGCACTCACTCCATGCCTATAGCAACTGTAGAGGATGATATAGAAGGAGCCAGGGTTCATCTTATGCAAAATGATGTTGAATTTCTTGAAAAAGTTGATATAAGAATTATAGGATCGGATATAGCCACAACAAAGATTATAGGAGATATAACCGAAGTAGAAAGAGAAGGGATAAAATAATGGAGGAATTTCGTGTACAAACAAGCCCTTGATGCTCTTATACAAAACAATTCCCTACCGAAGTCATTAATGTTTTACGGAGAATGTTCATATTTTAGAAATACTTATCTTGAAAAAATTGCCTCCATATACGGTTCAAAAGATGAGCAGTTAAGATACTATTTTGACGAGTATGATTTCAAAAGTGCAAAAACTTTTATATCCCAATCATCTCTTTTTGGCGACAAAAACATACTTATTGTAAAATCAGAAAAAACCATACCGAAAAAAGAGTTGGAAATACTTTTGAAAAATACTCAAAACAATGAAAACAGTTTTTTTCTTTTTGAGTATTTTGGAGATGACAAAAAGGCCAAAGATATAGCAAAAATTTTCAATAAAAAATTATCGGCTGATTTTGTAAGATTTTTTAAGCCAAACAGTTACGAAGCGATAAATTTACTGATTGACTTTTCAAAAAAGATAAAACTTGATATAAACAGATATGCCGTAGAACATTTGTACAAGATAGAAAACGAGGATATATCTTTGTGTTTTGAAGAGTTAAAAAAACTAAAAAATCTTGACAAACCCATATCAATAAGTGATATTGACAAATACTCTTTCTCCTTGGGGGTATCGGATATGGAAAATTTAATGGAAAAATTTTTTAAAAAACAAGATATAAAAGAGTTGATCAATGAATTTTTGGAATTTTCAAATGCCAATGAAATCTTTATCATTAATTCTCTTCAAAACTATCTGTCCGTACTTTTTATGTTTTACAGCTATATTCTCTCTTATGGAAATTTTGATGCAAAAGCTATTCTTGGATATGCACTTCCTCCTCAATTGGCCAAAAAAAGAGCAGATCTTTCCATAAAGATAAAATTACCTGTTTATAAAGCTCTTTTTGCAGAACTATCAGAGATAGAACTCAAACTTAAAACAGATACCCATATGGATAAAACATCATATTTTATATCTTCTTTAATAAAACTTCAAACTTTTTTATAGTATAATCCTCGTTCCTTTGCAAAAAGCAAAGAGATAAAAAATTCCTTACTTTTGAAAAGCCAAATTCAAAAGTTAGAGAACCACAAGGAGAAAAAATGAGGCACTACGAACTGTTGGTTATATTAAAACCGACTCTTACGGATGAAGAAAAGTCTTCACAGGTTGATTTTTTAAAAGATTTACTTGCAAAAAATGATGCACAAATTGAAGTTATCGAAGATAAGGGAACAAGAAATCTTGCATATGAAATTCAAAAACATAAGCGTGGTCACTATTATGTGATTTACTTCAAAGCTCCGTCAAGCTCTATAGCCGAAATTGAGAGAATGATAAGATTTAATGAAGAAATCATAAAATTTATGACAGTTAAATATGAAAATAAAAAAGAGATAGCTTTTTGGGAAACACTTTGCAACAGTGTTAAGAAAACAAATAAAACAGTTGAAGAAAAAACTGAAACTCCGGAAACTTCTACTGAAGAGAAAAAAGAGAGCAAAGAAGCTTAAGATTATAAAAAAGGTAACATCATGTACAATAGAGTCATACTTGTAGGCAGATTAACCAGAGATCCCGAACTTAGATACTTGCCAAACGGTACTGCTGTAGCAACATTCGGTTTGGCAACAAGCAGAAGCTGGACAGACAGAAATACAAATGAAAAAAAAGAAGAAGTAATGTTTATAGATATTACTTCATTTGCAAGAAGTGCCGAGATAGTAAACCAATATCTAAAAAAAGGGAATAAAGTTCTTGTCGAAGGAAGACTCGTACTTGATAGATGGACTGACCAAAACGGTCAAAACAGAAGCAAACATACAGTCAGGGCTGATACGGTACAATTTATGGAGACAAGAGCTGAGGCACAAAATACTCAAAGCTCATACAATACTCCTGCTCAAGGAGGTTATACTCCAAAAGAAAGTTACAATCAGCCAAATAAAACAAACCCTTCACCATCACAGGAAAAAAGTATACCTGAAATTGATCTTGATGATGAAGAGATACCATTTTAAAAAATATAAAAAAGGAAAAAAAGTGGCAGAAAGAAGAAAATATTCAAAAAAATATTGTAAATATTGTGAAGCAAAAGTTGAAATGATTGATTATAAAGATTTGGGTCTTTTAAAACAAACTCTTTCAGAAAGATACAAGATAATGCCTAAAAGATTAACAGGCAATTGCAAAAGACACCAGGAAATGGCTGAAAAAGCTATCAAAAGAGCAAGACAAGCTGCATTTATCCCTTATATAGTAGATAGAAAAAATGTAGCCGTTACTCCGTTTGAACTTTTAAAATAAATATTTAGGGTGTTTTTCAAACACCCTAAATTTACTTTTTTCATCTTAAAATCTCCTTTTTGCCGGAAATGAATTCCAGCAAAAATTCCTATCACTAAAGCTACGCCTGTCGGCGAGAGAAACAATCATAGATTTTATTTTTGAGACATGATTGTTTTATATCAAAACTTCTTTTAAAACCTCTTCTATATTTGTAACCGGCACTATTTTAATATTCTCTTTTACCTCATCAGGTATATCGTCCAAATCTTTCTCATAATTCTTTTTACAAATTATAACTTTTTTCATTTTGGCTTTATATGCTGCTATCATTTTCTCTTTAAGTCCGCCTATAGGCAAAACTTTACCTGTTAGAGTAAGCTCTCCGGTCATTGCAACATCAGCTTTTACTTTTTTATCCGAAAGTATGGATGCTATAGCAGTAGCC
Source organism: uncultured Campylobacteraceae bacterium (assembly GCA_964556545.1). Lineage (GTDB taxonomy): Bacteria > Campylobacterota > Campylobacteria > Campylobacterales > JALSKU01 > JALSKU01. The sequence continues at coordinate 16,942 of CAZKWE010000030.1, read as the reverse complement.
ATAGTTATACCGGCACTTGGACCGTCTTTTGGTGTTGCACCTTCGGGAACATGAAGATGCAAGTCGTATCTTCTATATACTTCACTGTCGGAAAGTTTTTTATTTTCTTCTTTCTCTTTTTCATTTAACGGTATAATATTTTGAGGTATTTTTAGTTTTTGATTATCTATCAAAACTTTTACCACACTAAAAGCTATCTTGGCTGATTCTTTCATAACATCACCCAAAGACCCGGTTAATTGCAATGTGCCTTTCCCTTTTATTTTTATAGCTTCTATCTTGAGAACATCTCCGCCTACAGCAGTCCATGCCAAACCGTTTACTACTCCGACCACATCTTTTTTGTCTGTCTCTTCTATCTCAAAAACTTCTTTTTCAAGATATTCATTAATATTTTTTACAGTTATGGAAACTTTTTTGATACTTGGATCCAATAAAAGTTTTTTGGCTATTTTTCTTAATATTTGGGCTATTTTTCTTCTAAGATTTCTAACTCCTGCCTCTCTGGTAAAATTTGATATAATTTTTTCCAATGCCGCTTTGGTAAAACTTACTTCATATGCTTTTAAACCATGCTTTTTCAACTCTTGAGGAATAAGATACTTTTTTGCAATTTGAAATTTTTCTTGAGGAGTATATGAACTCAACCTTATAAATTCCATTCTGTCTCTCAAAGCTGCCGGAATATAGCCCACATCATTGGCAGTTGCAATAAATACAACTTTGCTTAAATCTATATTGAAGTTTGTGTAATAATCTCTAAATTTATTGTTTTGTTCCGGGTCAAGTATCTCAAGAAGAACACTTGTAGGATCTCCTCTGTGACTTCTTGCAACTTTATCTATCTCATCAAGCACAATAACGGGATCCATCTGTTTTGCTTCTATAAGGCCCTGTATTATCCGTCCGGGCATAGCACCGATATAAGTTCTTCTGTGACCTCTTAACTCATTAACATCTTCAAGTCCACCAAGTGCAATTCTGATAAGATGCCTTTTTAGAGCAGTTGCAATAGAATTTGCCAAAGAAGTTTTACCAACTCCGGGAGGTCCTACAAAACATATAATAGCACCTTTGTTTTCCTGATTTTTTGCTCCTCTAAGCTCCAAAAGCTCTTTTACGGCAAAATACTCTTCTATTCTATCTTTTGGTTTTTCAAGAGAGAAATGATCTTTGTCAAGCTGATTTCTGACTTTTACGATATCAAGTTTTTCTTTAGAGTAAACACCATAGGGTATTTCCAAAACCCAGTCAAGATATCCTTGTATTACATTTGCATCAGCAGAATCAGGATGCATTCTTGAGAGCCTGTCTATCTGTTTTTTTATCTCTCTATATGCATCTTCACTCATATAAGCTTTTTTAAGTTCAAGCTTTTTTCTGTATTCTTCTATCTCTTCATCTCTTTGGGTGTCCGCACCCAGCTCCTTTTGTATCTGCTTTAACTGCTCTTTTAAAAAGTACTCTTTGTTTACTTTGTCTATTCGAGAATGTGCTTTGCTTTTTATCTCCCGTTGAAGTTTGCTTGCCTCAATCTCCTCTACCAAAAAATCTATAAGCTGCATTAATCTTTTTTCTACATCCTGCTCTACAAAAAGTTTGTAAGCCTGCTCTTTTTTTAGTCTGATAGTGCTTGAAACAAGATCCGCAACCCTATCTATATCACTATTGTCTTCTATAGTTCTTAAAAAATCGGGCGGAAGATAAGGATTGACTGAAGAGAGAACTTTTAATTTTTCCATAAGTACTGAAAGTAAAGCCTCTTTTTTGATATCTTCTATATTTGTGGGCTCCATTACTGCAACAGTTGCCACCAAAGGATTTTGAGAAACTTCTTTTATAATTTTACCTTTTGCCATTCCCTGAAAAAGTATCTTCACTCTACCGTCAGGAAGCATAACTTTTCTCATTATGGATCCCACAACTCCTACATCATAAATACTCTCAAAACTTCTTTCACCCTCTCGTCCAAGTTTTGTTGAAGCTACAAGTATCAATGAGTTATCTTCCAAAGCTTTATTTATAGAATTGATATTTTCCTGATCGCTTAAAAAGATAGGAGATATCATAAAAGGATATAAAAACTGTTCATCTTCTATAACAACAGGTAAATCTGTCGGAAAATTATTGTAATCACTCAGTTGCATTTTAACCCCCTATATTTTATATTATTCAAAAATTTCTCTGTACCATGCGGTATCAGGAGCTATAAATTTTACATCTTTATACCATGCTTTTTTCAGTCTAATTTCATATATTTTGGCAGCTTTGGGTTTATCTGTTCTTTTATATAAAGATATAATCTGCAAATCCATACTTTTTTGTGCCAAAGAGAGCTTGGTGAGCATTGTCTGAACCAAAGGTATGTATCTTGAATTCGGATACTCTTTTATATAGTCATATGATTTTTTGATAGTATCATTAAGTAAAACCTGATCTCTTTTAGGATAAGCAAATGCATAAAAATTTGTCTTTATCTTTAAAAATTTTGCATATTTTATAGAACTGCTGTTACCAAATCTTTTTATAAATTCATCAAGATAGAAATTTGCCAAAATATACTCTTCTTCTTTCATATGAGCATTTGCCAATATAAGCATACTCTCTTTTAAAAGCGGTGAGCGTATATGCTCTGATGAAAGCGAGGTATAATAATCATCAGCTTTATCCAAATCACCTGTTTTTATGTATTTCATTATACCCTGATACCAAAATATTGCGGGTTTGTTATAAATTTCCTCTTTTTTAGTAGAACACCCGCTCATTAACAATAAAAAAACAGCAATAAAAAATGTAGCTATATATTTCATACTTTCTCCAGCATATTAATTAAAGGTATATACCTTTAATATTATTTTACCCTTTTATTTGTTATCAAAAGATTAAAACAGCCGATATAGTAAAAAAATATATAAAGGTTTTCAATGATATATGAAGTTAAAAGTCCGTTACTGGGATTTGACAGTATAAAAAAGATGAAATTAACAAAAATTGATGATATTTTTATGAAGCTTGAAGACTGTGATGCAAGCGGTATCGTTTTTACATTGATAGATCCCTATGCTTTAAGAACATACTCTTTTGATATACCGGTTGATTTTCAAAAAGCTCTCAAGATAAAAACTGATTCAAAACTTCTTGTTTACAATATTATGATTATACAAGATCCTGTAGAAAATTCGGCAATCAATTTTTTGGCACCTTTGATTTTCAACCGTGACAATAAAACCATGGGGCAAATCATATTGGATAGCATCAAGTATCCGGATTTTCATATAGTGGAATCATTATCAAACTATGTTAGAAATACACTTAAGTAAAAATTAATACTAATAATTATAAAATGTAGTGTTAGCTACAAAAAGGTGGGTGGTTGGGTAGCAAATATTTTATCTTTTTATAGATTTATGCTGTAAAAAGTTCTTAAAATACAATACCTACAATTTACCTATCAAAATTGAAGAGAGTAATTTTTTATGCCTCAAAAGGAGAGTTGCATGGATACCTTCAAAAGAAAAACAAAAATAAAAAGCAACGATCCGGACTATCTCAAAAGAAGAGGATCGAAATATGAGTACCAAACTAAATGAGAAAAAAGGTAGTCTGTCCTTTTTTAAACTAGCTATTTTATCCTTATTTTTAGTGTTTTCTGTTAGTTTAACAGCAAGTGACGAATGTGGTGGATTATTCAGTAACAGCACATATAGTGGTGAAGTAAATAGTTCAACACCATATATAAACAATAGTTCGGTTAAAGGTGGGTTATGGGGTAGCTCTAATGACACTTACTATATTAATGCGACAGAGGCCGGAACCGTAGTTATAGAGATTACTTCTCCAAGTGATGGTTCTGTTTTGATCTCTTATAATGATAGTAGTTGTCCGAGTGCTTCTAACGGAAGTGTGAAGATTACAAAAACTTTTACAAGTGCTACAGATTTTAATCTAAGAGTATATACAAACAATACCGATTCAACAAATTATACGATAAAAATTTACTACATATCTGATGACGGAACCCCTATATATAGCAACGAGTATGCTTGTGGTATTTTTGATAGTGTTTTAACTTCATACGATTCCATAGAATCAAACGGAAATCATGTTCAGGCTTGCAATACTGCAAGTATATCCTATCCGAATGGTAACCTAAGCGGTGATATCAAGTGTAATCCCAACGGGTGTGACGGAGGAAATTCATGTCAAAGGGTTGACCCGCCTTTAAATAAACTTGATTATATAGTTTATCAAAGCAGTAAGCTTGGAACTAATGAAGGCATTCCGAATAATCCTTTAACAGATTTGGAGTATGGGGATTTTAGCGGTAATTTTAATATAACATTAGAGCCTTCTCATACTTACGGACCAAACGACACACCTGTAATGGTTCTTGGAGATATAAACTTAAATGGCAACAACAATGAATTGAGCCTAAATCCGGGGGATTACTTTTTTAACTCTTTGTCATTTACTAAAAATGGCTCCAAACTGATTTTGCCAAATGGCGGACCGGTTAGAATTTTTATCAAAAATGATTTATCAGCAAATATGAATAATTTGAGTTTCAACAGCAGTGGCGATCAAAAAAATCTTTTTGTTTATGTAGGTGGAAATTTCGATAGCATAGGCAATGGCGGCGGTATTACAATGTGGAGAGCATATATCTATGTTAAGGGGAGTGTTACTCTAAATAATAATTCAAATAATTGGAAAATATACGGTGGTGTCACAGCAGAGGGCAAAATAACCATAAATGGCAATAATCCGGACTTTATCCGAGAAGGTGATGCATCCGACTTGGGTTATGGAAAATGCCAAATGTGTTATAGTGATATAAAAGTGGGAGGAATGTCATTTGGTATGGGTTCGTGCCCCGGTTTTTCTATAGGTATAAATAAAACTATCGAAGTGCCTATACAAACTTCTGAAACTTTGCAAAATACAAGCGTGGAAGAAGCTCATAAAAAATCCATATTTTCTTTTAGTGCTTTTAATACAAATGAAGTTCATGACCAAGACGGAAATAAAGTTAGAGATGCAGACAATTCAAACGGCGGTTTACATGTGGGTGCGATGGGTATGGATGTATCTTTATATGGAAGTAAAGTTACAACTTATAATCTTGGTGATTCAAACGGTACCTATGGACCAACAAGCAGTTCTAATTATCAAGAATTATACACATATACGCTATTTGGTTTTGATCTGTGTAAATGGCTAGAATCTTTAGCTTATGTAGCTCATTATAATGATAGCAAAGGAAGACATTACAATGTTGTGATTGGAAAATGTGAAAAATGTGCAAGTGGTGGAAGTACAGATTATCAAACCGGGCCTTTTGATGCTTGGGATGATTATAAAAGCACAAGAGGTATAAACGATAGAAATATCTCCACGAAAATTGTAAATCAAGATTTCAATCTTACGATAGCCTCTATCAATTCCGCAAATAACGCTGTGGAAACCAAAGATGGAGTTGATACATATTTTAGACTATATGATAATGATTTGTCATCGTATCTTGGAGGAGGATGGAGTGATTTTAATGCTTCTTCTCAGGCAACACATACTTTTACTTTTACTTTTAAGGATACCCCCACAACAGCACTTACACTTGCTCGCAAAGTACATAGAAATGTAAATATGTTTTTTAAAACTTGTGCGGATTATGATGGAGCTAAATATCTTTTGTATCCGACCTCCAAATGTAGTAGTGACTGTACTTCAAATGATCAAACAACAAACTCCTCTCCATGTTTTAGATATTTTAAAAATAGCGATGCTTTTGCGATCAGACCCTACGGTTTTAGAGCTTTTAGTGCAAATCAATACAAAAGAGCCGGTGAGGATTTCAATGTAACTATAAAAGCGACCGATAAAACATATTATGATGACAACACTTCCGGTGCAAATCTTGATAGCGTGAAGTCGGTAAACGGATATAATGCTTCTTTATCAACATTAAATATAGCATCAAACTTCTATACACCTTCATCTTCGGAATTATCTCAGATGCGATTAGATACCGGAAAAACAGATGTCGCTATTTGTCCCCATGCGGGTAACTTTTTAGTAACCAATTCAGCATCATCATTTACTAACGGAGAGGTTAATGCAAGTTTAAAATTTAGCGAAACGGGTGTTTTAGATCTTAATATCTCCGAAAAACCAGGGCATGAGTGGGCAAAAGTAGATATGGATGATACGAATAATTTACAAAGATACATAAAACCGTCAACTATCACTTTTGACGAGTCCGATATCTCTAAAAAAGTCTTAATGCTTTTTGTACCATACAAGTTTGAAACCACATCTCAATACTCAACAACAACGGGACAAAACCGGATATATATAAACGATATAAACGGATCCAATTCGACTTTTACAACTCCCAATATGGCAGCTTTTATAAAATATACTATTGTTGCAAAAAATAAAGATGGTTTAGTTACCAAAAACTTTACGAAAACTTGTTTTCCAGATGTTAGCGAAACAAATTGTCCGAAGGTAAACGGATTGAAACTCAATACTACATTCGATCTATTTCTTGATGCCGATTTAAATAGCACGAAAGCTGTCAATATAAGTCTATATTCGGAAGACAATAGTTCAAATCCGATATATACTCCAAACAAAAATCTTTCACTTATCAAAGGAGATAATCATATAAAAGAGTGGATATCTCCGTTCAAATTTGAAAACGGCATAGGAGAAGCAAAGGTTTATTTCAATATAGATAGAAATATATCCAAAGCTATCAATCCTGTAAACATTATCGTTAAAGATGCGAATACTTCAACTTCTTGGATGACAAATCCCGGCTCTCCCAAAAAATTCATATCTCTATCGGGTAGTTCAAGCAAAAGCTTTTTATACGGAAGAGTTCATTCTCCCGATTATAGTGTCAAAGGAAATAAAATAGATGTAAAAATATATTATGAAGTGTATTGTAAGGATTGTTCGAAAACATATCTAAATAGTTTAAATCTTGGTGGTGAGAGTGTGGATAGTGTTTATTGGTATATCAATAAAAATCATAATAATATAAATAACGGAAAAATATATAATTTTATAAATACATCCAAAATTGATCCGATAACTCCATCTACAACGATTGCAAACGGAGTAGAAACAGATACTCTCAAATATAATGGCGGAGTTTATCCATACAAAGAAAGCATAGATATAAATGCATCTTCTTGGCTGATATTTAACCCTTATGATGCAAATGCCACAACAAATGATTTTTCTGTGGAATTTTTAGGCGATGGGGGCTGGGCAGGAATAGGTACAACAGGAAAAACGGTTGATGTCAATATGAGCTCCAAAGGCTCAAAAAGGATAGAATGGTGAGAAAAGGCTTTACTATTATAGAGCTAATAGTTGCCATAGTTGTTATAGGAATTGCTTTGATGAGTGTACCTTTGTTGTTATCACAAGCAAGCAAATCTGATGAATTTAGCTTAAACCAGGAAGCAGTACTTGCAGGTTCGACAAAGATAGGTGATATTTTAACATATCCTTGGGATGATAAACTCGTAAGTGAAACTAATGTAAAACATATATTGGATGTGACAAATGGGGATAGTGAGTTAGATAGATATCCGGACAATAATCACACAAGAAGAATAGGAAATTTTAAAACCAATTATAGAAGAAAATTTGATGCAAATATAACCTATGCTTCTGCTACTTTAGGAAGAGCAGGGGATACAAATACGACAGCCTATAACGATATAGATGATTTTAACGGAAATAGTGAAATTATAAACGGTGGTGGTACCGGAGACTATCTAATGGATTTAAACTTAACGACAAAAGTTTTTTATATATCTGATGATGCTAATTATTCTTCATCTCCAACTTTAAATTTTGGTGATTTAAATACATCTCTTGCAACTCCTACAACAAATATAAAAATGATTGAAGTAAAAGTTGTAAACAAAGCAAACAATCAGACTATAACCACATTGAGAGCTTTTTCGGCAAATATAGGAAGTTATGAGCTTCTTTACAGGACTTTCCCTTGAATAGTTTAAAAAAACGATATGCTTTTACTATGGTAGAAATAATTTTTGTCATAGTTGTACTTGGTGTTGTGGCGGCTATCGGAAGCGGTATAATAGCTAAGATTTACGAATCATATATTTACTCAAAAAGCATCAATACTCTACAGACAAAAACAGAACTTGCTCTTACTCAAATAGCAAAATTTCTTTCTTTCAGGATAAAAAATAGCACTATTGCAAGATTGGCACCAAATGATACCAATATAACTTCATTACCTATGGCAGATAACTCATATAAAATTCTTGAATGGATAGGTTATGATAATGAAGGGTTTGAAGGCAATACTTCCGGTCCTGGCTGGAGTGGTTTTATAGATTTAGAAAGCAATAAAACAAACAAAACCCAAGTAGAAACTCCCGGTAGTCACTTGTCATATAGCGAAAAAATCATAAATGTTTTATCACGAGGAGATGTGAATCTTTCGGATAATAATAGCTCGGCAGGTATAATTTTTTCAGGTCTTCCAAATCAATTTGACATAGAACAATACGGTTGGAATGATTGGAACGGAACTATAAAACACAATTATATAATGAGAGTACAAAGAAATGGTAATGATGTATTAAAATTTGTTGAAAATAACAGTAGTACTATTTATGAACACTATCAACTTGTATGGAGTGCATATGCAATAGTTCCGGAAGGTGCGACAAATGACCAAAATCTCACATTTTACTACAATTACCGACCATGGATGAAAGAAAAATATACCGATGGAGACAAGTCCACTTTAATGGAGCATGTCTCAACATTTAAATTTAGACAAATCGGAACAACAATAAGATTGAAACTTTGTGTTTTCAATCCCACAGGTCAGGATTTTAATATGACATTTTGTAAAGAAAAGGTGATTTTTTAATGTCTAATTCAAGAAAAGGGTTTTCACTGCTACTTGCTATCATAGTAATGATAACCATAGCAACTTTAATGGCACTTATGATTTCTGCTACATCAACAACAGTAAAGCAGACAAGTGATATTTATGTAAGCGAACAAACAAAACTACTGGCAAAAAGTGCCACAGAACTTGCTCTACTTGCAATTTCCGGTCACAATAACAATAACAACTGTATAGAAAATATAAATTTTACCTATCAAACCTACTATGATGTCAATATGAGTCTGTACTATATAGGCAATTCTCTTCCTTGCAATCCTTCTCATTTGCTTGACAATAATATTTCAACTTCCGAATCAAACGGGACTGTCATTATAGATACATATGTAACCTTCAAAGGTTCAAGCGAACCGATAAGATATCACAGAAGAACTATACAAAAGCCATAATTTATACTTTTTTAGATAAAATTTCACAGGGGAAAATACACACTCTGAGTGTGAGTGGTATAAGGTTCTCTAAATATTTGATTTAAAGGAGATAACATGAATGTCAGTATAGTTGGAAAGCAGTTTGATTTGACAGATGCTATAAAAGATCATATCACCTCAGCTTTGGCATCATTGGAAAAGTATAATTTGGATATTATTTCAGCAAGGGCTGTTGTAACTGCAGATGAAAGAAACGGTAAAAAAGGTTTTAGTGTCGAATTTATCATAACATTGCCAAATAAAAACAGTGTTGTTATAAAACAAAAAGACAAAGATGTCTATGCGGCAGTTGATTTGGCAATTGACAGAGCAAAAAAAGTCTTAAGAAGACATAGTGATAAGACAAAAACAAGAAAAGCCGAATCACTCGAAGAGATAGAAGCTCAGAAGATAATAGAAGAAGAGAAAAAAGCTTATGAAGAATTAGCTGATGAAATTATTCCGGTAGAATTGGATCTTTACAAACCAACGGAACTCGAAGAAGCTCTTGCAAAATTAAAAGAGAGTGACAGACAGTTTTTAGTATTTAACGATATGGATAATCATATGAGAGTCTTATATAAAAAAGGTGATGGTAAATTTGGTCTTTATTAAATTTTATGGTCTCTTGCGGGTGCCTCTAAGAGGTACCCCTGTAAGACTCTAATCTCTCTTTTGCTTTTTTGATTATATTTTCATCATTTGACAAATCAATCCACTCAAATAATTTTCCGCTTTGAATTTTTCCATCTACAATATCACCGCTTTGTCTAAATTTTAAATCCAGCTCCGCTATATCAAAACCGCTGATTGTTTTTGCAAACTCTTTTAATCTTTTGGGATTTTTATCATTGGTATATAAAAAACAGTATCCCTTAAGACCTACTCTGCTCACTCTTCCCCTAATTTGATGAAGAGATGCAAGACCAAGCCTTTCGGCACCTACTATCACCACGGTAGTTAGTCTCGGAAGTGATATGCCGACCTCTATAACAGTAGTCGATATAAGAATACTTCCTTTTTTTTGAAATTTTTTTAATATTTCATCTTTTGCTTTATCTTTACCATAAGTTACAAAAACATTCTCATATCTTTTTTCCCAATACTCTTTTGCTTCATCTATAGATTGATAAGCAATATTTTCACTCTCTTCCACAAGGGGATATATTATGGCTATTTGGTGATCTTTTGCCAATTCACTTTCGATATGCCTGATAAGAGTTTTAAAATCTGCTCTTTTGATAATTTTTGTTGTTATATTTTTCTCAAAAGGAAGTTCTTTTATAAATGAATAATCTACGAGTGAAGAATTTATCATAGCAAAAGTTCTTGGAATCGGAGTAGCACTAAACTGTAAAAAATGTGCTCTTGAAATCTTCTCTTTTGATACGATATTTTTTATCATCTCCCTTTGATTTACTCCAAATCTATGCTGTTCATCAACCATCACAAGATCACATTTTGGCAAATCCTTATATAAAAGTGCATGGGTACCTACTAAAAAATCATAATTTTCCAATTTATCTGTTTTTTCTTTGGAAGTTACAAGAGCAATTTTTATATAAGAAGGTAAAAATTTTTTAGCTTCAGTATATATTTGATTTGCCAAAATGGAAGTTGGTGCCATAAGAACTGCCTTATTTGGGTAACTCATCATTACAGCAGCAAGAATTACCATAGTTTTACCACATCCGACATCACCTACTACAACTCTTTTTGAAGCATATCCGCTTTGAAAATCTTTTTTGATATCATTTATAGCTTTTATCTGGTCGCCTGTAAGTTTAAAAGGTAAAGATGAAATAAAACTGCTTATGTCGCCATTTAGTATTTTGCTTGCTTTATATATGGTTTTTTTGGAATTTAATTTTTTTAAATGATTATAAATCTCAAGAAATTTCAGTATGTTTATATTTTCTAAACTATTTTTTTGTTTTAAAAATCCGCAAGTTGGAAAATGAAAAGAGAGTATGGTATTTGCCTCTTTTTTGCTTAAACCCTCTTTTGTCAAAGATTCCAAGTTAAGATAGTTTGACATTAGTCTCTTTACGGTTTGATTTTTAAGAACTGTTTTATATTTGATATCTATCTTGTTTATTTGGGTAATGACTTTTGGCTGTACAACGGATAATTTGCCAAAACTATTATCCAATTTTCCTTTAACAAAAATTTTAGAACCGACAGAAAATAATTTTTCATGAAAAGGTTTCGGATGAAAAATTATACCTTCAATCTCTTTTTCAAATTTTACGGAAAAAAATCTGATCTTTAAAAATTTTGGAGCTCTTTGTCTAATTAGAACACGAACCTCCAAAACAACTTCTTCTTTTGGAGTTAATACTTCTGATAAGAAATTATCCTCATACTTTACAGGTAAAATCAAAGCAAGATCAAGCAGTGACTTTACCTTTAACTTTTGAAGATATTTTTTGTCACTGCTCTGAAACACTGCTTTACTTAGTAACTATACAAAAAGATAGCTTTTTTATCTCCTTGTGGATAAATATAAAGTCATTTAACTCTTTTAAGCTTAACTTTTCTATCTCTTTTAACTCTTTGGCCGAATATCCGAGCTTTAAACCTCTATAATACTCAAAAAATGCCCTGTTTAATCTTTGTGAGAGTGTTTCAACTCTTAAAGGCTCGCTACCGCTTAAAAACTCTTTTGCAGCTTTCAACTCCTCTTTGCTTACCCCTTTGGATATAAAATTATCTATAACTTCTCTAACTGACTTGATAGCTTCATCTTTTGTTTCTACTTTGGTTTGCAAATATCCGCTAAAATCACTATATGATTTGTTTAAATTAACTCTTGCATATGCTGAATAGGCCAAACCTTTTTTTACTCTTATCTCTTCCATCATTCTGCTGCCAAAGCCGCTTGAACCCAGTATAAAAGCTGCGACTTTCGCTTTATAGGCATCTTTATCATTTACCTTTAAATAAAAAGGAGAGCCAAAATAAACATAAGCTTGTTTTGTATCTTTTTTTATAATTTTCTGCTCTTGGCTGTCATTTGCATTGTAAAATCCGACTTTTTTATAGTTGCCTGTTTTTAAAACAGAAAGTATCTCCCAAATCTTTTTAAAAGCTTCATTCTCATTTATATCTCCGCCTATAACCACTATGGCTCTACTTGTTACAATATGCTTTTTTATAAATTCTTCTATATTGATAAGTTTTAATTTTTCTATACTCTCTTTTGTTCCCAAAGAACTATGCCCTAAAGGAGTTCCCGCAAAAAGAAGTTTTTTAAGACCGTTTGAAGCTATATAGTCATAATCATTCTCTTTGGAAGATATTGCTCCCAAAGTCATAGTTTTTACTTTTTTAAAACTATCATTTGTTAAATTCGGATCTTGTAAAAGTTTTTTTATCATTTTGCAAAGTGTTCCAAATTTTTCTTTTAGAGAACTTGCCTCAAAGACAAATGTTTCATTGCCGTTGCTTATATTTAAATGCAGAGCATTGTCATCAAGAATTTCGGCAAACTTGGTACTGCCAAGCTCTTTTGTTCCCTCTGCAAACATTTTAGAAGTAAAACTTGCCAAACCCTCATGCTCTCCATCTTCCAAAGAACCCGAATTTCTAAAAACAATTTCCAAAGAAACCATAGGCAAAGAGTTGTCTCTTTCATATATAACAGGTACTTTTACTCCTGCAACTTTTAACTCTTTTATCACTGCACTCATTAACCATCCTTGTATCAAAAATATTATTATCAAAATCTGTTTCACTTATACTCCTGTGATGTTTTTAACTCTCAATTTATTTGTAAACTTCCAATATATTATAAGCGGTATCCCTTTTTGCAGGAATTGCTCCTATATCTTTTATAAGTTTTATCATCTCTTTTTGATTCATTTTATTTGCAACCCCTGCGGCTGATACAACATTTTCTTCCATCATTGTACTTCCAAGATCATTTGCCCCGAACATAAGCGCAAGTTGTCCTATATAGCTGCCTTGAGTAACCCATGAGCTTTGGATATTTTTAAAATTGTCAAGATACAATCTGCTAAGAGCTAAAAGCCTGAGATAACGATTGGATGAAGCTCTATAATTTACAAGACCTTCTTTTTGAAGTTTTGTATGCATTGGCTGAAAACTCCACATAATAAATGCTCTAAATCCGCCTGTTTCATCTTGAAGCTCTCTTATCCTTTTTAAATGTTCAATCACATCCTCTTCGTTATCAACTGATCCGAACATCATTGTAGCAGTTGTTTTTATGCCGACCTCATGTGCTGCTTTATGTATGGCTATCCAATCATCTGAAGATAATTTCTTGGGTGAGATAACTTTTCTGACTCTTTCGCTCAATATTTCAGCTCCGGCTCCCGGCATAGAAAAAAGTCCTTTGTTATGCAATCTTTTTAAAACTTCTTTATAGCTTATCCTGGAAATTTTTGCTATATAATCTATCTCAACGGCGGAAAATCCATGTATGGTAACAGTTGGATAATTGATACTGATCCACTCTACCAATTCTTCGTACCACTCTATCTTTAGTTTTGGATGAACTCCTCCTTGAAACAGTATCTGTGTTCCTCCGATTTCTAAAAGTTCTTCTATTTTTTTGCCAATCTCTTCAAAACTAAGCACATATGCATCATCATCATTTATATGCCTGTAAAATGCACAAAATCCGCAATCAACCCAGCAAATATTGGTATAGTTTATATTTCTATCCACTATAAAAGAAACGATATTGTCCGGATGCAACTCATTTTTTCTTTCGGTAGCCAATCTTCCAAGTTCTTTCAAATCAGTACTTTTTACAAGCTTTAAAGCTTCTTTTTCGGTTAATCTCTCATTTAGCATATTGATTGTATTATTTCCTCTTAAAATATGGTTGAATATTATACTTCAAAACATGTTAAGGTAGCATAAATGAAACAGACTGTTTTTGTGATTTTATTTTTAATGGCGGGAGTTGTACTTTTTGAAATTATTTTAGAAAAGATATTCGGATGAAATCACAAAAAAAAATAGGTTATTTTTATGCCATAGGAGCTTTTACTTTTTGGGGATTGGTGCCTATTTACTTTAAAGCGGTTTCTTTTGTACCGGCATTTGAAGTTTTGGCAAACAGGATAGTATGGTCGGTTGTATTTTTAGCTTTTTTACTAATAATCACAAAACAATATAAATATTTAAAAAATATTTTTCAAACTCCAAAACAATTAAAAATGTTACTTTTATCATCTTTACTTGTTACAACAAATTGGCTGATATTTATCATAGCTATCAATACAAACCAACTAACACAAGCCAGTTTTGGATATTTTGTCAATCCGCTTGTAAGTATGTTTCTTGCTTTTTTGTTTTTAAAAGAGAAATTAAACAAAGTTCAAAGTTTTGCGGTTTTACTGGCATTTACAGCAGTACTTTACCAGATATTTACCCTAAAATCTTTTCCTTTTATAGCATTGGCATTGGCATTTTCTTTTGCATTTTACGGACTTGTAAGAAAAAAAATCAATCTTGTGGCAATGCCCGGGCTTTTTATAGAAACTCTTTTGATTTCACCTGTTGCATTTTTTTATATGCTCTATCTTGATGCTACCAAAGTTTCACACTTACACTTAAGTCTTGACCACTCCACTTTGCTTTTAATACTCGCGGGTTTTATTACTGTTGTACCTCTTGCATGGTTTAATGCAGCAGCTACAAAAATACCCTATTCTACTCTTGGATTTATCCAATATATAGGTCCGACTTTATCATTTTTGCTTGCTCTGTTTTTATATCATGAGCCTTTTGATATACACAAATTTATATCATTTTTTATAATATGGGTAGCACTTTTTATCTTTAGTATCAATTCTTTTTATAATTCAAAAAAATAAAAATTCAGTTTCTTTAGATTTTTTATGTTATAATTATTTTGTAACTTAAACTGCTTGAAGCAAAAGGTATTAAAATGGAAAATCATATTGTTGTAGATGATGTTTATATAGGAAGACAACCTATCCTAGACAAAGAAAGCAATATAGTTGCATATGAAATTCTTTATAGAAAAAATAAAATTTTTAACTTTTGTGATAGCAAATTAGATGACTTTGAATTGACTGCAAATGTCTTATCTATAGCTCTTAACAATATCGGTGTCAATAAATTGATAGACAACAAAAGAGGTTTTATCAATGTAAATGAAACACTGCTAAATCACAGTATTATAGAAAATATACCGAAAGAAAAATTTTATCTTGAATTGTTAGATACAGCAAAGATAACCGATACTCTTATAGGTAAAATGGATGAATTGATAAAAGATGGATATATATTTGTATTGGATGATTTTACTTTCAGCAAAGATAATTTTGAAAAATATAAAGTACTTTTTCCAAGAGTTAAATATATAAAAGCCGATCTTCAAACAAACTCTATGCACAATATGGAACAAATCATAAAACATTTAAATAAATTTAACATAAGATTTTTAGCAGAAAAGGTTGAAACAAAACAGGAATTTGAACAATTAAAAAAGATGGGCTATGAACTTTTTCAAGGATATTATTTTTCTAAACCCGATATTCTTAAGACAAAAAAACTTGACCCTTCCAAAGTAGAAATTATAAATATACTGGATATGATATATAACGGTAGTGATCTTCCTATGATTATAAAAAAATTTGAAAAACACCCGGTTATCAATATAAATTTGCTGAAATTTCTAAATTCGGCATATTTTAGCTTTAAAAATGATATTCACTCAATAAAACAGGCTATCACTCTTCTTGGTATCAATAAACTAAAAAACTGGCTTATACTGTTACTATATATAAATAACGGTAATGATCCGTATGAAAATCCTCTGTTTGTTATGATAAAAAACAGATCTGATTTTATGCTTGAAATATTAAAATATACCAAGTTCGACAATGAAAAAAACAGAGAAGAAATTTACCTTACCGGATTACTCTCAAAGATAGATTTGATACTAAATAGCGATATTCAAAGTGCTCTTAATGAAATGCATATAGATATAAAAATACAAAAAGCCATTATAAATAAAGAAGGTTTAACAGGAGATATTCTCTCTCTTGCAGAAGCAAATGAAAACAATGACATAAACAAGATAGATAAACTCATGGAAAAATTATCACTTAACTTAAAAGATTTGACAAATGCAAATCTCAGGAGTTATCAGATAAACAATATAAAATAAGAATTTTATCTAAACAAATCGCAAAATAGCGTTTAAAAGAGTTAAAATCAGCTTATCAAGTGGTAGCAGAGGGGGAACTCGAATCCCCGACCTCCGGCTTATGAGATTTATAATATACCCTATTCTTAAATCATACTATTTTATACTAACACTCTATAAAGCCCTATATTTTGGACTTTATAGAGTGTTAACTTTTTACTAAGTATTTTTATTCTATACTGTTTTTTATCAAATATTGATAATAAAGTGTGGGAAAAAGTGTGGGAAAGGATTTTGAAAAAATGAAAAGAGATTATATAAAAACAAAGTTTCCAGGAGTTTATTATACCATAGATCCAAAAACAAAAGTGAAAACCTATATCGCTAGAATTAAGATAAATGGACTTATAG
>CAZKWE010000029.1:0-67892 GCA_964556545.1 uncultured Campylobacteraceae bacterium | reverse complement strand
ATCTTTTAAAGCTTCAATGTTTGCTTTGATAGAAAGAAGTTTTTGTTGTGATGCTTTGGCATCACTCAAGCCAATTTTAGCCAATTTTACAGCTGATTGTGCTTTTTTGAGTTGCTCTTTTAATACAGCCAATTTTTTAGTCTCGGTATCTAATTTTAATTTTGCAAGTTCAAACTGTTGTTTATCAATATTTTTCGTCTCATAAAGTTTTAAAAAACGATTAAAATCTCGTTTTGCCTGCGCAAGTACATCTTTTTGAATGAAGATATTTTGTTGCAGTGCTTTTTGAGATGCTATAGCTGAAGTTACCCGCTCTTTTGCTTTTTTTAACAAAAGAGGAATTGTTATATTTGATATTTTTTCCTCTATTTTTTGAGCTTCAAGTTGCTTTTGTTGTGCTTTTATCTGAGCTGTAAATGATTTTTTTTGTGCTTCATACTCTTTACTTTTTAAAATGGCTACAATCATCCCTTTTTTAACTGCTACACCGTCATCTACAAATATTTTCTTTATTCTTCCCGGATATTTTACATTAAGATTTATCAAATCGCCATCCATTCGTCCTGTACCTTCAACAAGATTTGAAGGCAACTCTTTTGGATGCAATTTAAGATAAATCATCTCTCCTGCTATAGCTAACAAAACAGCTATAACAATAGCTAACCAATATTTTTTTAAAACTTGCATGTTATCTCCTTTTGTGCAAGTGTAGTATTATTGTTTTCAAAAACCGCAAATATTGCATTTATAACTGTATTTTTAAACTTTTCAATAAATTTTCTTTCATCTATGGGAAAATGCTCTTTTTGTATATTGTTAAACTTTTGGGCAAACGGATCACTTATGATAAAAAAATCACTCACTCCAAGAATAAGATACATTATAAAAGTTGCATCATCATTTATAAAATTACCTTGTTGTTTTCCCTCTCTTAAAATTTTATAAAGTCTGTCTTTTATGCTTGACATCAGCAAAATAATTTCATCGGAGAGATTATCTCCTCCATCAATAATTTCTCTTATTATCAAAAGAACATCCAATCTCTCTCTTTCAAACATTACATCTATAAATCCTTTTATTTTTTCTTCAGGAGTTTTACATGCAGATAATTTCTTATCAATCTCATTTTGCAGTTTTTGTACATTTTCCGTTACAATTACTTCAAAAATTTCTTTCTTGCTTTTAAAGTGATAATAAAAAGTAGCTTTATTTATGCCAATTTCTTTTACTAATGCATCTATACGGACACCGGAAAAACCAAGCTTTGCAAATATTTTGGAACTTACTTTAATAATCTTTTCTTTTGTATCCATTTTTTACTCCTTCTATACCAACTGGTTGGTCTAAATTGTAGCATAATATTTCTTTTGTGATTTTTAATTCAAATTGATAAAATTGTGATTTGATAAATTGTTAGATATGGATACCCATATACAATCAGAGATTTTCGTACTATAATAAAATTGGGATGAAGATTGTTAAAAGTAGAGCTTTAAAATTAGAAAAAATGGCTCCGGATGCTGGATTCGAACCAGCGACCAAGTGATTAACAGTCACCTACTCTACCGCTGAGCTAATCCGGAACACTTAAAAACAGGGTAGAATTATATTCTATTTTTCCTTGTATGTCAAGTAAAAATTATATATTTTTTGAAAAATTTTTTTAAAAAAATCACATAATTTTAAAAATTATAAAACTTGTAAAAAAAATTAAAAAATTTAAGTTTTATCAAATAATTTTATTGTATAGTTTTATTACAAAATTATTTCAAAGGAGTTTCAATGAAGTCAAAAATTGTTGGTTTGGCATTGGCAGGAAGTTTAGCGATTCCGGCTTTTAGTGCCCAGTTTATTACGATAGGTACAGGTGGTGTCACAGGAGTTTATTATCCAACGGGTGGTGCAATCTGTAGAATGGTTAACAAATTAAGAAAAACAGCTCATATCAGATGTTCGGTTGAATCAACAGGCGGTTCGGTATATAATGTAAATACCATAAAAGCCGGTGAGCTTGATTTTGGTATCAGCCAAAGTGACACGGCTTATCAGGCATATAACGGTATAGGCAAATTCAAAGGCAAACCTATAAAAGAATTAAGAAGTGTTATGGCAATTTATCCGGAGCTTCTTACTTTGGTTGTAAGAAAAGATTCAGGTATTAAAAAATTACTTGATATAAAAGGTAAAAGAATCAATATAGACACTCCGGGCTCAGGTACAAGAATGACAACTGAAATAGTTATGCATGCCGTTGGGCTAAAAGATAGTGATTTGGCTTTGGCTGACGAGATGAAATCAAGCGAAGCGCCAACACTTTTAAAAGACAATAAAATTGATGGTTATTTTGCAGTATTTGGCCATCCTACAGCAAATATAAAAGATGCCGCAAATTCGGTAGATATAGATCTTATACCTATAAAAGGACCTGCTATTGACAAATTGTTTAAAAAATATCCTTATTATGCACCAGGTGTAATTTCAGGAGCATTTTATAAAGGTGTAAATCATGATACACCAAGTATAGGTGTTAAAGCTGTTCTTGTAACTAGCACAAAAATTCCTGAAAAAGTTGTCTATACAGTTACAAAAGCGATACTTGATAACTTTGCAGCATTTAAAAAATTGCACCCGGCTTATAAAACTATTACTAAAAAAAGTTTGTTAGACGGCTTATCAATTCCTCAACATCCAGGAGCGGTTAAAGCGTTTAAAGAAGCAGGTTTACTATAAAACCTGTTTAATTTTAAATACAGGCATGAGCCTTCATGCCTGTATCATCTACACATTAAGGATGTAAAATATGTCAGATAAAAATAATAAAGAAGATGTTAAGGATGAATATTTAAAGGATATCATTAAAGACAGTGAAAAAGAGATGGATTATATGGCAGGAGAGATAGATGATGTCATAATAACTCCAAAAACTGCAGATTATGAAGAAAAACTTCTAAGTGAACTCGAAGGTCAAAGAGATTTTGAAAAAAATACTTGGATGTACTGGCTTGTTGCTGTTGTAGCATTTTCTTGGTCGGTATTTCAATTGGCTGTAGTAGTCCATCCGATAAATGGAGTTTATGTTAGAGCAGCCCACTTGGCATTTGGTGTTTTTCTTGCCTTTACAATGTATCCTATACTTAAAAAGGCACATTTAAGAAAAGTTATTACTTGGTATGATTTGGCTTTTGCACTTGTAGGTGTTGTTGTCTCTTTGTATCAGTGGTATGCTTATAATGATTTGGCTATGAGATCAGGAGCTTGGACTCAAACAGATATTGTCATAGCTATAGCGGTTTTATTTATGGTTTTGGAGGGTTCAAGAAGAGTACTTGGTATTCCATTGCCGGCAATTGCAACAATATTTTTGCTTTATGATTATTTTGGTCCGTATATGCCTGATATTATAGCACACAAAGGTGCAAGTCTCAGCAAGATAATGGGGCAAATGGTGCTAACAACCGAAGGTATTTATGGAGTTCCGCTAGGAGTTAGTGCGGGATTCGTATTTTTATTTGTGCTTTTTGGTGCATTGCTTGACAGAGCAGGAGCCGGAGAATATTTTATAAGTATGGCATATAATCTTTTGGGAAGATTTGACGGAGGCCCCGCAAAGGCTTCAGTTGCCGCCTCCGGTCTTATGGGTATAATTTCCGGTTCATCCATAGCAAATACGGTAACAACCGGTACTTTTACCATACCTCTAATGAAAAGACTTGGTTTTCCGCCTCATAAAGCAGGTGCCGTTGAAGTTGCATCTTCGGTAAATGGTCAACTTATGCCTCCAATTATGGGTGCAGCGGCATTTATTATTGCTGAATTTTTGGGAATTAATTATACTGATGTTGTAAGAGCGGCATTTATTCCTGCTTTTACAAGTTATTTTGCTTTGTTTTATATAGTGCACTTGGAAGCAAAAAAGCTTGGTATTAAAGGAGAAAGTAAAGATAAATTAAAAAAAGTTTTTCCTATATTTATAAGAGGTATTCATTATATCATACCGATATACTTTTTGATTCATACCCTTATTATTCTTAGAATGTCGGCTCAGGCAGCAGCTTTTAGTGCGATTGAATTTATGATGGCTATAATGGTAGTACAAAGACCGTTTGCTGCTATAGTTCAGAAAAAACCACTTACAAAAGAGGTATGGCTTGGCGGTTTTGTAGATATAGCACATGGAATGGTCAACGGTGCGAAAAATATGGTGCCAATTGCCATAGCAACAGCAGTTGCAGGTATAGTTGTAGGTTCTGTTACATTAACCGGCATAGGACTTATCCTTGCAGATGTTATCGATCAACTTTCAGGCGGCTATATATTGGCAGTTTTATTTTTTACTGCTATTACTTCGCTTATCCTTGGAATGGGACTTCCTACAACCGCAAATTATATTGTTATGGCTGCATTAACAGCCCCGGTTATTATGCAACTTGCTGCTCAAAACGGATATATTATTCCGGCAATTGCGGCACATATGTTTGTATTTTATTTTGGAATTTTAGCAGATGATACACCTCCGGTGGGAATGGCGGCTTATGCGGCTGCAGGACTTGCCAAAAGTGATCCTATAAAAACAGGACTCCAAGGATTTATGTATGATATAAGAACTGCAATATTGCCATTTATGTTCTTTTTTAATAACAAATTACTTTTGATTGAAAGTGTAAATCCTGAAGATCCAAATGATGTTGCAGGTTGGGTTTGGGTAACAAATCCTATAGAGATAGTAAGTATATTTCTCTTTGCCGTTTTAGGTATGTTTGCCTTTACATCAGCAATTCAAGGATTTTTTATAACCAAAGTAAACCCATTGGAGAGACTACTGTTTTTGATTGTAGTTCCATTTGCATTTTTACCTGATCTATTAGCTAAGCATTTGGATCTTGGATCTCATTATGTATCATGGGCGATTGCAGCGGGTATATATGTGGTTATATATTTGATGCAAAAAGCGAGAGTTAAAATGCATGGCGAGTATGTTCCTAAAAAAGTTGGTTTTCATTAAAGATAATTTCTAAAAACCCATACAGTCCGTAGAAGGCAAAGAAGGCATAAGATAAAGTTTGTGTCTTATTTGCCTTTCTTTCGGATTTTGTAGATTTTATTGTAACTTTTAGCTTTGTTGTCGAGTCTTATTTATGCTTAAACCCGGTAAAGCTATGAACTGTGATGGTTGTTACGGGAATAATTCAAATAAAAACTTATCTCTCATTGAGTCTGTAAAACACTACTCCTGCAATATCTTTTTTTACTATTATATTGTTTTTCAATAAATTTTCTACAATCTTTTTTGCATTGTCACTAAAAAAATTGTCTATATCATATTGGCTTTGCGGTCTGTGTGCGATAAGTTTTAAAATCTCTTCTTTGCTAAAATCTTCTTTTTTATCAGGATTGTTTTTGTATATTAAAGAAACAGGTATATCGGTTATGATTTTGGATAATTTTAGCATATCTTTTTGATCAACTGCTTCGACTTGATAAGCGGGAGGTCTATCTATGGTTCCTATATCAACTCTTGCCGGTTTGATATCGTTTAGTACCTCATTTAATTTTTTAAACTCATCAGTCTTGTCATTTATACCTTTTACTACTAATATTTCGATAATTAGATTGTTATTGAATTTTTTTGAAAAGTTTTTTATGCAATTTGTTAAATCTTGAATCATGATACCCTTTAACGCTCTGTCTATCTTTTTGAAACATTTTTGAGTAGCACAATCAAGAGAAAGTTTTACCATGTCAATTTTTTGAAGGGTATTTTGAACTGACATATTGCATATCCTGGAGCTATTGGAAAGAATAAGAAGTTTTTTATCCTTTTTTATCTTGTTTAATTCATCTACCAGTTTGTCAAGATTTTCATACAGTGTAGGTTCGCCATTTGAGGTAATGGTAATTACATCTATATTGTTATGCAAGGATAATGATTTTTTTATTTCAGCTATGATTTCATTTACATTCGGAGGATTTTTGATAACAGATACAGGTTTGGCTCCTTTTAACTCACAGTAAACACAGTCAAAATTGCATGATTTTTCATCCGGACTTAAATCAATGCCTAAAGATATGCCAAACCTTCTGGAATTTACCGGTCCGAAAACATATCTCATCTTTTTGTTATCTTTTTGCAGAGTGAAACAAAATATTTTGCATTCTCTACAGGTACATCAGGCAGTATTCCATGTCCGAGATTGAATATATGTCTTCCTTCTTTCATTGTGTTTGCAATAGCGGTTACAGACTCTTTTGTAGCCTCTTTTGAATAAAGTCTGCATGGTTCCATATTGCCTTGTAATACATATTTGTTGCCAAGTTTTTCTTTTGCCAATTGCATAGGAGTTGACCAATCTACACCAAAGACATCAAACTCTCCATCTATATCATCAAGATATGTTCCTATGCCTTTTGGAAAAACAATGATAGGAATATCAGGATATTTTGATTTAATGTAAGAGCAGATATCTTTTATATAGTGCCAGCTAAATTCCATATATATATCTTTTTCAAGTGCGGCAGCCCAACTGTCAAAAATTTGTACTACATTTACTCCGGATTTTATTTGATTTTCAAGATAGTATTTAACAACTTCAGATACTTTTTGAAGAAGGTGGTGCATAAGTTTTGGATTGGTATAGATAAGTTTTTTTACTATATTGTAAGTTTTTGTTCCTCTTCCTTCTATCATATAGGTTGCCAATGTCCAAGGTGCTCCCGTAAAACCTATAAGAGCTTTGTCATGTTGCAATTTTTCTCTGACTATTTTGATGGTTTCATACACATAAGTTAATTTATCGGCAGCTTCTTTGCCACCGATTAGCATATCTATATCATTTTCAGTTTTTATGGGTTTATCAAAAACAGGCCCTTCTCCTTTTACAAAATCAAGTTTCATTCCCATCTCGTTCGGAACGACTAAAATATCACTAAAAATTATAGCAGCATCTACTCCCACAATATCTACGGGTTGCAAAGTAACTTCTGCAGCAAGTTTTGGTGAATGACATAGATTTAAAAAATTACCTGCTTTTTCTCTTACCTTCATATATTCCGGTAAGTATCTTCCTGCCTGTCTCATCATCCATACGGGTGTATATGATGTTTTTTTTCCTTTACATGCATCAGTAAATATCATAATTTTTCCTTTTTAGTGCTAATTGGTGCATTTTTATGCAAAAAGTATAATCCCAAAGCTAAAGCAAGTATGGATAAAGCAAAGTAAAGCATCTCTTTTGCACCATTGTAGTCAGTATGTAAAACTCTTTGAAAAAAACTTACAACCAATACCATTACAATAACTTTTGCTATCTTGTCCTTAAGCTGATCCAAACTTTTTATCTCTAAAATTCTACTTGTTTTTTCATCATTGCTTGCCTCATCAATTTCGCTGATAAAAAGTTCATATAATCCAAAGGAAAATATAAATAAAACAACAGCTATAAGATACAAGTCCACTGCTCCTATAATAGTTGAAACAAGATTTTCATGAAGTTTTTCAGGGTGGGCATGGGAAATAAGTGCCTTTAAGGTAAAAGCTGATATATTGTATATATCCAAACTTGCTATAACAAATAAAACTATAGCTCCAAGAAGCCCGAATACTACAGAAAGTATGATAATATACCTGCTTCTCCATATAAGACCCTCAAAAATTCTTTCTATCATATTATTCACTTTCTAATTCTATCCATTTTAGTGCAATTCTGACCGCATTTGTTGCAGCTCCTACTCTTAGCTGATCCGCAACATTGAAAAAGTGCAGGATATTGTTTTCGTATAAATCTTTTCTAATTCTTCCTATATAAGTAATATCCGTATCTGTTGCAACTATAGGCATAGGATAAATTCCTTCTTCAAGATTATCCATAACTTCTACATTTTCAAAGTTATTGAGTGCACCTTTCACTCTGTCAATGTCTATATCTACTCCATCTTGAAAAGTTACGGTTATGGATTCGCTGTGACTTCTAAGTACCGGAACCCTGACACATGTAGCAGCCAGCTCAAAATTTTTATGGAGTATTTTTTGTGATTCATTAACCATTTTCATCTCTTCTCGTGTGAAGCCGTTTGGTTGAGGAGTATCTATGTGAGGAATAACATTTAGAGCTATTTGATGCATAAAAGCCTCTTTTTTGCTGTCATCTAACCTAAAAGCAAAGAAATCCTGCATTTGTCTTACCAACTCTTCCATCCCTTTTTTCCCTGCCCCGCTTGTTGCTTGATATGTGCTGACATCTACTCTTTTTATGCCATACAAATCATCAAGAGGTTTAAGTGCAAGTACCATTTGTATAGTAGAGCAGTTCGGATTTGCTATAATACCCTTGAGTCTCCATGCACTTATATCTTCAGGATTTACCTCAGGTACCACAAGAGGTATTTCTTCGTCCATTCTAAAATGACTTGAATTGTCTATAACAACTGCCCCGCTTTCAGCTGCAATCGGGCAAAATTTGGCTGAAATACTTCCTCCGGCACTAAAAAATGCTATATCAATTTCCTCCTTATCAAATATATCTTCACTCAATTCTTTTACTTTGTAAGTCTTTCCAAGAAGTTTTATCTCTTTTCCTACACTGTTTTTGCTTGCTAAGGGTACAAGGTTGGCAACAGGAAATTTTTTCTCTTCAAGTATTGTAAATATCTCTTCTCCGACAGCACCGGTCGCACCTACAACCGCTACATTAAATTTTCTCATTTTTTCTCCTGGTTATTTAGTTTTTATTTTCGACTCTCTAAAAAAAGATCATCTTTTGTTATAATATCACTTTCGCTCAATATTGCAGCTCTTTCGATTACCGATATTAGTTCTCTGATATTTCCCGGCCATCTGTATCTTAAAAGTTCATCTATGGCTTCATTGCTTATTATTTTATCATTAAATCCGTATTTATGACAAATATTTATTAATGTTTTGTTTGCTATTTGAGCAATTTCATCCTTTCTTTCGCGCAAAGGAGGAATTTGTATAGGTATGGTATTTAGTCTGTAGTATAAATCTTCTCTGAAACTTTTATCTTTTATCTTGGTTTTTATATCGGCATTGGTGGCAGAAATTACTCTTATGTCAATCTTTATGGTTTTTGAACCTCCAACTCTTGTTAATTCTTTTTCTTGCAAAACTCTTAATATCTTAGGTTGTAGTGACACGGGCATTTCAGCCAACTCATCTAAAAATATAGTACCTTTATCTGAGAGTTCAAAAAAACCCTTTTTTGAAGTTGTTGCATCTGTAAAAGCTCCTTTTTCATATCCGAAAAGTTCACTTTCAAGAAGATTTTCAGGAATTGCAGCCATATTTATAGCAATAAAAGGCATTTTTGCTCTTTTTGAATTTTGATGGATATACTTTGCAAATAATTCTTTTCCAACTCCGCTTTCTCCAAGCAGGAGTATACTGGCATCACTGAGTGCGGCTTTTTTTGCGATATGAAGTGATTTTTCCAACTCCTTTGATTTTCCTAAAAACATGGCATCTTTATCATTTTCAAAAAGAGTTTTTTGTATCTTTTTTTTCTGCTTTCTTGCTTTTTGTCCTCTTTTTATCGCTTTTACAAGAGTATCTATTTCAAACGGTTTTGTCAAAAAATCTTTTACACCAAGACGCAAAGCTTCTATAGCGCGATTAAGTGTTGCATTTCCGGTAATAACTATTACTTCGTAATCACCCTTTAGCCTTTTTATAAATTCTATACCGTCAATTCCGGGCATATTGATGTCCGTTACAATAAGTTCAAAGCTGTCATCTATTTTTTTAAGAGCCTCTTTTGCATTTTTAAAAGATATTATCTGAAATTCACTATACTCTTCCAAAGATAATTCAAGTGATTTTCTCATATTTATATCATCTTCAACAACAGCTATCTTCACTTTTGCCTCTTTTGAGTATTATTTAAAAGTACTTATAATACCAAAACCATTATTAAATTTAACTGTAAATCTTATAGGTTCCGTTTTAATGGATATTTGAGAGTATGAATGATTCAATTCATTAAGAGAGTTTGAGTTGATATGGATATTTTTTTGCTTAAAACATTCAAGAAGTTTGTATTTGTGCTTTTGGAGATATTTTACGGGTGTTATATTTTTATTGGTTTTTTTTGGAAGAATACATATCGTTTTGGTAGATTTGTTTGATAAAAGCATTGCTTTGGAAATAAATATCTGCTCGTTTGTGACATACGAATTTTGTGTACGGAGTTTATACGATAATATAAACTCCGTTTCAGCATTTGCCGTAATTACTAAAAATATTAGTAAGAAAAGATTCTTTTCCAAGTTTTACTATCTATTTTAAGTTCCATTTTTATTCTGTAAAGACCATCTTTGTATGAACTTTCTGTAATATAAGCATCTTTTATAAGACCATCAACTTGAGTTATAATTTTTGAATTTTTAAGAGCCGCATCTTTTATGGTTTCTTTGGCATTAACTTTAACCCCGTAAAGTTTTTCTCCTAATTGTCTGTATGCATCAGCAACAGCCGCTCTTTTTGCCAAAGCCAATGCCTGAGCCGGAGAGATAGTGTTTTGAGGAGCTATGCCTTCTCCTACTACTGCAAACTCTTTTATAGGAGTGGATCTTAAAAAAGATAACTCTTTTTTCTTTACTTCTATATTTCTATCAACCGGATCAACTTGTTTTGTCTGCATTACCTTTTGTTTATTTACAACAGGCTTCTTTTTTGGAGTCGGAGAATTAGTGGAAATTGTGCATCCTGCAAAAAATATGCCCAGTAAAACCATACTTGCAATCAAAATACCTTTAATTTTCATATTTTCACCTTTATGAATTAATTTTTTTATTACAAAGCAAATACTATTCCTCTTTCTGCTTTAGAATATCCATTTCACCGTTTTCAGATATCTCGACAGATTCAATTTCACTTTCTTCTTTTGGACATCTTGCAATACTTATGACAGTATCATCTCCTTCAACATTTACTATTTTCACACCACTTGTGTTTCTCCCGGCTTTTCGTATACTTTTCATATCCACTCTTATCATTTTTCCTTTGGAAGTCAATACCATCAAATCTTTTGTTTCATCGACTATTACAATACCTACCAAATCTTTTGTTTTTGGTGTAAGCTTCATGGCAATTACGCCTTTTCCACCCCTTTTTTGCAGTCTGTATTCACTTGCAGTTGTTCTTTTGCCCACACCTTTTTGGCTGACACTAAGAAGTTCTTCGTCTTCTTCATAGATTATAGTAGCTCCTGTTACAAAGTCATTTGTTTCTTTAAATCTTATACCGGTAACTCCTTTGGCAATTCTACCCATCTCCCGTACATCATTTACATTAAATTTTATACACATTCCTTTTCTGGTGATTATAAATAAATATTTGGCTTCAGGCATAACTATTTTAGCAGTTACCAAAGAATCATCTTCGTTTAGTGTGATGGCTCTTACTCCTACACTTCTTATATTGCTAAATTCACTTAAATTTGTTTTTTTAACAAGACCTTTTTTTGTAAAAAATGCCAAAGATTTATTTTTATCAAAATCGGTAGTAGGTATAATTTCCATAATTTTCTCATCCGGTTGCAAATTAAGAAGATTTACTACAGCTTTTCCTTTTGCCGCTCTGCTTCCTTCCGGAATTCTGTAAACTTTTAACCAGTACAGTTGTCCTCTGTCGGTTACAAACATAAGCGTATCGTGAGTATTTGACACAAAGAAACTTTCAATAAAATCATCATCATAGGTCGTCAAAGCAGTTTTTCCCTTTCCGCCCCTTTTTTGTTTTTCGTATAGTTTAAGAGGTACTCTTTTTATGTAACCTCTGTGGGTAATGGTAACAACCATAGGTTCATTCGGTATTAAATCTTCTATATCTATCTCTCCATAATCATCAGCAATTTCAGTAAGTCTCGGCGAACTGAACTTTTCTTTTACTTCTAGGAGCTCGTCTTTTATAAGTTTATTTAAAAGTTCTTCACTTTTTAAGATTGCACTGAGTCTTTCTATCTCTTTTAAAAGCTCTTTTAACTCATTTTCTATCTTTTCTCTTTCAAGTCCTGTAAGTCTGTTAAGCTTCATATCAAGTATTGCACCTGCTTGAATTTCACTTAGAGCAAAATTTTCCATCAAAGCTGTTTTTGCAGTTTTTGTATCTTCACTTTTTTTGATAGTAGCTATAATGTCATCTATGTTGTCAAGTGCTATTTTTAAACCTTCAAGTATGTGAGCTCTTGCTTTGGCTTTTTCAAGCTCGTAGATAGTTCTTCTTATAAGTACGGTTTTTCTATGTTTTAAAAATAGATCCAATAATTCTAAAAGATTAAAGACTTTTGGTTCTTTATTTTCAATTGCTAAAAGTATAACCCCGAAAGTTACTTCAAGGTTAGATGATTTGTATAAATTATTCAATATAATTTCATTCATAGCATCTTTTTTGAGTTCGATAACCACTCTTATACCGTCTCTGTCACTTTCATCTCTTATTTCAGAAATTCCTTCTATCTGCTTTTCTTTTACAAGTGAAGCTACCTGTTCTATAAATTTGGATTTGTTTACCTGGTAAGGAAATTCATCTATGACTATTATATCTTTATGGCCGTTTTTTTCTATATGTGTTTTGGCTCTTATCTTAATGCGGCCTCTTCCGGTATTGTAAGCATCAATGATGCCTCTTTTGCCAAATATTACACCGCCTGTTGGAAAATCAGGAGCTTTTATAAAATTAGTCAAGTCCGATATTTCACATTTAGGATTGTCTATCAGGTATAAAAGTGCATCAATGGTTTCTCCGAGATTGTGAGGAGGTATATTTGTAGCCATACCTACTGCAATTCCGCTTGAGCCGTTTATCAAAAGATTTGGTATCCTGCTTGGAAGTACATCAGGCTCGCTCATACTGTCATCATAGTTTGGTATAAAATCAACTGTTTCTTTGTCTATATCTTTTAAAAGCTCTTCGCTAAGTGCAGTCATTCTTGCTTCGGTATATCTCATTGCGGCCGCATTATCGCCATCTATGGAGCCAAAGTTTCCTTGTCCGTCTATAAGAGGAAGTCTCATAGAAAAAGGTTGAGCCATTCTAACCAAGGCATCATATACGGCATTATCTCCATGGGGGTGATATTTACCAATAACATCACCGACAATTCTCGCTGATTTTTTATAAGCTGCACGCGAACTCAAGTTTAATTCACTCATTGCATAGAGTATTCTTCTGTGTACGGGCTTAAGGCCATCTCTGGCATCAGGTAAAGCTCTTCCTATGATAACACTCATAGAGTAGTCCAAATAGCTTGTTTTTATAGAGTCTTCTATATTTATATCTTGAATATCTTGATTTTGTTCAAAAATATTACTCATTGCCAACCTTTATAGTATCTTTTGAGATTTTAGGATATTATATTTATTTTATCTAAAACTTGCATAACCTATGCTTAAGTTTTATAGACTTGGTATGTCCATATATACTCTAATCTCTTGCATCTGCAAGGGTTAAAGCAAAAAGAACATTAATATTTTGTTTTTGTAAAACTGTTTTTGCTTCATTGATGGTTGTTCCTGTTGTAATGATATCATCAACAAGTATAGCATCGATATCGGATTTATAATGATAGGTAAAATTTCTGGGATTATTTTGTCTGAATTGCAGGGATTTGCCAGAGTATTTTATATTGCTTGTGGCTCTTAAAACCGAATGAACAGGTGTTATATTGTTTGATTTTAAATATTTATTAAGTATGGCATTATGAGAATATCCGTTTTGTACGGTATCATCACAGGAAAATGAAAATATTTTATTGTTGATTTGAAAATATTTGGCAAATTTTAAAAAACTCTCTTTTGCTAAAATATTATAGATAAAATATCCTATAAATTTATGTTTTGTATGAATTAAGTCTTTAATATCCGTATATTTAAAAAAGCTAAAAACTTCAAAATTGTCTTCAAGCACTCTTTTTGTAATTTTTGGAGATAAAAAATCTTTTTTACACTTTGTGCAAATATGTGAAAAAGATAATTTTCCGCAAATTAAACAGTACATTAATATTGTGTTTGTTTTAAATTTTCCACTATAAGTTTTATACTGTCATTTAAAAGTGTTTGAAGTTGTTCTTTAAAACCCTCTTTGCTAATTGTCAAACCATTGTATTTGCTTGTATTTTCGGATATATTTTTGGTAATAGTTTCTTTTTTTGTATGTAAGATAAGTTTTAATGATATTCTGCCTGTCAAATTTTCTTTTATAAACTCATTTTTGTTAAATGATACTAAGAGTTCTTTAAGTATCAAATCCATGCTCATATCACTTTGTTTTTTATTGTTTGCTATAAAAAAACCATTGGCCATTAGTGCTTTTTGAAGAGCATTTTTATACCATTTGATAAAATTTTGTGTGGTTGTGATATATCCTAAATTATCACCTTTGCTGTTTGTAATGACGGCAACTATATGTTTATTTGTTCTATCGTCTTTGATGGAATTTATATAGACTCTTTTGTGTTTATTTGAAAAACTTAAAAAATTAACCTTGTATGGGGCTATGGCAACGGTACTGTTTTTGTAGGAGCATCCGCTTAAAAACAGAACTCCAAGTGTAATTATCAATATACCCAATTTTTTCATTTCAGACTCCTTTAAGGGTATCTTAAAAACTTGTTAGAGGCACCATTTTATATGGACTGTATATATTTTTAGAGATGTCCTTAAATCAGTCAATCTTTAAAACACTTAAAAAAGCTTCCTGCGGAAGTTGTACTTTACCTATGGCTTTCATTCGTTTTTTTCCCGCTTTTTGTTTTTCAAGCAGTTTTCTTTTTCTTGTTATATCGCCCCCGTAACATTTGGCAGTTACATTCTTACCCATGGACTTAACTGTTTCTCTTGCTATAATTTTATTGCCGATACTTGCTTGTATGGCAACTTCAAAAAGTTGTCTGGGTACAAGTTCTTTCATTGTTTTTACAAGTTCTCGTCCTTTTGTTACAGCTTTGTTTTTCGGAACTATGATAGAGAGTGCATCTACTATTTCTCCGGCTACCCTGACATCAAGCTTGACCAAATCCCCTTCTTTGTATCCGACAGGTTCATAGTCGAAACTCGCATATCCTTTTGTACTTGATTTTAGTTTGTCGTAAAAATCCATTACAATTTCATTCATAGGTAGCAGATATTCCAATAAAACTCTGTCAGTTGTTATATAATCCATTTTTTCCTGTAAGCCTCTTTTGTTATTTAAAAGAGTTATAACATTTCCTAAAAATTCATTTGGTGTAACTACTGTTGCTTTTACATACGGTTCGTATATCTTTTCTATCTCATTTACCGGAGGTAATTGGCTTGGATTTTGTATCTCTATGGTTGTACCGTCAGTTTTTAAAATCTTGTATATAACAGTCGGAGCAGTAGCTATAAGATCTATCCCGAATTCTCTTTCCAATCTCTCTTTTACAACCTCCATGTGTAAAAGCCCCAAAAATCCAACTCTAAAACCAAAACCAAGAGCCGCCGAAGTTTCAGGTTCATAGGATATACTGGCATCATTTAATTTTAATTTATCAAGTGCATCTCTTAAATCTTCAAATTTATCAGTTTCTATAGGGTAAATCCCCGCAAATACAAAAGCCTTGGCTTCTTGAAAACCTTGTATAGAGCTATCTGTTGGTTTTTTAGCATCTGTTATGGTATCGCCTACCTTGACATCTCCTACATTTTTAAGACCCAATATTACAATGCCTATTTCACCTGTTTTTATAGATTTTGTATCTATTTGCTTTATTGGGTGAGGATATTTTAAACCTAAAACTTCATGTTTTTTCCCGGTACTCATTACAAGAACTTCTTCACCTTTTGTAATTTTCCCGTCAAATACTCTAATGAGTGCCAATGCCCCAAGGTAGTTATCAAACCAACTGTCATATATTAAAGCCTTTAACGGAGCTTTTTCATCACCTTCGGGAGGAGGAATTTTTGTGACAATATTATGGAGCAGTTCTTTTATACCTATACCGCTTTTTGCACTAACTTCCAAAGCTTCAGAACAGTCAAGACCTATTGTATGTTCAATCTCCTCTTTTACTTTGTGAGGATCGGCAGCCGGTAAATCTATTTTGTTGATAACAGGTATAATTTCAAGGTCATGTTCAAGTGCAACATATACATTTGCTATTGTTTGAGCTTCTACTCCCTGACTTGCATCCACAACAAGCAAAGCTCCTTCGCAAGAGCCTAAAGATCTACTGACTTCATAAGAGAAGTCAACATGCCCCGGTGTATCTATGAGATTTAAAATATAGTGTTGTCCGTTTTCCTCATAGTTCAGTCTGACAGATTGGGCCTTGATGGTTATACCTCTTTCTTTTTCAATATCCATTGTGTCCATAACCTGAGAACTCATTTCTCTGTCGCTGATGGCTCCGCATTCACTTATGAGTCTGTCGGCAAGTGTACTTTTCCCATGATCTATATGGGCAATTATAGAAAAGTTTCTAATATTTTTTTGCATTTATTACCTTAAACAAAAAGTCCGTTTACACTTTCATTGTGATATACTCTTCTTATAACTTCCGCAAAAAGAGGAGCTACACTTAGGACCGTTATTTTATCATTCTCGGCACTAAGAGGAATAGTATCTGAAACTATAAGTTCATCCAAGTCGCTTAAGTTGAGTCTTTCATAGGCAGGTCCGCTTAAAACCGCATGTGTACAGCATGCCATAACACTTGTAGCACCTTTGTCTTTTAGAACTGAAGCCGCTTTTGTTATAGTTCCTGCAGTATCAATCATATCATCAACAAGTATAACATCTTTTCCCGTTACATCACCTATGATATTCATTATTTCGCATTCATTTGCCTTCTCTCTTCTTTTATCAACAATAACCATATCAACATTAAGTTTTTTGGCAA
The DNA here is from genome assembly GCA_964556545.1 of uncultured Campylobacteraceae bacterium. Classification (GTDB taxonomy): domain Bacteria; phylum Campylobacterota; class Campylobacteria; order Campylobacterales; family JALSKU01; genus JALSKU01. Next base: position 51,021 of record CAZKWE010000029.1, on the reverse strand, counting down.
ATGCCCTGGCTCTGGCAACCCCACCTATATCGGGACTTGCAATAACAGGATTTTTAAGATTTTTTCTTTTTACATAGTCTAAAAATATAATATTTCCATACAGGTTATCTACGGGGATATCGAAAAATCCTTGAATTTGTCCGGCATGCAAGTCTATGGTAACTACTCTATCAATACCTGCAGTCTGCAAAAGATTGGCAACAAGTTTTGCAGTTATGGGAACTCTCGGAGCTGCTTTTCTATCCTGTCTTGCATATCCGAAATAAGGCATTATTGCGGTAATGGAGTTAGCAGAACTTCTTCTTAAGGCATCAGTCATTATAAGTATTTCCATAAGTGTATCGTTTGCCGGTGCACATGTAGGTTGAACTATAAAAACATCTTTTCCTCTTACGCTTTCACTTATTTGAACTCCTATCTCCCCATCACTAAATCTTCTTATGGTTGCATCACTTAAAGGCAAAGTTAAATGTTTAGCAACTTTTTTTGCAAACTCTTCATTGGCAGTACCCGAAAAGACTTTATATCCTCTCATTGTTATATCCCTTGTAAAATAAAATTGGAATATTATATTATATTACTGCTTAGAATTGTATATAACCAATAAACACTTAATCAAAAAGCATAAAGCAATGGCATGATTATTTCGTTAGATTGGAGCTGATTAAGACAGATTGAAAAAGTTGAAAATTTCTTTTATACAAGACAAAATAAAAAGTCGGTATAAAATTTATTATTTACCAAACCTTGCCGTAAAGCCCTCGGCTTTAGTCGTAGGGATATAAGACAATAGAAAGTTCAATAGAGAGTAAATCTTCCTTGAGAACTTTCTAATAATACTTGTATTATATTTCAAATTATATTATAATACTTTGTATGAAAGATACAGTAAAATATAAATCAAATAGAAATGTTGTCTATTCTTGTAAATATCACATAGTCTGGTGTCCTAAATATCGTAGAAAAGTATTAGTTGGCGATGTAGAAAAAAGACTAAAAGAGATAATACAAGAAGTTGCAAATGAAGTAAATGCAGAGATAATAGAGATGGAGACTGATAAAGACCATATTCATATTCTTTGTGAAGTTGATCCGCAATTTGGAGTAAATAGATTTATAAAACTTGCAAAAGGTAGAAGTGCAAGAGCTTTAAGAGAAGAGTTTCCGCATTTAAAAACTAAACTACCTACACTTTGGACAAATAGCTATTTTATCTCTACAATAGGTGGTGCACCGCTTGAAGTAATAAAGCAGTATATAGAAAATCAACAAACAAGTCAAAGACCAAAAGAGAAATTAAAGTGGCAAAACTATCTAAAGAGTATCAGATGATTAGAACCTACAAATATAAACTCTACAACACAAAAAGATTAAAGCATCTTGATAGAACACTTGATATTGCAGGAATAATCTATAACCATTGTATAGCATTGCATAAGAGATATTATAGACTCTTTGGAAAAAGTCTAAATAAATATCAACTCCAAAAGCATCTAACTAAACTCAAAAAACTTCCAAAATATGAATATTACAAAATTGTACCATCTCAAGCAATCCAAGATATAACAGATAGAATAGATAAAGCATATAAGCTTTTTTTTCGTAATCAAAAACAAGGTATTAAATCATCTCCACCATCTTTTAAAAAAGTAAAAAAATATAAGTCATTCACTCTTAAGCAAGCAGGGTACAAAATAGATGGTAATGTTATCTATCTTAACGGTCATAAATATAAGTTTTGGCTATCTCATACAATTGTAGGTAAGATAAAGACTATAACCGTTAAGAGAGATAATATCGGAGATTTCTATATCTGTATATCGTTAGAGCAAGATGAGAACAAGAGGAATACTACATCGGGTAAAATCGTGGGTATAGATTTTGGTCTTAAAACATTTTTGACTCTATCTGATAATACAGAAATAGAATCTCCAAGATATTATCTTAAACACTTAAAAGAGTTAAAGAGACTCCAAAAGAGACTCTCCAAAAAACAAAAAAACTCTAATAACTTTAAATTAGCTAAAAGAAGATTAGCAAAACTGCATATTAAAGTAGCTAACACAAGAAGAGATTATTTCCATAAACTCTCAAATGATTTAGCTAAAACTTATGATAACATTTTCATAGAAGATTTAAATATGAAAGCTATGCAAAGATTATGGGGCAGAAAAATATCTGATTTAGCATTTAGTGAGTTTGTAAATATCTTAGAGTATAAAACAAATCTAATCAAGATAGATAGATTCTATCCATCGTCTAAAACCTGCTCTAAATGTGGATATGTTTTAGATGAGTTAGATTTAAAAATAAGAGAGTGGCAGTGTCCTGAATGTAAAACAAAACATTTAAGAGATTTAAATGCTGCCATAAACATCTGTAGAGCTGGGGCATCAACTCTTGGCATAGAGACTGTAAGACCTGCATAAGTCAGGCAAGTCTTGTTCTAAAGCCAGAATCCCCCGCCTTTAGGCGTGAGGAGTATGTCAATCTATAAACTCATATACTTCTTTGGGATTTAGCCTTATTCTTGCCGGTTGAGGTTTTGCTCTGTAGCCAAAAGGAAGAACCAAGGCTATTTGAAATTTTGTAGTGTCAAGCCCAAGAAGTTTTTCAACATTTTCTTTTTCCATTCCTTCTATCGGACATGAGTCAATTCCCTTGACTGCCGCAGCAGTCATCATATTGGCTGCAGCTATGTAGCACTGTTTGGAACTCCACTCATATATATTTTTATCATTACTGAGTATTTTATTTTTTGTCAAATGACTTTCATAAACTTTTATATACATATCAATTTTTTCTTTCGGCAAGTCTCTTCTTTGAAATCTTTTTTGAGGTGTACCGCTTTGGGGTTTTAGTGCTTCAATGGCCGCCAATATAATAACAAGATGAGAACATGTTGTGATTTGAGGTTGATTCCAGCAGTATGGTTGAATTTTTGATTTTAATTCATCATCGGTTATAATTAAAAATTTCCATCCTTCCTGACCAAAAGAAGAGGGAGAATTTCTACCTGCTTCAAGTATAAACAGCATATCCTCTTTGGTTATCTTTTTGTTTTTGTCAAACAATTTGCAAGCATGTCTGAAATTCATAGCTTCTTTAAAACTTTTATCCATAATTTACCCTTTCCAAAATATTGCCAGCCAAACAGTGGTTTTATCTGTCGCCGTAAATGCAACTCTATGTTTTGCATGAGCGGGAATCAGCATACAATCTCCCTTTCTTAAAAAGTGAATATCTTTTTCAAACTCTATCTTTGCTTCTCCTTCTAATAGCAGGACAAATTCATTTTCATCCTGGTCATACCAAAAATCCACAGGTGAACTTTGTCCGCAGGATACAATTCTTTCTATTTTTATTTTTTGATCTTTAAAAATAGTTTCAAAAATTTCTCTCTCTTTGCTTGGAACAATATCATCAAGCAGATTGGATTTAAACAAATTAGATGATGTCAAATATAAATTCTTTTCTTTTACCAATTTTTTTTATCTCTCTTATCTTAAGATTCGGAAATTCAATATCTAAAAATTCTTTTTCGTTTGACGGTTTTTTTAAAGCAATCTCTCGTGCCAAAATACCTCTGTATGCTTTTGCCCAATGGCTGAGTACTTTTTCGTTTTTTAAAAATTTAAAGGTAAGATAATTTTTGTTTGGCTTATATATTTTGTTGTAAAAACCTGCTCTTAAGTCCACAATAAATCTATTTGCCAAAAAAATATCAAGCTGATTAGAAAAACTTTCTTTATAGTGATTCTCAAAAGAAAAATTATCTATTTTTTCACTTTGTTTCAGTTTATAAAACGGTATATGATCTTTTGCCATAATCGGTCCGAAAAGATTGGAAAAAATAATCATATGATTTTCTATAAAATTTTGGGATTCTTTATCAAGTGTATTGTATTGGAGATACTCATATCCTACACCTGTATATCTGTTGATAGCTTTTTTGGTTTTATTGGCAAATATATCCAATCTTTTTAATTTATCAAGGGTGTCTGTTTGCTTGATACCGCATAATTTTGACAATTGGTTTTTGGTGGCAATTTTCAAATAATTCTGATATGTTTTTAATGCAACAAGTCTTTTATCATAAAGAGTGGGAAATAAAAAAGAGTTTTTGTTAAAATGAGAATATATACCATCTTCACTTTTGGCTTCACTTGGGGAAAATAATATAATCATACAACTCCTTCCAAAACAAAAAAGCAATTATATCATATAATTTGGATTAAAAAAATGACAGATAAAATCTAAATTTTTACCTTTTTTCTACATATTTTCAAAAAAATTTTCAAAAATGTTAATATCTATTGACTTTTTATCGAATATAAAGTATAATTTCACCTCATTTTTAAGAGGTGCTGGCGTAGCTCAGTTGGTAGAGCACCTGATTTGTAATCAGGCGGTCGGGGGTTCAAGTCCCTTTGCCAGCTCCATTCTTAAAGATTTGAGACAGTGTTTGACCAGATATAATATAGTAAAAATGGCATTAGGGTGAGATACTCAAGCGGCCAACGAGGGCAGACTGTAAATCTGCTGGTTTTTACCTTCGGAGGTTCGAATCCTCCTCTCACCACCATTACTATTAAGCGGGAGTAGCTCAGTTGGCTAGAGCATCAGCCTTCCAAGCTGAGGGTCGCCGGTTCGAGCCCGGTTTCCCGCTCCATATCAAAAACTGGGAGCTGTTGCAAAGAAATACTGATAAAAAGAACTGAATTGTTTCGACATTATTAGAGTACTCTGCAACTTAATTTTTATAAGCCCCTAAGTTTTTTGATTTGTTTTTGTAGTTAGTTATATGAGAGTTTGCTCATATGGCTCAGAGGTAGAGCACTTCCTTGGTAAGGAAGAGGTCGAGGGTTCAAGTCCCTCTATGAGCTCCATTACACATAAAAACAAAAGTTTCGGCCGAAGCTTTTAACTTGCATGCAATGCCAATGATGTAAGTAAAACAAAAATTACCCACGGAGGAAAAGATGGCAAAAGAGAAATACGAAAGAAGTAAACCACATGTAAATATAGGTACCATCGGTCATGTTGATCATGGTAAAACTACTTTAACTGCTGCTATATCAGCTGTTTTGGCAGAAAAAGGTCTTGCAGAAAAGAAAGATTTTGATCAAATTGATAATGCTCCTGAAGAGAGAGAAAGAGGTATCACTATCGCTACATCTCATATTGAGTATGAAACTGACAAAAGACACTATGCACATGTTGATTGTCCCGGACACGCTGACTATGTAAAAAATATGATTACAGGTGCAGCTCAAATGGATGGTGCAATTTTGGTTGTTAGTGCAGCTGATGGTCCTATGCCGCAAACTAGAGAGCATATCTTGCTTTCAAGACAGGTCGGTGTACCTTATATAGTGGTTTTTATGAATAAGGCTGACATGGTAGATGATGAAGAGTTGTTAGAATTAGTCGAAATGGAAATTAGAGAATTGCTTGATGAGTATCAATTTCCTGGTGACGATACACCTATCGTAGCCGGTTCTGCTCTTAAAGCTCTTGAAGAGGTAAAATCAGGAAATCTTGGCGAGTGGAGTGAAAAAATTATTGAACTTATGAATGAAGTTGATGAATACATTCCTACTCCGGAAAGAGATACCGATAAGGATTTCTTAATGCCTGTTGAAGATGTTTTCTCAATATCAGGAAGAGGAACAGTTGTAACAGGTAGAATAGAAAGAGGTGTTGTAAAAGTTGGCGATGAGATAGAAATAGTAGGTATCAAACCAACTCAAAAAACAGTAGTAACCGGTGTTGAAATGTTTAGAAAAGAATTAGATCAGGGTGTTGCCGGTGATAACTGCGGTGTACTTTTAAGAGGAACAAAAAAAGAAGATGTTGAAAGAGGTATGGTACTTTGTAAGCCGGGCTCAATCACTCCTCATACTAAATTTGAAGCTGAAGTTTATATTTTAACAAAAGAAGAGGGTGGAAGACATACTCCTTTCTTCAACAACTACAGACCACAATTTTATGTAAGAACTACTGATGTTACAGGTTCAATCACATTGCCTGAAGGTACAGAAATGGTTATGCCGGGTGATAATGTAAAAATTTCTGTTGAATTGATTGCACCAATTGCTATGGAAGAAGGTACTAGATTTGCTATCAGAGAAGGCGGTAGAACAGTTGGTGCCGGTGTTGTTTCTAAAATAGTAGCTTAATTATAAAAAATTAAAACTAAAACGAGGCATTATTTGCCTCGTTTCATTTTTTACAAGGATACAAAATGAGAGTAAAAATAGGTCTTAAATGTACAGAAAGTGGTGATATTAATTATACTACCACAAAAAACAGTAAAACTCATTCTGAAAAATTTGAAGTTAAAAAGTATAGTCCTAGACTAAAGAAACATACACTTCATAAAGAAGTTAAGCTAAAATCATAGTTTAGATTGGTCTAAAAATAGGGCAGTAGCTCCAATTGGTAGAGCGCCGGATTCCAAATCCGATGGCTGGGGGTTCGAGTCCCTCCTGCCCTGCCATTACAAGGATATATATATGGATAAAATATTGAGTTACATAAAACATTCCAGAGCAGAATTGACAAAAGTTATATTCCCAACTAAGGAACAGGTAAGAAATGCTTTTGTATCTGTTGTGGTAGTCGTAACTGTAGTAGCTATATTTTTAGCACTTATTGATTTGATTATGTCATTTACATTATCACATATAGCATAGGTTAGGTAGAAATATGTCATTAAAATGGTATGCTATACAGACTTATGCAGGTAGTGAACAAAGTGTTAAAGAGGCTATAAAAAATTTGGCACAGCAGTATGGTATTGAAGATAAATTAGGTGAAGTTATAGTGCCTACTGAAGATGTCATCGAGATAAAAAACGGCAAAAAGAAAATAAGCGAGAGAAGTCTTTATTCCGGATATGTTTTTGCCCAAATAGATCTTGATACGAATTTTTGGCAAAAAATACAGTCACTGCCAAGAGTAAGCAGATTTATCGGTGAATCTAAAAAACCTACACCTTTAAGCGATAAAGATATAGAATTGATACTTGAAAAAGCCAATAAAAAAGGTGAACCAAGACCAAAAGTATCTTTTGATGAAGGTGAGAATGTTAGAATTATCGAAGGACCTTTTGCAAACTTTATAGGTGTAGTGGAAGAGTATGATATGGAGCATGGAAAATTAAAATTAAATGTTTCCATTTTTGGAAGAAGTACACCGGTTGAGATTTTGTATTCTCAGGTAGAAAAGATAGTATAGAATTTGAAAATAGCAATAGCTTGTTTTGATTCTATAAATAAAATATCATATATTGTTTCAAAGTCGTAGATTTTGTTTGCAATATGATATCAAACATATAGCATTATGTTGATCGTATAAAACAGAGTAAAGCAAATATATGTTTTTACTGTTTAAGGTAAAAATATAAAAATTAGATAAAGGAAAGAAATGGCTAAAAAAGTAACTGGCGAAATAAAGCTTCAAATAGAAGCCGGAAAAGCAAATCCTTCACCACCGGTAGGTCCTGCACTGGGTCAGCAAGGTGTAAATATTATGGAGTTTTGTAAAGCTTTTAATGAAAAAACAAAAGATATGATGGGTTTTAAAATACCTGTGGTTATCACTGTTTATGCCGATAGAAGTTTTACATTTATTACCAAACAACCCCCGGCTTCAGATCTTATAAAAAAAGCTGCCAATATAAAAAAGGGGAGTGATAATCCTTTAAAAAATAAAGTTGGCAAGTTAACTCGTGCTCAAGTTGAAGATATCGTTGCTAAAAAAATAGCTGATCTCAACACAAAAGATGTAGCTGCTGCTTCAAAAATCATTGAAGGCAGTGCAAGAAGCATGGGCATAGAGATAGTTGAGTAAAAATCCCCAACCACTTGGGATAATGTGGTAGCAAAAAAAATGCGGAGAATATAATGGCAAAAAAGATTTCAAAAAGATTTCAAGAATTAAATAAAAAATTTGACAAAAATAGTGTTTATCAAAAAGATGAGGCTGTAGAAGTAGTTAAAAATCTGGCTTCAACAAAATTTGATGAAACAGTAGAAATTGCATTAAAACTTAATGTTGATCCCAGACATGCCGACCAAATGGTAAGAGGATCGGTAGTTCTTCCTGCGGGTACGGGCAAAAAAGTCAGAGTTGCCGTTGTTGCCAAAGATGCAAAAGCAGACGAAGCAAATGAGGCCGGAGCTGATTTGGTAGGTGCTGAAGAATTGATTGAAGATATACAAGCAGGCAAGATAGATTTTGATGTTTTGATTGCAACACCAAATATGATGGGTTTGGTTGGAAAAGTTGGTAGAACATTGGGACCAAAAGGTCTTATGCCCAATCCGAAAACCGGTACAGTTACCATGGATGTAGCCCAAGCAGTTAAAAATGCTAAAGGCGGTCAGGTTAATTTCAGAGTTGACAAACAGGGAAATATTCATGCCGGAATAGGTAAAGTAAGTTTTTCAAAAGAGCAAATCAATGAAAATTTAACAACTTTTATCCAAGCCATAAACAAACACAAGCCGGCAGCTTCAAAAGGAAGATATATAAAAAATGCCGCTTTGTCATTAACAATGAGTCCGTCAGTACATCTTGATGTACTTGAACTAATGGATATAAAATAATTAATCTTAAAACTGAAGACAGCTGGTGGGGGGTACTCCTTATCCCCATAAATCCCGCCGAAGTTCGAAGTTTTGAAAGGAGAATAAATGCTAACAAGAAGCCAAAAAGCCGAAAGAATTGATTATCTCGCTGATGAGTTTAAATCTTCCGGTGCAGTAGTTATCTGCGGATTCAGCGGTATAACTCACAAACAGCTTGAAGCTTTAAGACAGTATGCTGATGAGAATGAAACAAAAGTAAGAGTTGTAAAAAATAGTTTCGTAACATTGGCAGCTGAAAAAGTCGGTTTTGATAAGCTTGATATTGTCGGAAACAATATTGCAATATGGTCAAATGACCAAATTTCAGCATGTAAAGTTGCTGATAAATTTGCTAATGACAATAAAGACAAGTTTATTATAAAAACCGGATATCTTGAAGGTAAAGTTGCGGATATTGAAACGATTAATGCTATGGCCAAATTGCCCGGACATGATGAGTTGCTTGGTATGTTGCTTTCTGTTTGGACAGCACCTGCAAGAAACTTTGTTACCGGTCTTGACAATCTTAGAGCTAAACTTGAAGAAGAAGCTGCATAGTGCAGTTTAAAATTTTGAAATAATAAAATAAAAGGATGAAAAAATGGCAATAACTAAAGAAGATGTATTAGAGTATATCTCAAATCTTAGTGTATTAGAACTTTCCGAACTTGTAAAAGAGTTTGAAGAAAAATTCGGTGTTTCAGCTCAACCTACCGTTGTAGCTGGTGGTGCTGCCGGTGGAGAAGCTGCTGCTGCTGAAGAAAAAACGGAATTCGATGTAATATTGACTGCTGCTGGCGATAAGAAAATAAATGCAATAAAAGCTGTCAGAGCAATAACCGGTTTAGGTTTAAAAGAAGCAAAAGCTGCTGTTGAAGAGGTTCCGACAACTCTTAAAGAGGGAATCTCCAAAGATGAGGCTGAAGAGATTAAAAAACAACTTGAAGAAGCTGGCGCAACCGCTGAAATCAAGTAATTATATATTTGATGCAGGAAGTTTTCCTGCATCAAACTTTAGCACAACCGTAATAATGGTGTTAAATGTTTTGAAAAGTTTTTCAAAACAACTTCTTCTATTTTATTGCGACAGCAATAAAAAAAATACTACTATGAGGTAGAATTCATGTCAAATAACATAAAATCAGGAAATCGATTAAGAGTTGATTTTTCAAAAGTAAAAAAAAGTATAGATGTCCCCAATCTTTTACAACTTCAACAAAAAAGTTTTGAATATTTTTTAAATGTAAATAATGAAGGCGAAAGCGGTATAGAACATGTCTTCAAATCAATTTTTCCTATACATGATCAACAAAACAGAATAACATTGGAGTATGTAAGTAGTGAGTTGGTAAAACCAAAATATTCCGTAAGAGAGTGTATAGACAGAGGTTTAACTTACGCAGCAAATCTAAAAATGAATATAAGATTGATACTTTGGGACAAAGATGAAAAAACCGGCGAGAAAAAAGGTATCAAAGACATAAAAGAACAAAGTATATATATCAGAGACATTCCATTGATGATAGATAGAGTCTCTTTCATTATAAACGGAGTTGAAAGAGTTGTTGTAAATCAGCTTCACAGAAGTCCGGGAGTTATTTTTAAAGAGGAAGAGAGTTCTGTTGCATCAAGTAAACTCATATATACTTCACAAATAATTCCGGATAGAGGCTCATGGCTCTATTTTGAATATGATGCCAAAGATATTCTTTATGTGAGAATCAATAAAAGAAGAAAAGTTCCTATAACAATTTTATTTAGAGCATTAGGATACAGCAAACAAGATATATTAAAATTATTTTATCCTATACAAAAAATTATAATAAAAGATAATAAATTTTTGATAAAATTCAATCCGGAAGATTTTTTAGGAAGGGTTGAATTTGATCTGTATGATGACAAAGGAAATCTTCTTATAAAAGAGGGAAAAAGATTAACAAGAAAAAAAGCGGATAAACTAAAAACTGATGGCGTAGAATGGATAGAATATCCGACTGAAACACTTATCAATAGATTTTTATCATCTCCAATCATAGATAGTCAAAGTGGTGAAATATTATACGATACACTTACCCAACTTGATGAAAACAAAATGTTGAAATTGATTGAAATGGGTTGTGATGAAATTGAGATAGCAAATGACTTGGCACCGGGAGTTGATGATGCTATAATCAACTCATTTCTTGCTGATTTTGAAACACTTAAGCTTTTAAAACAGACTGAGGGTGTAGAGGATGAAAATGACCTCTCTTGTATAAGAATACACAAAGTTATGAGACCCGGTGAGCCTGTTACGAAAGAGGCGGCAAGAAAATTTGTCAATGATCTTTTCTTTAATATTGAAAGATATGATTTGACAAAAGTGGGTCGTATGAAAATGAATCACAAGTTAGGATTGGAAATTCCTGATTATGTGACTGTTTTAACAAATGAAGATATTATAAAAACAGCAAAATATCTAATAAAAGTAAAAAATGGTCAAGGTCATATAGATGACAGAGACCATTTGGGTAACAGAAGAATCAGAGCAATTGGTGAACTTTTGGCAAATGAATTGCATACAGGCCTGATAAGAATGCAAAAAGCTATAAAAGATAAATTTACTACTCTTAGCGGTAATATAGAAGATATTATGCCGTATGATTTGGTTAACTCTAAAATGATAACAAATTCTATAATGGAATTTTTTACAACTGGACAACTTTCTCAGTTTATGGATCAAACCAATCCATTGAGTGAAATAACTCACAAAAGAAGACTCTCAGCTCTCGGAGTTGGCGGACTTGTGAAAGAGAGAGCCGGATTTGAAGTAAGAGATGTTCATCCGACACATTATGGAAGAATTTGTCCTATAGAAACTCCGGAAGGTCAAAATATAGGACTTATAAATACTTTGGCTACTTATGCCAAAGTCAATGATCTTGGTTTTATAGAAGCTCCTTACAGAGTTGTAAAAGATGCAAAAGTAACAAGTGAAGTCAAATATATAACCGCTACTCAGGAAGAGGGTTTGACAATAGCGCCGGCTTCTACAAAATTGGATAAAAACGGCAATATTGTAGAAGATTTGATTGAAGTTAGAAAAGATGGTGAAATTATACTTGCTCCTAAAGAAAGTGTTGACCTTATAGACTTGGCTTCAGTTATGGTTACAGGTGTTGCGGCAAGTTTGATACCATTTTTGGAACACGATGATGCAAACAGAGCCTTAATGGGATCCAATATGCAACGACAAGGAGTTCCTCTTTTAAAAAATGAAGCTCCAATGGTCGGTACAGGAGTTGAGAAAATTGTAGCCAGAGACTCATGGGCGGCAATAAAAGCCAAAAGAGCAGGGATTGTAGAAAAGGTTGATAGTAAAAATATATATATCTTGGGTGAAGACAATAAAGGTGCATATATAGATCATTATACTATGCAAAAAAATGTAAGAACCAATCAAAATACATCATATACTCAATATCCTGTTGTAAAAAAAGGTCAGTTTATCGAAGCCGGTCAAGTTATTGCAGACGGTCCCAATATGGACCTGGGTGAATTGGCTATAGGAAAAAATGTTATGGTTGCTTTTTTGCCTTGGAACGGATATAACTATGAAGATGCTATTGTTATAAGTGAAAAACTGATACGCGAAGATACTTTTACAAGTGTTCATGTGTACGAACATGAGGTTGAGGCAAGAGAGCTTAAAGACGGTACGGAAGAAATTACAAAAGATATACCAAATGTCAAAGAGGAAGATTTAGCTCATCTTGATGAAAGCGGAATTGTCAAAATAGGAACATATATAAAGCCGGGTATGATAATAGTAGGAAAAGTAAGTCCGAAAGGCGAAATAAAACCTACTCCCGAAGAGAGACTTTTAAGAGCTATTTTTGGAGAAAAAGCAGGTCATGTTGTAAATAAATCACTATATGCAAAATCCTCAACGGAGGGTGTTGTTATAGATGTGAAAATTTTTACAAAAAAAGGATATGAAAAAGATCCGCGAGCTGTTAAAGCATTTGAAGAAGAAAAAAAGAGATTGGATCGTGATCATCTTGACAGACTTTTGATGCTTGATCGTGAAGAGATACTAAAAATCAATTCTCTTTTATCAAAAAATCCTCTTGAAACTGATGCCAAAATAGGCTCCAATGAGTATAAAGCGGGTGATTTGATAAAAAAAGCTGACTTGGAAAATGTAAACAGATTTGCACTTAATTCTCTGGTAAAATCTTTTTCAAAAGATATTCAAGATGAATTCAATCATATAAAAGAGTATTTTCAAAATGCAAAAAAAGAGTTAAAAGAAGAGCATGATGCAAAACTTGATGTTATAAAAAAAGATGATATTCTTCCAAGCGGTGTTGTAAAGCTTGTAAAAGTTTATATTGCCACAAAAAGAAAATTGAAAGTAGGCGATAAAATGGCGGGAAGACACGGAAACAAAGGTATTGTTTCCAATATAGTTCCCGAAGTTGACATGCCTTATTTAAAAGATGGAAGAAGTGTTGAAGTATGCTTGAATCCTCTTGGTGTTCCAAGCAGAATGAATATAGGTCAGATTTTAGAAATTCATCTGGGTCTTGCGGGAAAAAGATTGGGCGATCAAATAGAAGAAGTTTTTAAGAAAAAGCAGGGTGAATGGCTTAAAAAACTAAGAGAAAAAATGAAAGAGATAAGCAAAGTTGCAAAGTTGACTACACCTGAATTTTTAGATGGTTTGAGTGAAGAAGAGTTGTTGGCTTATGCAAGAGATTGGTCAAAAGGTGTTAAATTTGCTACTCCTATATTTGAAGGTGTCAATGAGGATGAATTTAAAAAATTATTTGAATTGGCAAAAATTGATATGGACGGCAAGACTGAACTTTATGACGGAAAAACCGGCGAAAAAATGGAAGAAAGAGTCAATGTAGGCTATATGTATATGCTTAAACTTCATCACTTGGTTGATGAAAAAGTTCATGCAAGAAGCACCGGACCTTATTCTTTGGTTACTCAGCAGCCAGTTGGAGGTAAGGCACTCTTTGGCGGTCAGAGATTTGGAGAGATGGAAGTTTGGGCTCTTGAGGCTTACGGTGCTTCACATACTCTTAAAGAGATGCTCACAATAAAATCAGATGATGTAGAGGGACGTGTAAAAGCTTACAAAGCACTCACAAGAGGAGAAAATGTGCCTCAAACCGGAATTCCGGAGACATTTTTTGTTTTGACAAATGAACTTAAATCATTAGCGCTTGATGTTCGTATATATAAAGAGGAAGATGAAAATGAAGAAAATGGTTGAGATAGAGATAAACGAAGAAAATAGACCAAGAGACTTTGACCAGTTTCAGTTGAGATTAGCAAGTCCCGAGACTATATTGTCTTGGAGCTACGGCGAAGTTAAAAAGCCTGAAACCATAAACTACAGAACTCTTAAACCGGAGAGAGACGGACTGTTTTGTGCAAAAATATTTGGTCCGATAAGAGACTATGAATGTTTGTGCGGCAAATATAAAAAAATGAGATACAAAGGTATCAAGTGTGAAAAATGTGGTGTTGAAGTTATAAGTTCAAAAGTAAGAAGAAGCAGAATGGGACACATAGAGCTTGTTACTCCCGTAGCTCATATATGGTATGTAAATTCTCTTCCAAGCAGAATAGGAACGCTGCTTGGTGTAAAAATGAAAGATTTGGAAAGAGTACTGTATTATGAGGCGTATATTGTTAAAAATCCGGGTGATGCGTATTATGATAATGAAAATAAAAAACCTGTTGCAAAATATGATGTTTTAAATGAAGAGCAGTATCAATCTCTTATAAAAAGATATGAAGATAGTGGTTTTGAAGCTTATATGGGCGGTGAAGTTATACGGGATCTTTTAAGCAATTTGGATTTAGTTGAGCTTTTGGAAAATTTAAAAGCCGATATAGAAGCAACAAATTCCGAAGCCAAAAAGAAAACTATAATAAAAAGACTTAAGGTAACGGAAGCATTTTTAAACAGTGGAAACAAACCTGAATGGATGATGATAACCGTATTGCCCGTGCTTCCTCCTGATCTTAGACCATTGGTTGCACTTGACGGCGGTAAATTTGCAGTCAGTGATGTAAATGATTTGTATAGAAGAGTAATAAACAGAAACAGTAGACTTAAAAGGCTTATGGAGCTTGATGCACCTGAAATTATCATAAGAAATGAAAAAAGAATGCTTCAAGAAGCTGTTGATGCTTTGTTCGATAACGGAAGAAGAGCCAATGCCGTAAAAGGCGCCAATAAAAGACCTTTAAAATCACTTAGTGAAATTATCAAAGGAAAGCAGGGAAGATTTAGACAAAATCTTCTTGGTAAAAGAGTTGACTTTTCAGGAAGAAGTGTTATTGTTGTCGGACCGAATTTAAGAATGGATCAATGCGGACTTCCTAAAAATATGGCATTGGAGCTTTTTAAACCGCATCTTTTGGCAAAGCTTGAAGAAAAAGGTTATTCAACAACAATAAAACAGGCCAAAAAGATGATAGAAGCAAAAACAAATGAAGTATGGGAATGTCTTCAAGAGGTAGTTGATAACTATCCTGTTATGCTTAACCGTGCTCCTACACTTCATAAACTTTCTATTCAGGCATTTCATCCCGTTCTTATAGATGGTAAAGCCATAAGACTTCATCCGCTTGTTTGTTCCGGATTTAATGCTGATTTTGACGGTGACCAGATGGCAGTACATGTACCGCTCTCACAAGAAGCTATTGCAGAGTGTAAAATATTGATGCTTAGCAGTATGAATATCTTGCTTCCTGCCTCAGGAAAAGCTGTCACGGTTCCTACGCAGGATATGATTTTAGGTACTTATTATATTTCGCTTGAAAAGGTTGGCGTTAAAGGGGAAAACAAGCTTTTTGCCAACATAAATGAAGTTATGATAGCCATGGAAGCGGGACTTTTGGATACTCATGCAAAGATAAAAACCATAGTTGACGGAAAAATAACATTTACAACAGCCGGTAGATTGATAATAAAATCAATTTTGCCTGATTTTGTTCCTGAAAGCTTATGGAATAAAATATTAAAAAAGAAAGATATAGGTATTTTGGTAGATTATGTATTTAAAGAAGGCGGATATGAAATAACTGCTGAATTTTTAGACAAGTTAAAAGCACTTGGTTTTAAATACTCTACAAAAGCCGGAATTTCGATATCTATAGATGATATAAAAACTCCTGAAAGTAAAGCCGGATATATAAAAGAAGCAAAGAAAAAAGTTATAGAAATTCAAAAACAGTTTCAAGCAGGC
This sequence comes from uncultured Campylobacteraceae bacterium, assembly GCA_964556545.1. Lineage (GTDB taxonomy): Bacteria > Campylobacterota > Campylobacteria > Campylobacterales > JALSKU01 > JALSKU01. The sequence goes on along the minus strand of CAZKWE010000029.1, from coordinate 35,129 downwards.
TTACTGACCGAACAAGAGAGATACAATAAAATTATTGATATTTGGACAGATACGAACAATACTCTTGCTAGTGAAATGATGAAGCTTGTGGAAACCGATAAAGATGGATTTAACTCAATTTATATGATGGCCGACTCCGGTGCAAGAGGTAGTGCCGCACAGATAAGACAGCTTTCCGGTATGAGGGGATTGATGGCCAAACCTGACGGTAGTATTATTGAAACTCCTATTATATCAAACTTCAAAGAGGGTTTGAATGTATTGGAATATTTTATATCTACTCACGGAGCAAGAAAAGGTTTGGCAGATACTGCATTAAAAACCGCAAATGCCGGATATTTAACGAGAAAGCTTATAGATGTTGCACAAAATGTAAAAGTTACCATGGAAGATTGCGGAACTCATGAGGGTGTCGAAATAAGTGATATTACTTCAAACGGTGATTTGATAGAAAGTATTGATGAGAGAGCTCTTGGAAGAGTTCTCGCTGAGGATGTTATTGATTCTATTACAAATGAAGTGCTTTTTAGTGAAGGAACTTTGATAGATGAGCAAAAAGCAAATACTTTAAAAGAAGCAGGAATCAAATCCGTAGTTATAAGAACACCTATAACTTGTAAAGCACCAAAAGGTGTATGTTCTAAATGTTACGGCTTGAATCTGGGAGAAGGTAAGCTTGTAAAACCCGGTGAAGCTGTTGGAATTTTATCAGCCCAGTCAATCGGTGAACCCGGAACCCAACTTACCCTAAGAACTTTCCATATTGGAGGAACAGCGTCAACTGAGGCTCAAGACAGACAAGTTACAGCTAAAAAAGAGGGTTTTATAAGATACTATAATTTAAAAACATATCAAAATAAAACAGGTAAACTTATAGTTGCCAACAGAAGAAATGCTGGAATTTTACTCGTTGAGCCAAAAATAAAATCAACTATCGAGGGCACTATAGAGATAGTAAATATACATGATGAGACCAATATTATTATAAAAAATGATAAAGAGAGCATCAAATATACTCTTAGAAAAAATGATATAGCCAAACCTAATGAGTTGGCAGGTGTTGGCGGTAAAGTTGAAGGTAAATTTTTAATTCCGTATAAAAACGGAGATAAAATTGCAAAAAATGAAAGTATAGTTGAAGTCATTAAAGAGGGATGGAATATTCCAAACAGAATACCGTATGCCAGTGAACTTAAAGTTAAAGATGGAGAGCCTGTTGTTCAGACTATAACCTCAAAAGCATCAGGTATTGTAAAATATTACAGATTGACCGGAGATTATTTGGAGAGATTCAATGATATTGAAAAAGGACATAAGGTTGTTGAAAAAGGACTTTTTGCAGTTATAGCCGATAATGAAGGTAGAGAAGCAATAAGATATTATTTGCCCAGAAACTCAATAATCAATTTTGAGGATAATTCACGAATTACAAAAGGCGACAAAATTGTTGTTCCTTCAAGCAATGAACAAATGGTCATAGCCGAATGGGATCCTTATTCAACTCCGATAATTGCCGAAGAGAACGGTGTTATAACTTTTGAAGATATAACACCGGGTATTACGGTTGATGAGCAGTTTGATGAATTGACAGGTCAAAGCAGGCTTGTAGTAAACGAATATCTTCCAAGCGGAGTTAAGCCTACACTTGTTTTAGCAACTGACAAAGGTGAAATATTGAGATATCAGTTAGAGCCGAAAACTGCTATATTTGTTCAAAACGGTACGAAAGTTGCACAGGCAGATATCATAGGCAGAACTCCTAAGGCTGTTGCAAAATCAAAAGATATAACAGGAGGTCTTCCAAGAGTCAGTGAACTTTTTGAAGCAAGAAGACCTAAAAATGCTGCTGTTATAGCTGAAGTTGACGGAACTATCAGATTTGGTAAGCCACTTAGAAACAAAGAAAGAATTATCATAGATACACCTGTTGGAAAATCGTATGAATATCTGGTTGATAAAAATCATCAAATTTTTGTTCACGAAGGTGAATTTGTTCATGCCGGTGAGCAGTTGACCGACGGTGTTATTTCCAGTCATGATATACTAAGAATTCTTGGAGAAAAAGCACTTCATACCTATATCATCAGCGAAATTCAACAAGTTTACAGATCTCAAGGTGTTGCAATTAACGATAAGCATATTGAAGTTATTGTTTCTCAAATGCTTAGACAGGTAAAAATTGTTGATAGCGGTAATACAAAATTGATTGTCGGTGATTTGATAAGCAGAAGAAAATTCAAAGAAGAGAATGAAAGAATTATTAAGATAGGCGGAGAGCCGGCTATCGCTGAGCCTGTACTCCTTGGTGTTACCAGAGCGGCTATTAGCAGTGATTCAATTATTTCATCAGCATCATTTCAGGAAACTACAAAAGTATTAACTGAAGCCAGTATTGCAGCAAAAATTGATAATCTTGAAGACTTGAAAGAGAATGTAATTTTGGGAAGAACTATTCCGGTTGGAACCGGTTTGTATAAAGATAGAGAATTTAAAATAAATCCCAAAGAAGCTGTTTAAAACAAGGGTGATAGACGGTATATACTTTATGATAGCTTAATTTAATTAAAATAAAAGCTATAAAAAGATAAAATACCGTCTATTTTTGGATAAAACCGAAAAATAAATTTTAGAAAAAGGAATAGATGTGCCTACCATCAATCAATTGGTAAGAAGAGAGAGAAAAAAGGTGATTAAAAAATCAAAATCACCCGCACTTGTTAAATGTCCTCAAAGAAGAGGTGTTTGTACAAGAGTTTATACTACAACTCCAAAAAAACCTAACTCAGCTTTGAGAAAAGTTGCTAAAGTTAGATTGACAAGCGGATTTGAAGTTATTAGTTATATTGGCGGTGAAGGTCACAACCTTCAAGAGCACTCAATCGTACTTGTAAGAGGCGGAAGAGTGAAAGATTTACCCGGTGTTAAGTATCACATTGTCAGAGGTGCGCTTGATGCTGCGGGTGTTGCAAACAGAAAAGTTGCTAGAAGTAAATACGGTACGAAAAGACCTAAATAACATATAGCTAAACAGGTTAAGCTTTCATTGGCTTATACTTGAGTAAATTTTAAATTGAAGGAATATAAATGAGAAGAAGAAGAGCACAGGTCAGAGAAGTACTGCCTGATCCTATATACAACAGTAAAATAATCACAAAATTTATCAATTCACTTATGAAAGACGGTAAAAAAAGTATTGCCACCAAAATTTTTTATGATGCATTGGAAACTATAGAAAAAAAAGGTGAAGAAAAAGGTATTGATGTTTTTAATGCCGCGATAGACAATATAAAACCTGTAATGGAAGTTAAAAGTAGAAGAGTAGGCGGTGCTACTTATCAAGTTCCTATAGAGGTTAGACCGGCACGTCAACAATCTTTGGCAATCAGATGGCTTATAACATATGCAAGAAGAAGAAGCGAAAGACTTATGAAAGACAGACTTGCAAATGAGCTTCTTGATGCAGCTAACAGCAGAGGCGCAGCTTATAAAAAGAAAGAAGATACTTATAAAATGGCAGAGGCAAATAAAGCATTTGCTCATTATGCATGGTAATAAAAGGAATACACAATGGCAAGAAAAACACCCATACAAAGAGTTAGAAATATAGGAATTGCTGCTCACATTGATGCAGGAAAAACCACTACGACAGAGAGAATTTTATTTTATACCGGTATAAGCCATAAAATTGGTGAAGTACATGATGGTGCTGCTACAATGGATTGGATGGAGCAGGAAAAAGAAAGAGGAATTACAATTACTTCTGCTGCTACAACATGCTTTTGGAAAGATCATCAGATAAATATTATTGATACTCCCGGTCACGTTGATTTTACCATAGAAGTTGAAAGAAGCATGAGAGTGCTAGATGGTGCTGTTGCCGTATTTTGTGCAGTTGGAGGAGTTCAGCCTCAAAGTGAAACGGTTTGGAGACAAGCAAACAGATATGAAGTTCCAAGAATGGTATTTGTTAATAAAATGGATAGAGTAGGTGCGAACTTTTACGAAGTTGAAAGACAGATAAAAGAGAGATTAAAAGCCAATCCTGTTCCAATTCAACTTCCAATAGGTGCAGAAGATAATTTTAAGGGTGTGGTTGACTTGGTTGAGATGAAAGCTTATGTTTGGGAAGATGAAGCAGCTATGGGGTCTAAATATGAAGTAGTTGACATACCTGCTGATTTACAAGAAAAAGCTCAAGAATACAGAGAAAAACTTATAGAGTCTATCTCGGAAACTGATGATGAATTGATGGAAAAATATTTGGGCGGTGAAGAATTAACTACGGAAGAGATAAAAAAGGGTATAAAAGCCGGATGTTTATCACTAAATCTTGTTCCTATGACCTGCGGAACAGCATTTAAAAATAAAGGTGTTCAGCCTCTTCTTGATGCAGTAGTTGAATATTTGCCTGCTCCTACGGAAGTTGCACATATAAACGGTGAGTATGAAGATGGCACAAAAACAGAAGTAAAATCAACAGATGATGGCCCGTTTGCCGCACTTGCTTTTAAGATTATGACCGATCCGTTCGTAGGACAGTTGACATTTATAAGAGTTTACAGAGGTGTTTTGGAAAGTGGCAGTTATGTTTATAATACAACAAAAGGCAAAAAAGAGAGAGTCGGAAGACTTCTTAAAATGCATTCAAACAAAAGGGAAGAGATAAAAGAACTCTATGCCGGCGAAATAGGTGCGGTTGTTGGTTTAAAAGATACGCTTACCGGTGATACTCTTGCGGATGAAAAAGATAAAGTTATCTTAGAAAGAATGGATTTCCCGGACCCTGTTATCTCTGTTGCGGTTGAGCCAAAAACTAAAGCCGATCAGGAGAAAATGGGTATAGCTTTACAAAAATTGGCCCAAGAAGATCCGAGTTTCAGGGTTCAAACTGATGAAGAAAGCGGACAAACTATCATAAGCGGTATGGGTGAATTGCACCTTGAAATTTTAGTAGATAGAATGCTTAGAGAATTTAAAGTTGATGCGGAAGTCGGACAACCGCAAGTTGCTTATAGAGAAACTATCAAAGCGCCTGTTGAGCAAGAATACAAGTATGCCAAACAAAGCGGTGGTAGAGGTCAGTATGGACATGTATTTTTGAAATTGGAGCCAATGGAGCAAGGCAGTGGATATGAATTTGTCAATGCCATAAAGGGTGGTGTTGTTCCAAGAGAATATATTCCTGCGGTTGACAAAGGTGTTCAAGAGGCTATGCAAGGCGGTGTTTTGGCCGGATATCCTGTTGAAGATGTAAAAGTAACTCTTTATGACGGAAGCTATCACGATGTTGACTCTAGTGAGATGGCATTTAAATTGGCAGCTTCTATGTGTTTCAAAGAGGGTGCAAGAAAAGCAAATCCTATCATTCTTGAACCGATTATGAAAGTTGAAGTTGAAGTACCTGAAGAGTTTATGGGTGATGTTATAGGCGATCTTAACAGAAGAAGAGGCCAGATAAATGCTATGGACGAAAGAGGCGGAAACAAGATAGTTGATGCATTTGTTCCTCTTTCAGAAATGTTTGGTTACTCAACCGATCTTAGAAGTTCAACACAGGGCAGAGCAACATATTCTATGGAATTTGATCACTATGAAGAAGTTCCGAAAAATGTAGCCGAAGAGATAATCAAAAAAAGAAACGGATAAATATAAAAAATGGCCAAGTAGAAAAACAATTTTACTTGGCCATACTTTCAAAAATTACCCCTTAAAAAGTATAAAAACATATCTACAACATATTTAATATCATTATAAATTCTTGTCACTTTATGTAACAATTTTTCAACGAAAAACATAAGATATATAATTTTTTATTAATTGTAGTCTATATTGAATAATAAGTTAGTATAATATAGATGAGAAATATATAAAGGAGAAAATATGAAAATAGTTTCAAAAGTAGCTATTTCTGCTTTGCTTGCCGCTTCTACGCTGGCTATGAGTGCAAATGCAGGAACATTGGCAGATACAGTTAAACAAGGGTTTTTAAAATGCGGTATCAATACCGGACTTCCGGGATTTGCTGAAGCCGACAGCAGCGGCAAATGGAAAGGTTTGGATGTTGATATTTGTAGAGCAGTTGCAGCTGCAGTTTTGGGAGATGCAAGTAAAGTAAAATATGTTAATTTAAATGCAAAAGAAAGATTTACCGCACTTCAGTCCGGTGAGATTGATTTGCTATCAAGAAATACAACTTGGACAGAGACAAGAGATACATCTTTAGGTCTTAATTTTGCCGGAGTTAACTATTATGACGGACAGGGTTTTATGGTTCATAAGTCAATTGGTGTAAAAAGTGCTTTAGAACTTGACGGAGCATCTGTATGTTTGCAGGCAGGAACTACTACGGAGCTTAATCTTGCAGATTATTTCAGAAGTCACGGTATGAAATATAAACTTGTATCTTATGATACAAATGACCAAGTTTTAAATGGTTATGAAACCGGAAGATGTGATGTCCTCACAACTGATCAGTCACAACTTTATGCTCTAAGAGTAAAAATGAAAAATCCTGAAAAGTCAGTAGTTTTGCCGGAGATTATTTCAAAAGAGCCATTGGGTCCGGTTGTAAGACAGGGTGATGATGAATGGTTTAATATAGTAAAATGGACACTTTTTGGATTGATAAGTGCTGAAGAAAAAGGTATAACAAGCAAAAATGTTGATGATATGAGGGCACACTCAAAAGATCCGGAAGTTAGAAGAATGCTTGGTGTAGAAGGCAATATGGCTGCAAACCTTCATCTTAAAAAAGATTGGCTGTATAATGTTATCAAACAAGTTGGAAACTATGGCGAATCGTTTGATAGAAATGTCGGACCTAAAACTCCACTTAAAATCAAAAGAGGTTTAAATGCTCTTTGGACAAAAGGCGGACTTCAATATTCTCCTCCGTTTAGATAATTTTGTCTAAAATAATATAATTATTCACTTACAGGAGGATTTATCCTCCTGTATATACTAAAAGGAGAAAAATGTTATCACTTTTGAGAAATCAAAAAGTAAGAGGAATCCTGTTTCAATTATTGACTGTTATAGGATTGGTTGCCTTTTTGTGGTATATTGGTGTCAATACAATACACAATATAGAACAAAGAGGCATAAGAACAGGTTTTGATTTTCTTGATACAACCGCAGGGTTTGCTATCAATGAGTCGCCAATACCATATACCGAAACTTCAACATATTGGACTGTTTTTGAAGTAGGTGTTTTAAATACTTTGATAGTCTCTTTTTGGGCTATTATACTTTCTACGGTCTTAGGGCTTATTATAGGAGTGGCAAGACTGTCAAAGAATTGGCTTATAGCTAAATTGGCTTCAGCTTACATAGATACATTTAGAAATATACCTATACTTTTACAGATACTTTTTTGGTACAATGTTGTTTTGGCTACTTTACCACCACCAAGAAAAAGTATGGAATTTTTAGATAAAATTTTTTTAAATAACCGTGGATTTATAGTACCAAGGCCTATATTTGGAGAAAGTGGATGGTATATAATTATAGGAATAATTGTAGCAATTATTGTTGTTTATTTTATAAACAGATGGCTAAATAAAAGGCAGGAAGAAACAGGAGAAGAATTTTTCTTTTTACCTTGGGGTATACTTATACTTATAGTTTTGCCATATATATTTTATCTTTTTGCTCCCAACCATATAGTTTGGGATGTACCAAAACTGCATGGTTTTAATTTTAAAGGCGGAAAAGTTTTTTCTCCTGAGTTCTTAGCTCTTGCTTTTGCTCTTACAATTTATACCGCAACTTTTATAGCAGAAGCTATAAGAAGCGGTATAGAAGCAGTCAAAAAAGGGCAAAAAGAGGCTGCAGCTTCTATAGGATTGACCCCTTATCAGTCACTTAAACTTGTTATCTTGCCTCAGGCAATCAGAATTGCAATTCCACCGACTATAAATCAATATTTAAATGTTATAAAAAACTCATCACTTGCTACTGCAATAGGCTATCCGGAAGTTGTTACCGTATTTGCAGGAACTGCACTCAATCAGGTAGGACAAGCCATAGAGATGATATCAATGACAATGGCAGTTTATCTTGTTATAAGTCTTGTCGTATCAGCAATACTTAATGTAATAAATCACAAAATGAAGATAAAGGAGCGATAATATGGTATATGAAAAAGTTCAAGAAAAACCTGCTCCGATAACTTCAAGGGGCATCATAAGATGGCTTAGAGAAAATCTTTTCTCCAGTCCTCTAAACAGTGCAATGACACTTTTGGGATTTTATCTTTTGTATCTTATTATTCCTCCATTTATAAAATGGGCAGTTTTGGATGCACATTTTGTTGGAAACAGTAGGGCTGACTGTACGGGAGATGGAGCTTGCTGGCTATTTATAAAAGCAAAATGGGATATGTATATGTATGGGTTTTATCCACTTGATCTGCATTGGAGACCAAATACGGTATATATTCTTTTCGGAGTCGTAATTCTCTCTTTTAAATTTATAAAAAATAATATAGCAAAGATTGCTATCTTTATTATTTATATGATCGTAACATATTATTTGATTCACGGCGGTGCTTTTGGTTTAAAAGTAGTTGATACAAATAAATGGGGAGGCTTGATGCTTACTATCCTGGTTGCAGGTGTCGGTATCATAGCATCATTTCCTATAGGTATAGTTTTAGCTTTTGGAAGACAGTCAAATCTTCCTATCATTAAAAGTGTAAGTGTGACATATATAGAGTTTATAAGAGGTGTTCCTTTGATTACTATACTTTTTATGTCATCAGTTATTCTTCCTCTGTTTTTTCCGGAAGGTGTAACATTTAACAAGTTATTAAGAGCACTTATAGGTATCTCGTTTTTTCAGGCCGCATATATAGCAGAAATTATAAGAGGTGGCTTGCAATCTATATCAAAAGGTCAGTATGAAGCAGCAGATGCCATAGGACTTTCTTATTGGCAAAAGATGCTACTTGTAATACTGCCCCAGGCACTAAAAGTTGCAATTCCAAACCTTGTAGGGTCTTTTATAGCCTTATTCCAAGATACTACCCTTGTTCTTATCATTGGCTTGTTTGATCTTTTGGCTATGGTTCAGTTAACAAGTACCGATACTCACTGGTTGGGTTTTGAAAAAGAGGGATATGTATTTGTAACTATAATATTTTGGGTATTTTGTTTTGCTATGAGTAAATATAGCAAGAGTTTAGAAGATAGATTCAATACTGACTTAAGATAGGAAAAAAAATGGAAGATAAAAATATAATAGAGATAAAAAATTTAAATAAATGGTATGGAGATTTTCATGTGTTAAAAGATATAAACATGGAAGTTAAAAAAGGTGAAATAGTTGTAGTGTGTGGTCCATCCGGCTCGGGTAAATCAACTCTTATAAGGTGTATAAATTATCTTGAGCAATTTCAAGAGGGAAGTATAGTTGTTGACGGTATAGAAGTATGTGATGATGTAAAAAAGATAAAAGCTATCAGAGAAGATGTTGCTATGGTTTTTCAACATTTCAATCTTTTTCCTCATTTGACGATACTTGACAATCTTACCTTGGCTCCTATATGGGTTAAAAAAACACCGAAAAAAGAAGCAATTAAGATAGCTATGAAATATCTTGAAAGAGTAGGAATAGCCGACCAGGCAAGCAAATACCCCAATCAATTAAGTGGTGGACAGCAACAAAGGGTGGCAATAGCAAGAAGTCTTTGTAAAAATCCAACTATTATGCTCTTTGACGAACCTACAAGTGCATTGGATCCGGAAATGGTTGCGGAAGTTTTGGATGTTATGATTGAATTGGCACAAGAGGGCAGAACAATGATATGTGTAACTCACGAAATGGGATTTGCCAAAAAAGTTGCAGATAGAGTTGTTTTTATGGAGTCAGGTCAAATAGTAGAAGAAAATCCTCCTAAAGAGTTTTTTGAAAATCCTGAATCTGACAGGCTGAAGCTTTTTCTCAGCCAAATTCTTTCCCATTAAAATATCTTGCAAGATAGCTTTTAAGGCTTTTGTATGTTTCACAAAAGAGAGCTTAAGGTTGCATTTAAAGTATCTATCCCCGTAATGATGGGATATAGTGTGCTTGGTTTTGCTTTTGGACTCTTGGCAGTTTCAAGCGGATTAAAATGGTATTTTGCAATATTGATGTCAATTGTTATATATGCCGGGGCTTTGCAATTTTTGGCAGTTTCTCTCTTGAGTGCTAAAACAGGATTTGTAGATATTTTTATAGCGTCTCTTATGGTAAATCTAAGACAATCATTTTACGGGTTGTCGCTTTTGCAAAAATTTAAAAAAGCTATTTTAAAACCTTATCTAATTTTTGCATTGACTGATGAAACATATGCACTTTTAACAACTGTCAAGACGGAAAAAAATATAAAGAAAAAGTGGTATTATTTATATCTCGGTATGCTAAATCAATCATATTGGGTTGGCGGTACTATAGCAGGTTCCATATTTGGCAGTAGTGTACACTTTAATACAAAAGGATTGGATTTTTCATTGACTGCTCTTTTTGTAGTTTTAGCGATAGAACAGTATAAGCAGATAAAAAAGTTTACTCCGTTTATTTTAGGTGGTGTTGTTAGCATTATAGGTTTTGTTACAGTTCCAAAAAATGATATGCTTGTGGTTTCCATTGGTCTTGCACTTATCGGTATGTTTATACTTAAAAAGAGAATTGAAAATGAGTGATTATGAATATTTGCTTTTGGCTATACTTATAATGAGTATCGCAAACTATATAACAAGAGTTTTTCCGTTTCTTTTTTTTATAAAGCATGAACCTCCGAAGATTATACTTTTTGTTGAAAGAAATTTTCCTCCGATTATCATGAGTATACTTGTTTTTTACACATTAACAAATGTTAATTTTAGTGTAAAGCCATATGGGCTAAAAGAGATAATTTCAATTATTGTTACGATACTTTTGCACTTGAAATTCAATAATTATCTAATGTCTATATTTGGAGGTACTATTTTTTATATGATGTTAGTACAACTCATATAGCTTTTTTGTAGCGATTACAGCTTTTTCCTGTAAAAAAATATCTGTTTTGCTTTTGGTATATTTGGAAAATTCGGGATTTATTTCTATGACTTTTCCTTTGCAAAGATATGGAAATTCGCTTGCGGGCATAATTTCACCTGTTGTACCTATAATGAGTAAGGTATCCGCTGTCTTAACAAGTTCAAATGCTTTTTTATAAGATTCACCCTCGATAGGTTCTTTAAAAAATACAAAATCAGGTTTCAAAACCGAACCGCAATTTTTGCATATAGGCGGTAAAATTTTAAGATCGATTGTATCGCTTTTGTAACTTGTGCCACATTTTATACAGATAAGTTTTTTTGTAGTACCATGAAATTCTATAACATTTTTACTCCCCGCCGCTTGGTGAAGTCCATCAATATTTTGAGTTATGACAGCTTCTAATATCCCTTTTTTTTCCAAAAAAGCAAGATATTTATGAGCAAAATTTGGTTTAGTATTAATCATATAATCATAAAAAATCTCTTTTATCTTTAGCCAACTTTGTTTGGGATTTTCTTTGAAATAGTCTATATCTAAAATGATAGGATTATATTTACTCCAAAGGCCGTTTTTACCTCTGAAAGTCGGAATACCACTTTCAACTGATATTCCCGCTCCTGTAAATGCAACAAGTTTTTTGCTATTTTTGATGATTTTGGCAGCTTCTTTATAAAGCATAGGATATAACTCCTTAGGATAATCTAAGGTATAATTATATCATATTGTTAAAATGCAAAAAAACAGTAAAATATTTACTGCTTTTTTGCATTGGAAAGGATTATTTTCTTTTAAGTTCTTTGATTCTTGCGGCTTTACCTTTTCTATCTCTTAAATAAAAAAGTTTTGCTCTTCTTACTCTTCCTTTTCGAAGGACAGTTATGCTCTCTATGCTGTCACTGTATAATGGAAAAATTCTCTCAACTCCTATATTGTTTGCACCAATTTTTCTGACTATAAAAGTTGCACCAGTCCCTGAACCTCTTTTAGCTATACAAACACCTTCAAAATTTTGAATTCTGGTTTTATCACCTTCTTTAATTTCAACCGCAACTCTAAGAGTATCGCCTGCTCTAAAATCAGGTATATTTTTTTCTTTAAATTGTTTTTGCTCGTAAGCTTCTACATATCTATTTCTCATGAACATTTCCTTTGGTTTTTAGCTTTTTATACAAGTCAATTCTGTGGTACTTTGTCTTTAAAAGCGATAATTCATATTTTAAGGATGCAATTTTACCGTGATTTCCCTTTAAAAACTCTTTAATGATGCTGTTTTTTTCAAAAATATTTGGTTTTGTAAAAGAAGGGGCTTCCAAAAGATTGTTTTCATAGCTTTCTTCTTGTAAAGATGAACTGTTTCCAAGAACTCCGGGGATATTTCTGCTTATAGCATCACTCATTACAAGTGAAGGAAGTTCACCTCCTGTGAGTATAAAATCTCCAATACTGAAAACTTCATTTGCATACATTTCAATAACTCTCTCATCAATTCCCTCATATCTTCCGCTTACAAATACAATATGTTCTTTTTTTGCAAGTCTCTTGGCATCTTTTTGTTTGAAAAGTTTAGCTGAAGGTGCTGTAAAAATTATATAAGCATTTTTATCATTTGTTTTTATATGCTTTATAGCATCAGCAAGCGGTTGAGGAGTCATGAGCATACCTGCTCCTCCTGCGATAAGTGTATCATCTACTTTTTTGTGCTTATCAAGAGTAAAATCTCTGGGATTGAGAAAATCAAATTGCAAAATTCCCTTTTTGGAAGCAATTTTTAAAATTGAATCATCAAAATATGGTTTTACAAGATTCGGAAAGAGAGTAAGAAATGTAAATTTCATGAACTTTTTAGTAAATCCAATGTATCTTTGGTATATATGGTTTTGCTATTTTTATCAAAATCTACAATATATCTTTTTATGTAGGGTATGAGAAATTGTTTTGGCAGAGACATATTTTGAAGATTTTTATCTGTTTTTATCACAAGAAAATCATCCGGGTCAAATCTTTGGATATCAACAACATGACCCAGATATAAATCATCCTGATAAACTTTGGCATCTATAATGTCAAACCAAAAATATTCATTATCTTTTAAGGCACAATAATTCTGGCTATCTTCGATAGTAGTATATAAAAACTGGTTTATAAGTACGGAAGCATCTTCTTTATCGTCAAATCCAAAAAATTTTACAATACCTCTTTGGGGATTGTAATTTTCTATGATAAGCTTAGTTAAATCATTTTTAAAAAAAGCTCTCTTTTTTTTGAATTGTTCAGGAAAATCCGTATGTAGGTGGAGTTTTAAATCACCCCTTAAACCTACAGTTTTACCTATCTGAGCAATCTTTACAAGATTACTTTTCTTCAATCGCTTTTACCATAATTTTGTATGATCTGTTATCTTTGGCTTTGCATCCTGATATAACAGTTTTGAGTGAGTTTATCATTTTACCTTCTTTGCCTATTAGTTTACCCGTATCGCTCTTGTGGGCATAGATGGTAATTTCACTGTAACTTTCATCAACAGTATTATTTTCTATTTTTACAAGCTCGGGTTTATCAACTAAAAGAAGTGTAAACTCACGTATAAAATCTTCAACCATTTTATTTGCTTTCGGTGATCTTTTTTACCCTGTCGCTAAGTTTTGCACCGACACTTTTCCAATATGCAAGTCTTTCTTCATCAAACTTTATAGTTTCAGGTTCGGTTAAAGGGTTATAGTATCCTATTGACTCTATCCAGCCACCATCTCTTCTTTTTCTACTGTCTGTTACAACAATTCTGTAAAAAGGCTTCTTTTTTCTACCCATTCTTGTTAATCTAACTACTGTCATTTTTTTCCTTTTGTAAGTATTAGTGTGGTAAATTGTTGCAGAATATTTGTAGTATTTTGCCTCTTACCACCATTTGGTGTTTTTTGCAACTTTTGATCACAGAGGGATTATTTCAAAAGTCAAAACGAAAGTGAATTATATCAAAAATAGTTCTAATTGTAAAGTTTTTATGAGTATTAAAATACCCTTTAATCAATAATAATTTTATATATTGATATTATCTTGGAAAATTTCTTCCCTGTCCTCCCATGAGACTTTGCAAATCCTGCATTCCTTTTTTGCCGGAGAATTTTTTAGCCATTTTAGCGGCATTGTTGAATTGTTTTATAAAACGGTTTACTTGCATTTGAGATAATCCTGCACCCTGTGCAATTCTTCTTTTTCTACTGTTGTTTAAAAGTGAAGGATGTTCTCTTTCCTTTTTTGTCATTGAGCTAATCATAGCCTTCATAGCTTTTATTTCAGCCGAATTTTCCAGATCCATATCTTTTATCTGGTTTGCCATAGATGAGAGTCCGGGTATCATTCCGACTATTGATTTTAAATTGCCAAGTTTTTTCATACTTTCCATTTGTTCCATAAAGTCATTAAAATTAAATTCACCTTTTTTCATTTTTTGGGTTAATTTTTTAGCTTTTTTTTCGTCTATTATGGTACTTGTTTTTTCTGCCAAAGAGGCAAGATCACCTTCTCCCATGAGTCTGTTGACAATTCTTTCAGGAATAAATAATTCAAGATCGGGTGCTTTTTCCCCGATACCTACAAATCTCAAAGGAACTCCGGTTTGTTTGGCAATTCCAAGAGCTACTCCTCCTTTGCCGTCACCATCATATTTGGAAAGAATTATACCGCTGAGTCCTAATTTTTCATTAAAAGTTACCGCACTTCTTACTGCATCCTGACCGGTTAGAGAATCAGCTACATAAAATACTTCATCGGGATTTAAAGCTTTTTTGATAGAGTTTAATTCATCCATTAATTCTTCGTCTATGGCAAGTCGTCCCGCGGTATCTACTAAAAGTACATCATAAAGAGCATCCTTTGCTTTTTTTAAGGCATTTTTTGCGATTTTAAGAGGATTTTTCTCGTTTTCATCATAGTAAAGATCCAATTCATTTTGTTCACATAGTTGTTTTAATTGCTCTACGGCAGCAAGACGTTGTAAATCGCAAGCGGCAATTAGTACCTTTTTCTTTCTGAGTTTCAAATAGTATGCAAGTTTTACAGTAGTGGTAGTTTTACCGCTTCCTTGAAGTCCGCTCATTAAAACAACGGTAGGAGGTTTTGAAGAAAAAACAAATCCCTGTTTTCCACCTGTATTAAGAATATTTAAGAGATTTTCTTTGAGTGATTTTAGAAAGTTTTCTTTTCCAATACCGGCTCTTTTAGTCTCGATTTCTACATTTTTTATAAGCTCTCTTACCACTTTATGGTGAACATCGCTTTTAAGAAGTGATTTTTTGAGATTGTCAAGTGCTTTTTTCAATGCTTTGTCATCATCAGCAAAGCGTATTTTATTTATAGCTGTTTTAAAAGAGTCAGTTAATGAACCTAACAATATAGCTCCTTGATAATTGTTTTGTGCCAAATACTACTAAAAAAAGACTTAAAATCTAATCAAAAGTAGGTGTTGCTACTATATGACGGTATTTGAACAAAATAGGTATAAAATATTCTGTAATTGGCGATGCGAAAGAGGTTAGAAATATTTATGAAGTTATTAAAGACGGGTATGAAGAAACATTAAAATATGCGGGATAGTTTTTCCCGCATATTAATTTGTATTGTTTTGGCAAGATGCTTAATACTCTATAATTTTTCTGATACTTATATATCTTAAAGGCTTGTTGCTGAATTTCACTATTTTTCTGCCTTGATAGTAAGCTATATTTTTATATCTTGTTATAACTGTATCTCTTGTTTCGCTGTATTTTGTTACACATTTGCGTTTTGTTGTGTATCCGCTTGTGTATCTTCTTCTGTGATTTGTATGTGAGAGATTTTTTCCAACAAGTGTTCCAATGATTGCACCTCCGACAGTAGCGGCGGTTTTGCCACTACCACCTCCTAATTGATGTCCCAAAATACCTCCTGCAACTCCGCCTATAAGGGCACCAAAATTATTGTCTATGGTATTACCACCGTCATCGTCATAATAATCATTGACAGGCACTTGTTCGTTCCAACACTCTTGATAGGGAACTCTTTTTACAACATTTCTATATATAGGTTTGCTTCTTACAACTTCGGCTCTATCTCGTATAATAAAACTTTCTGCACTCAAATTTATACCAAGTCCTGCAATCAGTCCGATTAAAATTAGTTTTTTCATTTTAGACCTCCATTTGTTTTATACTTAAAACTTTATATTAAAATTGTGAAAAAATCGTGCATTAACAACGATTTTGATACTCTTAGATATCTTTTATGAGGAACAAATATGAAAAAAGTCATATTTATTTTAATTATGGTGACAATAATGACACAGGCAAAAACCTACAAATATACAAATGAATTAATATATGAAGATTCTCCATATCTTTTACAGCATGCACATAATCCTGTAAATTGGATGCCATGGAGTAAAAAAGCTTTTGAGAAAGCAAAAAAGGAAAATAAGCTCATTTTTTTATCTATCGGATACAGCACTTGTCACTGGTGTCATGTAATGGAAGAGGAGTCTTTTGAAAATGAAGAAGTTGCAAAAATTCTAAATGATAATTATATTGCCATCAAAGTTGATACAGAAGAGATGCCATCTGTTGATAAGCATTTTCAAGATGTTTATTATCTTATGAACAAAAGAGGAGGCGGATGGCCGTTAAGTATTATTTTAACTCCCGACGGAAAACCGTTTTTTAGTGCAACATATATTCCAAGAGAGACAAAATATGGAAGAGTGGGGCTTATGGAGTTGTTAAAATATTTTATTGAATTGAAAAAAAATAATTATAAAAAGATAGAAAATGTAGCTTCAGAAGTACAAAAATATCTTAATATAATGGAAACCAAGCCTAAAAAATTTTCAAATATGATTGAAAACAATATAGAAGAAAAGTTTATCAAAGGAGTTGAAAAAAATTTCGATAAAGACAATTACGGAATAGGTTTTGCTCCGAAATTCCCTCATTGTTCTACATTGAGAGTATTGCTTAGAATATATGAATTAAATCACAATAAAAAAGTTCTTGATATGGCTGAGGGTATACTTACAGCTATGGCAAAAGGCGGGATTTATGATCAAATCGAGAGCGGTTTTTACAGATATTCAACTGATGAAAAATGGATGATACCTCATTTTGAAAAAATGCTCTATACAAATGCGGAACTTTTGGAAGTTTACACTCTGGCTTATAGGATAACAAAAAAAGAATTGTATAAAAATATAGTCAATGATTTGGTGGTGTTTTTAAAACATAAATTTGAAAAAGATAGAGTTTTTTACAGTGCAAGTGACGCGGATAGTATAGATATGAAAACTGGAAAAAAAGAAGAAGGTGCCTATTTTGTTTTTAATTATCAAGAAGTAAAAGCTGCACTTGTCGGAGCCGGTATAAAAAATTACAAAGAGATACTTGATTATTTAAATATTACAAAAACCGGAAATTTTGAAGGAAAAAATAATCCCTATATTGATGAAATAGATACAAAGCCCAAAAATTTTGATAAAGCAAAAAAAGTTTTGCTCAGTATAAGAGAAAAAAGAGTGTATCCTTTTGTGGATCATAAGATATTGACTTCGTGGAATGCACTTTTAATAAAATCACTTTTTAAAGCATCTAAAATAAATCCTGAGTATAAGAATTATGCTGTTGAATCCATTAAATCCCTGATGAGTAAAATATATGTAGATAAAAAGCTTTATCATCAGGTACTTCTTGGCAAAAAGCCAAAAATAGAGGCAAATCTTGAGGATTATTCATTTTTGGTTTCAGCACTGATTGGTGCATATGAAGCAACTTTTGATAATTCTTATTTAAAAAAAGCCAATGATTTTACCAAGAAAGCAATTTCAAAATTTTATACAAATGGTATTTGGTACTATTCTTTAAAGCCTTTTAGGGTAAAAGCCACATTTGACGATAATGCCTATGTAAGTTCACTTGGAATCATGGTTGATAATCTTTTAAAGCTTGCTCTTTTAAAAGAAAAATTGTCATATGAAGAGTTGGCAAAAAATACCATAGAAACAAACAGTATGCTCGTATCAAAATATCCGGCTAATTTTCCGCAGGCCGTACTTGATATTTTGGCCTTTAAAAAGGGATATATCATTATAAAAAGTAAAAAAGCTTCCTTAATGAAGTTAAAAGAAGATTTACAGAAAAAACTTTCTTGTGTATTTATACTTTACAAAGCAATAAATAATAAGAATTTTATTGCATGTAAGGTAGATACATGTTTTGCTTTTTCAGCAAACAAAAATAAAATCATAAAGAAGATAATTGAAGAAAGAAAAAGGTAAAAACATTAAAAGATAAATTATACTATCCATCCTCCTGCTATGACTTTATCATCATTGTAAAAAACTGCCATTTGTCCGCTTGCAAGTCCGGAAACAGGTTCTTTAAGTAAAACTTCTCCACTATTGTTTTCTTTGTCTAAAATAACCCTGCATGGAGTTTTAGAACTTCTGTATCTTATCTTTACACCGGCTTCAAATTCATATTTGTCTATAAAAAGATTGATATCCTTTATAAAAAAACTTTTTATCTTGAGATCTTCTTTGCTACCTGCGGTTATCTCGTTTTTATTCGGGTCTATTTTGATAACATAGTGGGGAGTGAGTGCACCAAAAACTTCAAAACCTTTTCTTTTGCCTATGGTGTAATGCATATATCCTTTGTGTCTGCCTATAATATTGCCGTTTTTATCTACAACATTTCCCGGCATATCAGTATCGATATAATCTTTTAAGATATCTATGTAAGTCGTATCTACAAAGCATATTTCACTACTCTCTTTTTGTGCTGAAAAATCTTTTAATATTTTTATTTTTGATGCGGTAGTTTTTAAATCTTTTTTCAATATATCGTTCAAGGGAAATAAAAGATACGGTATATTTTCTTTTTTTATATTAGACAAGAAGTAGCTTTGATCTTTGCTTTTGTCTTTGGCTTCGGATATAAAACCATCTTTGATATCTGCATAATGTCCGGTTGCGAGTTTATCAAACCCTTCTTTTTTTGTAAAATCTACAAGTTCGCCAAATTTGATAGTGCGGTTGCATAAGATACACGGATTTGGCGTTTTGCCTTTTTTGTAACTATCTATAAAGGGTTTATAGACAAACTTGTCAAATTTTTTGCTTAAGTCCAAAACATGATATTTGATACCCAAAAACTCAGCTATTTTTTTAACTTTTTCTATATTGGTTTTATGATAGTTTGGGTTATTGTGGAGTTTCATATAAACTCCCTCCACTTCATGTCCTTGGTTTTTAAGCATATAAGCTACGGTTGAAGAGTCAACTCCTCCGCTCATAGCAATCATAATTTTCACCTTAAAATCTCCTTTTTGTCGGAAATGAATTCCGGCAAAAATTCCTATCACTAAAGCTACGCCTGTCGGCGAGAGAAACAATCATGATTTTTATTTTTGTTTGTGTTTTTTTGAAATATGATTGTTTCATTTTAATATCTCCTTTTTGTCGGAAATAAATTCCAACAAAAATTCCTATCTCTTTGGGGTCCCCACAAAATTTTAAAATTTTGTGGGGTAAAACTTATGCTACACCTGTCGGCGAGAGAAACAATCATGATTTTTATTTTTGTTTGTGTTTTTTGAAGCATGATTGTTTCATATATATTTCTTTACGATTTCAACTACGCCGCCAACTATAAATTGTATAGCAATAGCACCCGTTATAAGACCCATAAGTCTTGTAACTATTCTTTCCCCCGTAATACCCACAACTTTTTTGATATATATAGAATTTCTAAGAGTCATATAAAGAATAAAAGCATTTATCAAAAAAGCGAAAATCAAAGAAAATACATCTTGGATATTTTCTGCTTGAGACTTATAAACTATTACCGTTGCAAAAAGTCCGGGGCCGAAAATAATTGGTATTCCTATGGGTATAACAGCCAGATTTTCATGCTCTTTTGCTTCATCCTCTTCTTCTTTCGAGTGATGAGACTTTTTTTTACTATGGCCATTTACCATATTTACTGCCATGAGCAAAAGTACAACTCCGCCCATTGCTTTTAGTGAATTCATATCTATACCGAAAAGTTTTAGTATAAAGTCTCCACTCAAAAGCACAATAAAAAAGGCTATAACGGCAGTTAAAGTTGCCATAAAAGCAACTTTTCTAATTTCTTGTTTTGTAATATTTTGATGCAGGAGTGATGGCAACATTGCACTCACTCCCACAGGATCAAGTATGGCAAAGACGGCTACTGCCTCAGCCAAGAATAGATTGAAAAAACTTTCCATTTATTAAAGCTCGGTTTTTAACACTGCCCCGTGAGCCGCATTTGTTACAAGAATTCTATACTGTTTAAGCCATTTGCTATCAATTTTTCTTGGTTTTGGATTAAAAGTTTTTCTTCTTTTTTCAATTTCCTCATCACTCAATCTAACACTCAATATATGTTCATCAACATCAATATCTATAATATCACCATCTTTCAAAAGTCCTATCACTCCGCCTTCAGCGGCTTCGGGTGAAACATGACCCACACTTGCTCCGTGTGTTGCCCCGCTAAATCTTCCGTCTGTTATAAGTGCGACTTTATCTCCCAATCCCATTCCCATAATAAGTGAAGTGGGACTTAGCATTTCTTGCATACCGGGGCCTCCCTTTGGCCCTTCATACCTTATAACTACTACATCTCCGGCTTTTACTTTACCACCGGTTATACCTTTTATAGCATCATCCTGAGAATCAAAGCAAACTGCTTTACCACTATATTTTCTCATACTTGCAATTACTCCGGCAGTTTTTATAACTGCTCCTTCAAGTGCAAGATTTCCGTAAAGTATGGCAAGCCCTCCTACTTTACTGTAAGGATTGTCTATTGTGTGGATAATATCTATATCGGTTATCTCGGATTTGTCTATTCTTTCTCCTATGGTTTCTCCCTCGATAGTTAAATTGTCAAGTGCCAAAACATTATTGCCTCTTTTTGTTATCTCTTTCATAACGGCACTAACACCACCGGCACTATGTATATCTTCCATATGAACAGTAGAAAGAGATGGAGAAATTTTTGCTATATGGGAAACTTTTTTGCTCATTTCATTTATATTTGCCAAGTCAAAATCAACTCCTGCTTCTCTTGCTATAGCTAACATATGCAAAACTGTGTTAGTGCTTCCGCCCATTGCCATATCAACGGCAAAAGCATTATTTATCGCTTTTTTATTTAGTATGTTTTTAAACTTGAATTTTTCCGACAATTCTTTTGACTTTGCTATTTCGCATATCCTTTTAGCAGCTTTTCTCAAAAGCTCTTCTCTCTTTGGAGTTAAAGCCAGTATAGTTCCGTTGCCTTTTAATGCTACTCCCATGGCTTCTAATAAAGTATTCATACTGTTGGCAGTAAACATACCGCTACAACTTCCTCCGCTTGGGCATGCCGCACATTCAAGCTCAACCAGTTTTTCTTCAGTTATTTCTCCTGCTTCAAGCTGTCCTACTCCTTCAAAAACAGTTGCCAAATCTATAGATGTACCATCATTTAATTTGCCGGCTTTCATCGGTCCTCCCGTAACAAAAACAGTTGGAACATTTACCCTTAATGCTCCCATAACCATACCGGGAGTTATTTTGTCACAGTTGGGTATACAAATCATAGCATCAAGCTTATGTGCATTCATAACAGTTTCAATGCAATTAGCTATAAGCTCTCTGCTTGGCAAGGAATAAAGCATACCGTCATGCCCCATAGCAATACCGTCATCAACCCCTATGGTGTTAAATTCAAATGGTACACATCCGTTTTTTCTTATCTCGTCTTTTATAATTTTGGCATACTTATCAAGAAAAAAGTGTCCGGGGATTATCTCAATAAAAGAGTTGGCTACACCGATAAACGGCTTATCAAAATCCTCATCCTTCAAGCCTGTTGCCCTAAAGAGACTTCTATGTGGTGCTCTTTGATATCCTTTTTTAACTTCATCACTTCTCATGCACTATTCCTTATAAATAATATTTTGAGTGATTATAACTTATTTTGCTTTACTTTTAGCTTTTTTTTGGATATAATTTCATCTCTTTTTTTGCGGGAATAGCTCAGTGGTAGAGCACGACCTTGCCAAGGTCGGGGTCGCGAGTTCGAACCTCGTTTCCCGCTCCATAAAACTGTAAATGATAAATATTTGCTGTTTTTGTATATCTCTTTGGATTGTTTTTAGTCTATAAAGATATAAAATCGCCGAACGACAAGCAGTTGTCGCTTGGCAAAAAGCAATTTCTTGGTTTGCGAAATCATTTGATTTGATTCCATTTCGTTCCGAAATGAACCGCAAATTAAAATTTGCTTCAAGGTACCCCGACAAACCGGTGCATAAATGCACATCGATTTGTCCAAAAAATCGCCGAACGACAAGCAGTTGTCGTTCTAAAAGCTTCGCTTTTACGATTTTTTGCCCGGGTGGTGGAATTGGTAGACACAAGGGACTTAAAATCCCTCGATCATTGCGATCGTGCCGGTTCAAGTCCGGCCCCGGGCACCATTTTTTGAATATCAGGGCGACATAGCCAAGTGGCTAAGGCAGGAGCCTGCAAAGCTCTGATCCCCGGTTCGAATCCGGGTGTCGCCTCCATTTTTGTTATTGTCGGGAGATGTCAGAGCGGTTGAATGTGCCGGTCTTGAAAACCGGTGAGGGTAACACCTCCGGGGGTTCGAATCCCCCTCTCCCGGCCATCTCATTTTGAAAAATCTATATGTTTTTAGGATATTTTTAACTATTTTTTCTAACAATATTATCCAAAAAATATACTTTTTGAAGTTTTTAGAGTATCTTAAAAGTTTATTTTACCCGGACAAAATCAAAGACAAACAATCACAAATCACTAAAATATCTCATTTTTTATATCAAATCTTTAAAAATTATACTATACTTTTACAAATAAAATATAGATAAACACTTATAGAGACCACTGCACAGTAATCTCTTAAGCCAAGGAGAGTTTCATTTAATGGTACTTTTTATAGATGGAGATGCTCTTGTAAATCTTTTAAAACCTATTATTTTTAAAAGTATAGAAAGATTGAAATTAAAAACATATGTTATCTCCAATAAAAAAATCAGCATCGGCAAATCACCTTTAATCTCATATATAATAGTCGGTAAAGGTATAGATGAAGCTGATCATCACATAGTAAAACTTGTTCAAAAAAACGACATAGTTATTACTTCGGATATACCTCTGTCTGACAGGATTGTCTCAAAAGGGGCATATGCTATAGATCACAGAGGTACTTTGTATAATAAAGAAAATATAAAATCTCACCTTGCTATAAGAAATCTTATGCAAGAAATTAGAGATAGCGGAGAAAAAACAAAAGGCCCTGCTCCGTTTGGCAAAAAAGATATTCATAATTTTGCAACCACTTTCAATAATTTTTTAGCAAAACTGTTAAGAGAAAATAGATAATGAGTATAACCATTATCGTTCTTATAGGGGTAATACTTTTTGTTTGCAGTACAATTCAAGGAGCAGTTGGTTTTGCATTCAATATTTTTGCCATACCTATGCTTATTTGGAGCGGATTATCTCTGCCTCAGGCTATTACTGTAACTTCTATTCCAATTTTTATGCAATCCCTTACTTCCACATACAAACTAAGAAAATATATCAAATGGAAAGATGTAGCCAAAGGAACTTTTTTCAGATATCTGGGCTTACCGCTTGGAATTTATCTGTTAACTCTGATAAACGATTTTGATAAAAATAATATAAAACAGATAGTGGGTATTGTTATACTTTTGATAGTTGCCGTTCAGTTACTGTTTAAAGTTAAACCAAAAGAAGAAATAGGGTGGTTTTGGAGTATTTTATCATTTCTATCAAGCGGTATATTTCTTGGCATGATTTCCATGGGAGGACCACCGGTAATACTTTGGGTAATGGCCCACAGATGGAATGCTTTGGAGATACGGGCATTCTTAAGTGCACTATTTTTTTTGGCATCTCCGTTTTTACTGGTTCTTTTATATTACAATTTTGGAAAAGAGTTGGTCTATTATTTCGTAATAGGATTGTCTTTTACTCCTGTAGTTATTCTTGGAACTCTTTTTGGAGTCAAACTTGGCAATTTATTAGATCATAAAAAATTAAAAAGGATTGTAATGAGTCTACTTGTATTGACTTCTATCGTATCAATCGTATCTCCGTATTTCAATTAAAGCCTTTTTGTGTTTTTATTTTGCTTACCGGAGAAATTCTCAATACGGAAAATAAAGATGCTTGCGAAATCATATAAAAATTTCCTTTTGGCTACAAATCATCAAAATTTATATCAACTTTATCAATACTGCTTTTAGGAAGTATTTTTTTTGCATATTCCATGTATAGACCTGATTTGTAAAAAAATTTTACAATTTTTCTATCAAGTTCTCCATCCTTTGCCATATCATACAATATCTGCATCGCCAAAGATAGAGGATTTGCTTTTTTGTATGGTCTGTCGCTGGCAGTTAAAGCCTCAAATA
This sequence comes from uncultured Campylobacteraceae bacterium, assembly GCA_964556545.1. Taxonomy (GTDB): domain Bacteria; phylum Campylobacterota; class Campylobacteria; order Campylobacterales; family JALSKU01; genus JALSKU01. The sequence continues at coordinate 10,607 of CAZKWE010000029.1, read as the reverse complement.
TATCTGCGATTGCAAGGATTCTGGATTTAAACGATATTTCATCAGCCTTTAAACCTCTGGGGTATCCTTTTGCATTAAGCTTTTCATGATGATTTCCGGCAATCTGTGGAATATCTTTATATTTTTTGGGAAATTTTAATTTTTTAAGAATATCCAAAGTTATTTTTGCATGAGAATTGATAATCTCTCTTTCTTTTTTACTCAGCGTACCTTTTCTTATACTCAAATAACCGGCTTCTTCTTTTGTTAATACCGTATAAGTTGATCCGTTTAAATTATATTTCCGATCTGCAAGCTTCCAGAGCAAATTAACCGTATCCTCATCTAAATATCCGTATGCACTGTTGCATAAAGAGATAAGCTCAAAGTATTTCTCAAGCTTTTCTTGTTCTTTTTTTGCTTCTTCCATATCTATATCGCCTTTTAAGGCCGAAATTTGTAATTCTTTTTTTATTATCTCAATTTTGTATTTGATCTTTTCTATACCGTCATATATGCCTTCAAGCTTTTTGGATTTGTCTAAAATATATTCCGGAATTGAAAGTTTTCCTATATCATGAACAAGTGCGGATAATTTTATCTGTTTGAGTTCATTTTCACCAAAAGATACATTTTTAAAAATAGTTCTATCTTTGTTTATACCTTTTGATATCATCATACTTATCTCAACCATACGCTTTATATGTCCTGCTGTGTGTTTAGATTTTTTACTTATGGCATAAATAATACTTTTTAAAAATGCTTCAACAAGTTTTTCAAGATCTCTTATGAGCATACTGTTGGCGATGGCAATAGCAGCCTGAGAAGATAAAGATAAAGCTATCTCTTCATCTTCTTTGTTAAAAGATTCTATTTTTTCTTCAAAACTGTTAATTTTATTTATCAGTTGCAATACTCCTATAATATTATTTTCATGATCTTTAAGAGGAAGCACCAGCATTGATCTTGATTTGTATTTTGTTTTTCTATCAAATTCTTTTGTTCCCTCAAAATCAAAATCTTTTACTTTGTAAACATCGGGTATATTTATAACTTTTCCATCAAGCGCACAAGTTACCGCCACTAATTTTTTATTTGGTTTTCCTTTTACATACAACGGTAAAGAAGGCCATTTTATAGTAGATGATTTGCCTCCTGCTTTAATATTTAGAGAATCATTCTGCACCACGGTAAACTTTAATTTGTTTTTATCCAGCAAGTAGAGTGTTCCTCCGTCTGCACCCGTGATACTTTTAGCTTCTTTGAGTATCATCTCCAAAAGAATATCCAAATTATTTTCTGCCGAAAGTGCAATGCCTATTTTTTTTAATTTACCAATTTTAAGTATTGCATTTTCATTTGATTTATATTTTTTACCATCGGCATAAGTGACAATATCATCATAATTGATTATGTTTTCCTCGAAGTTCATTAAAGTTAATTCATGCACAATTTCATCTTTAAATATTGGCTTTAAATGATTTATATATATATTAAAATTATCTCTTTTTAACTGTTTTAACTCCTTTTTCAATAGTGAAGGTGTCAAATGCTTACTCTCTTTAGCTATTTTTTTCATTCTGCTTGGAAAAGATACATCTATCAGTAAAGATTTTATATTTTTATTTTTATTTAACATTTCCCAAAGTTTTGGATTTGTATAAGTATCGGCACTAAAAAAGATAGAGCCTTTGTTCGACTCAATTATATAGCCGCTACAGGGTACCGTATGATTTGAAGGAAACGGGGTAAGCAAAATATCATTTTCAACCTTATAGCTTTTACCAAATTCTATAGGAATAAAACTGATAGATGCTATATCGGTATGCGGTAAATTTATCTTGCTAAAATCAGGCCATATATTCCAATTAAATATATTTTCTTTGATTGTATCAATAGTTTCTTTAAGGGCATATATTTTTAAAGGTTCTTTTCTAAAAGAGAGGGTATTGTCTATCAAATAAGCAATGTCTATAACATGGTCCAAATGTGAATGAGAAAGAAATACGGAGTTTATATCCTTTGCGTCTTCTCCCAAAGCATGCATAATATTGCCGGCATCTATAAGAGTATGCTTTGTTACTTGAATACATGTGGTATATTCATTTTTGCCAACACTTCCTCCGGAGCCCAGTATCCTAATCCCAATCATTATCAAAGCCTGCTTAAAGCTACGGAAACAAGACCTATAATACCGCCAAATACTCCACCCCAAAGTACCAGCCAACTTAAATACTCTTTAATCATATTTTTAATAATATCTTTTACCATAACGGGTGTTAACTCTTCAAGTCTGCTATCTACAATCTTTTCAATCTTGGTTATCAAATCACTGCTTACGGAAGAATTTGCCAGACTTTTTTGTAACATTTCATTAAAAGTATTCGAACCTGTTATCAAAAGTATAGAATTTTTTAATTTTGTTATAAATACATCTTTTAACGGCTCCAATGCTTTTTCTCCTGCAAACATAGCAAACATACTACCAAAACTTGATTCCATTATACTCTGTTTCAATGCTTCATAAGCAGGAGTGAAATCACTATTTTCAATAATCGGCGTCAAATCAAGTTTACTCTCTTCTTTTGCAAAAAACATATCCAACTGTTCTTTTGTAAAAAATTCATTCATTATTAAATTTTTAATAGAGTTTTTAAATGTTTCAAATTTCAAAGTTATAACACCGGAGCCGTAAAGAAAAGGAACTTTTTCAAAAAGCATATGAATTGCAAGCTGATTGGTCAAAGCACCTGAAAATGCAAAAAGCCCTGCATAATACAGATAATCTTCATAGCAAGGAGATACAAAAAATGAGCTTGCCACCAACAGCAGTGAAAAAGAATTTACAATAAAAACTTTATCTATTTTCATTTTTTATCCTTTTTGAGTATAAAAGATTTTATAACTACGAACAATATCAATATTTGAAGCAAAAAGGCTACAATATAAAGATCATACACCTGTATTTGTTTATTTATTATACCAAAATATTCAAGAGTTTTATAAAACAGATATGATGCCACCAATCCTGAAAGATATCCTTTTTGTTTTGCGATATCGGCAAATGATAAAAGTATGGTTTTCTTAAGAGCAATTGTTTCCATTCTAACAAGATAACTGCCGAAAACAAATGTTATCTGATATCCGATATAAACTATAAGTGCCGTTTTGTACGAATAATTAAGCATCAAGAACGAGCTAACAAATGCTAACACAGTCAATTCTACAAAAAGTGTTATATAAAAAAAATCTTTTATATTCATAATTTTTTCATAAAATTTTGCAATCAAAAGCATACCCAGTGCCAAAGCAATGCCGCCCAAAGAATAAACAGATGGCTGAAGGGGAGTATACAATACAAATATACTCCCCACGCTCAACCCCAAAAACAGAGAATTGAAAAATTTATACCAAAGATAATATCTGTAGTTTATCAAAATTTGACACTCATTCCAAATAAAAAAGTTCTTTCATAGTTTGTGGGATATACACCCATAGTAGATCCGTTATCTGCAAAAAGAGCATTTCTTTTATCAAAAATATTATTGATTTTTGCAAAAAAATTAAACTTTTTTATCTTATAGTTTAAAACCATATTTGTTGAATTGTAACTTTTCATTTTTCCGAAATTCTTATCAAAATCACTCATTGCATAAGTACCCGAGCGATAAACATGGGTTAAAATAAGAGTGGTTTTATAATTTGGTCTGTATCCGAAAGAAAATTTTATATTGTGTTTTGGAACACCCGGAATCTCATTGCCGACAATAGCAGGATTTGAACTGTTTTGCTTTATTTTGGTACTGACAAAACCATAGTTTAATTTTGCATACAAATTATAATGAATATTATATTTATCTTCTATCTCAAAACCATACTTTCTGGTTTTATCAAGATTGGTATTTCTTGAAGTTTTGGGCCATGGAACGGCATTATAGTATATTTCATCTTTTACATCAGCATAGAAAAATGATATCTTTAATTTATTTGGGTAACCGATATATCTGTATCCTATATTATAATTATTTACTTTCATGGGTTTTATAAATCCGTTAAATTCATAATTTCCCGTACTAAAACTATATGTAAAAAGTCTATCTATATCAGGTGTTTGAAAAGAACGGTTATAGTTAGCAAATATGGAAGAATTTTTTGATAATTTTTTATTTATGCCTATCTCATAAGCTTGCAAGGTATTATCATGAGTCAAATCCAAAGAGTTATTTTTAAATTCATATTTTATTTTCTCATTTCTAATTCCAAGTGATATATGATAATCGCTATATGAAAAAACTGATCTTGTATAAAAACCAAGGTTATTTTTGGTTGTATTGTTTGACCCTTCTCTTTTGCCGTCAAATTTTTGCACACCAAATACGGTTTTAACAAAATTATTTTGATAATTTACTCTTGCATTATAACTATCATATGTATAATCATATTTGTTTTCATATCCGCTTCCAACTCCAATATATTTAGAAACTTTTTTTTCCTTGTTTGCTTTGGCAACAATAGAATAAGCGGAATTTATAACATAACTTACACCGCCGCTTAAAATAGATGTATCGTATGTCTGATTTGTATATTTTGTTCCCCATGACGGTGCCGGTATGGTTTTCGGGTCTGCTTCAAATTGTGACAAAGTCAAGGCATTGGCATAATTTATATCTATATTTGAAAAAGTTTTACCCAAATAAAACTTTAATTTTTCAGTGGGCATATAGGTTACTTTGAACCCTTTGTTAATATTTTTATCTTTATTTTTTATGTTGTCGGTTGAAATAATCCTATCACCGTTACTTTTTGTAAAATTTAAAAAACCTTCAAGCAAAACATTTTTGGCAATCTTTACTCCAAAATTACCGTTTGTATGGACAAGACCATGCGAACCTGCATAATTTTTAAAAGATACTCCCTTAAAATCTTTCGTGACAATATTAATTACTCCCGCATTTGCTCCATCACCATACTCAAGCGAACCATTACCCTTTAGAATTTCAATCTTCTTGATGCTTTCAATAGGTATGGAGGATATAAGCTGTGGGGACATATCAATATTGTTAAGTCTTCTGCCGTTTACTGCAATAACGATATTTTCATATCCATTTGCCAAACCGTAACCTCTCATATCGATTTTGGGGGTATAGCTGTTTCCGAATGATGGTGAAATGTTTAGTGATGTTTGGGAATTTATAAAATCATACAAATCTTTGGAGTGAGAATTTTTTATATCTTTTTGTGTATAAACTTCAGATGCAAATGTTGCATCAATTTCTTTAACCTCTATCTTTTTGGATATAACGATAGGATTATCCTCTTCGTCATTATCATTACCTATTTTTTTATGAAAAGATTTATTTTGAGCATCAACTACACTTTGGGTATTCGCAGCCATAACGGCTCCGGCACTAAATGCCAAAATCGCAGCCAAAGAAAAATATCTCTTTCCAAAACCTCTTGGACTTTTCAATTGTTCTCCTTTTTTATAAAGTTTTTAATTACCTTTAACATTAAAATACATTGCCTCTTTATGGTGAAATACCATAGCCGAAGTAGTTTGCTCCGGATGCATTTGATATGTCGGGCTGAGAGTTATGCCAAATTCTTCAGGCTTCAAAAGATCAAATATCAGCCTATTATCAGCAAGATTCGGACAGGCAGGATACCCAAAAGAGTATCTGCATCCTTGATAAGCCGACATTTTAACATCTCTTAGAGTATGTTTTTCATTTTGAGCAATACCAAGTTCAAGTCTTATCTGTTTGTGAATAACTTCAGCCAAAGCTTCCGCCAACTCTACACTTATACCATGAATTAAATGATACTCTTTATAACTTCCTTTTTTGAAAAGTTCTTGTTCGTATTTGCTAAATTTATCTCCTGCACTTACACAAGTCAGTGCCAGAACATCATGCCTGTGTGGTGAAAGATAATCACTTAAACATCTATATGGTTTTTTTATCTGTCTTGGCAAATGTAAAACTTTTGTGGCTCTTTGCTTTATTGCTTCAAGTGGTTCTTTATTTACCTCTTTTTCATTAAAATATCCCTCTTTTTCATCAAAGAAATATATATCGTCTTTATATCCTCTAACAGGATAATATCCGTATATCAAGGTAGGTCTAAAAAGATCAAGTTTTTCTATATCTCTTTTTATTCTTTCATAAAGAGGCCAAAGCTCTTCGTCTCTTTGTTTTTGTTTTTCCTCTTTTGTTTTTCCTTTGTTGGTATATCCCCATGCTCTTGTAAAAAGCATTTTGTGATTTATCCATTCATAAGCTATATCTTTTATATCCGTTTTTAAAACTCTTCGTCCCCAAAATGGCGGAATAGGTATCTTTATATTGCGACTTGGCATTTTTATCTTGCTATATGGCGGAATCGGAGGTAATTCTTTTTTAAGCTTGTCCTTGGGAGTATTTTCTGCTTTTTGGATTCTTTTAAATGTTGTATTCATATCTCCTTTTTCTATTGTGCTCATTGCCTCAATGCCTTCAAATGCATCTTTACAATAAAATATTGCTCCATCATAAACAGGTCTGCAAAACTCTTCTACAAATTTATCCGTCAAGGCCGCGCCTCCGAGCAATACCGGTATCTTTATGCCTTTTTGCTTTAAGATTTCAAGATTTTCTTTCATAACCGTTGTGGATTTTACCAATAATCCACTCATACCTATGGCATTTGCGTCAAATTTTTCGTATGCTTTTACAAAATCGTCTATATCAACTTTTATACCCAGATTAATAACTTTATATCCGTTATTTGAAAGTATAATATCAACCAGATTTTTTCCAACATCATGCACATCACCCTTTACAGTTCCCAAAATCAAAGTAGTTTCACTCTCTTTTTCAACTTTTGGCAAATACGGATTTAGATAATCAACTGCTGCTTTCATTACCTCAGCAGACTGCAAAACAAAAGGAAGCTGCATTTGTCCGCTCCCAAAAAGCTCACCCACAACTTTCATTGCGTCTATAAGAATTTCATTAACTATCTTCTGTGGTTCGATTTTATCTTTGACATTTTCCAAAAGAGGTATCATTCTCTCTTTATCACCGTCAATAAGCAGTTTTTTTAATTTTTCTTCATCACTTAATTTTTTATACTCTTCGTCCTCTTCTTCTTTGTTTGTTTCTTTAATTTCTGAAAAAAATTCTATAAATCTAAAAAGAGGATCCCCTTCGTCTCTTTTGTTAAAAAGCAAATCTTCACAAACTTTTATCTCCTCTTCACTCATTTTATGTAACGGAATAATACTTTTGACATTAACAATTGCCATAGACAATCCCGCCTTTACACAATGATGCAAAAAGACTGAATTTAAATATTCTCTTGCATGACGAGCCAATCCGAAAGAGATATTTGATACTCCGAGCACAAAACCGACTTCAGGATGAATCTTTGCAAAATCTCTTATAGCTTCAATGGTATCTATTGCCGCAGTATAGTACTCTTCGTCTCCGCTTCCAACAGTAAAAGTTAAAAGATCAAATACCAAATCAGCCGGGTCAATACCATGTTTTTTTGTAGCTAATTCATAAATTCTCTGAGCAATTTCAAGTTTTTGTTTTTTTGTTTTTGCCATTCCTTTTTCATCTATGGTTAGACAAACAAGCGAACAGCCAAATCTTTTGGCAAGAGAACAAACTTTATCAAATTTCTCCATACCGTCTTCAAGATTGACCGAATTTATAATCGGCTTACCTCCTATCAGCTTTAATGCTGTCTCCAAAGCATTAATTTGAGTAGTATCCGGCATAAGAGGCAAAGTTATCTTTTGAGTATATCGTGAGATAACTTCTTTCATATCTTTACTTTCATCTCGACCTGCAAATCCGACACTGACATCTATACCATGAGCTCCGTATCTAACTTGCTGTTGTGCAACCGACAATGTCCCCTCATAATCCTCTTTTAAAAGCAATTCTCTAAAAGCTTTCGAACCTGTGGCATTACTTCTTTCACCTATCAAAAAAGGGGCAGGTTCTTGTTTTAAAGATCTTGTTTCAAAAAGTGAAGCTATGGATTTTGGCTGATTACCTTTTGGAGGTATGGGCTTTTTATCTTTCATTCTTTTTGAAAGCTCTGCTATATGCTGAGGCGTAGTACCGCAGCACCCTCCCATCAAAGCAACACCGGGAATTTTGCCAAAACTCTCTTGTATATCGCTAAATTCCACAGGACCCATAGGATAGTATGTATAACCTCCTCTATTTTGAGGAAGTCCGGCATTTGCATGAATACTTATAGGTTTTTTCCAAACATTACTCAAAGTAAGCAAATGCTTTTTTACCTGCTCGGGACCTGTTCCGCAGTTAAAACCAAGCGAAATAATATCAAAAGGCTCAAGTATTGTTGCTATGGTAACGGCATCGGTTCCTATCAACATAGTTCCGCTAAGCTCTATGGTAACTGAAACCATTATAGGAAGTTTCACACCTTTGTCAGTGCAGCTATCTTCTATAGCATGAATGCAAGCCTTTATCTGCAAAGGATCTTGAGCAGTTTCTATCAAAAAAAGATCTGCTCCTCCATCAATCAAACCGTCAATGCTAATCCTATATCCCATATACATTTCATCATAAGTAATGTGACCCAAAGAGGGGAGTTTTGTTCCCGGTCCAAGTGATGCCGCACAAAATCTTGGCTTCTCTTTTGTTTCATATTCCAAACATGCTTTTTTGGCTAATGCCGCCCCTTTTTTTGCAAGCTCATATGTTTTATCCGCCATATCATAATCATCTAAAACCCACGGCAATGCTCCAAAAGTATTAGTCTTGACAATATCGGCTCCGGCTTTTATATAAGCTTTATGAATTTTATATATACCTTCGTCATAAACTTCATTTAGATATTCATTGCACCCCTCATTTTTGCCCCATATCTTTTTGGGTATATTAAGAGCTTGAATCTGGGTACCCATAGCACCGTCAAGTATAAGATATCTCTCTTTGATTAATTTTTTTATATCTTTCAACAGTTTGCCTTTTGATATTTTCTACTTAGAATATCTTTATCATATCATTTTATATTTTAAACACAAATTATGTATTAGACTTTTATTGAGGATACCTCTATCAACCTATATAGTCCATAAAAGGCAGACAAGACATAAGGTTTTGTAAAAGAAATTTGCAGGATTGTCCGTAAGTAATTCAGAAAATTTAGCAAAGTGCAAGAAGCAGTTTGTCAACCCCTGATATAGCAGTCTTTTCTTCTTGCACTATGCACTATAGTGTTGTTTTCAAATTAGAATCAAAATGCATCCAGCTTGCTTTTGTTTACAAAGTTGATAACATCTTTATCTTCTTCTTTGGTAGCATTTTTGTGCTCCGCTTTTGTTCCGTTCAGTACAGATTTGGAATTATATAATTTTCTTTCTCCTCTAACTTTGTTTACCAGATTTTTAAAATGTTTTTTCAACTTGCTGTACAATTCTTCAACTCTATTTTTGCCATTTATCTCTTTTTCCAAATTGTTTATCTCATCTTTTAAAGACTTATACAATTTAGTATCATTTGATGTATATCCCAACAATACGGCTTTTTTCAACTCCATTTTAGCTCTTTCAAGAAGTTTCAAAGCATCTTTTTTCTTTTTCTTATCTATCTTAGATGCTGTTGCAACCAAATCCTGTGCTGCCAAAAGAGGTATCGGAACCACCACTTGATCACTGACAATGGTACTTAGACCAAGTTGCAACTCTTGCAAAGCTTCTTTTGTTTTACCTTTTTTAAGCAAATTAGCTGCAATCTTGGTGGAATTCGGATATAAATCCATAGGCAAGTAGTGGGTAGAAATATCTATCTCATCTCTTAACGGAGCCAATAAATCTCTTGCAAATTGCAAACTGTTTTTCTTTAACATACTTTGAGCAATTTTTACGGATTCTTCGATATCCTTTGGGGTTCCTGCATATTTGTAAACTACTATTTCATTTGCAAATGGAACCAAGCCAAGTTTTGGATCCAGTTTTAAAGCCTTGTCAAAATATTTTGACGCATCATTTAAATCCGCTTTTGCTGATTTTGTATCATTTTTTTGCAAAGCTTTTATTGCTTTTAATGTATCAATTAAACCTTTTTGAATATTTGTCGAAGCAATTTTAAAATTTTTATTTTGTACCGCCACCTCTTTTTTGACCAAATCTTTTTTTGACATTGCTCCGGCCTGTGCCAAAGTAACACCAAAAACCAATGATGCCGAAACTGTTGAAACAATCAAACTTTTTCTCATATTAAACTCCTTGTTTTTGATATGTGAAATTATATACTAAGAAAAGTAAATGATAGTAAACGAAACAATCTTGATATATATCATATAAAGATACATAATAAATATAATTTAAGTCTATAAAAAAATTATATTTTTTCAGTTATTTTTAATATATTTTAAAGATTAAATATTTTTGGAGAAAAAATGCAGTAGCACAAAAACAGGGGGCTATTTATTTATAAGTACCCAACCAAAAGAAACCCCATTTAATAGAAGCTCAAAAAAGCTACATTTACAAGGTGAAAAACTCGCAGTCGTATTTGTTATACTTCAAGAGTTTTGAGCGTTGTAAATGTAATTTTTTTGAGCTTCCCTTCGGGCACAAAGATAACGGCACGACTGCTTCG
>CAZKWE010000028.1:0-2139 GCA_964556545.1 uncultured Campylobacteraceae bacterium | reverse complement strand
GAAAAATAAATTCGGTATCAAAAAAGGTGACAGAGTTGTCATATATATGCCTATGATTCCCGAAGCTGCTTTTGCAATGTTGGCATGTGCTAAGATTGGTGCCATTCACTCGGTTGTTTTTGGGGGTTTTAGTGCCGAAGCATTAAGAGACAGAATTATAGATGCTGGAGCAAAACTTGTTATTACAGCTGATGGGGCTTATAGAAGAGGAAATCCGTATCTTTTAAAACCGATAGTTAACAAAGCTCTCGAAGAGGGTTGTGAATGTGTTGAAAATGTACTGATGGTGCAAAGAAATTTTGAAGAAGTTGATATGATACAAGGAAGAGATCATATATATAATGACCTTATCGCTCAGGAAAGTGAATTTTGCGAAGCAGAAGTTATGGATAGCGAAGATCCTCTTTTCTTGCTGTACACTTCAGGCAGTACCGGCAAACCAAAAGGTGTTCAGCACTCCGGTGCAGGATATATCCTGTGGGCCCAATATACCATGGAAAATGTTTTTGATGTCAAAGAGAATGATACATTTTGGTGTACGGCTGATGTGGGATGGATAACAGGACATACATATATAGTTTATGGGCCGCTTGCTATCGGAGCTACAACAGTTATGTACGAAGGAGTTCCTTTATATCCTGATGCCGGCAGATGGTGGAAAATGATAGAAGAACTCAGAGTAAATCAGTTTTATACTGCACCGACCGCCATAAGACTTTTACACAAAGTTGGGGCTGACGAACCTTCAAAATATGATTTAAGCAGTTTAAAAGTCCTCGGAACCGTAGGCGAGCCTATCAATCCTGATGCATGGATGTGGTATTATAATGTTATAGGTGGAGGAAAATGTCCGATAGTAGATACTTGGTGGCAAACTGAAACCGGAGGTCACATGATAAGCCCGTTACCGGGAGCAACTCCTATAAAACCGGGTTCTGCTACTTTCCCGCTTCCCGGTATAAAAGCTGAAATAATAGACAATGAAGGCAATAAAATGCCGATAGGCGAAAAAGGATTGCTTTGTATTACAAAACCATGGCCGAGTATGATAAGAACTATATGGGGAGATCCTGAAAGATTTAAAAAATCATACTTTGGAGATTGCAAAAAAGATGGGAAGCCTGTTTATTTTTCAGGAGATGCAGCCATATATGATGAAGACGGATATATCTTTATAACAGGAAGAACGGATGATGTTATAAATGTAAGCGGGCACAGACTTGGAACTGCCGAAATCGAAGGAGTAATAGGTCACGAAGAACATGTTGCCGAAGTTGCAGTTGTTGGTAAACCCGACAGCATAAAAGGAGAGGATGTATTTGCCTATATAGTGACCAAAAAAGATATAGATGATGCAACTCTTATAAAAAATATCAATACTCTCATCACAAAAGAGATCGGTCCTATTGCAAAAGTTGGAGCAATACTAAAAGTTCCGGGCTTGCCTAAAACAAGAAGTGGTAAAATTATGCGAAGGATTTTAAGGTCTATTGCCAAAGGTGAAGAGATAACTCAAGATATTTCAACCATAGAAGATCCTTCTATAGTAGGTATCATAGAAAAACTTTTCAAAGAAAACAAATAGGAGATGACAATGAAAAATCACAAAGTTATAGATATCAAGATCACTTATGATCCTGATATTATAGATGACGAAGAAAATTTGGACCAAAAAATTAAGAATTTTCTTGAAGATTTAAAATCAAAAAAAGGTGTAACTCTAAGAGCAAAAAGACATAAAGTCGAACTTGATTATATGCCTGATGAGTATGGATTGGATTAAAAAAATCAAAGAGGATCTTTCCTCTTTGATTTTAAACTCTTACATCTTTTATGGCTTCAACCAGTATTTTAAAAGCTTCATCGCTGTAATGTTCAACCTGCTCTATATCAGATAAAACCGCATCCATATTTTGATTTTTAAAATATTCATCTAAAGCTTTTTTAAGAAGCTGGTGAATACCTTTGTGCTCTTGGTCTATTTTTTGTAAAGTCTGTTGATTTTTATCTAAAAGTTTTCTTACTTCACTTCCGAACCATTTTCCAAATCTACAACTATTCTCATCAACAATATCAATTTTTTTATTATCTAATATTGCCTTGTAGGTTTGCAATTTTAATTTTATATGATCAATCTTA
>CAZKWE010000027.1:0-20999 GCA_964556545.1 uncultured Campylobacteraceae bacterium | reverse complement strand
TTCATGTAGTTTTTGCAAAAGATGACAAAAATATTATAGTTATAACTGTTTATCGACCAAGTGAGTTAAAATGGACAAATAATTATCAATCAAGGATAAAAAAATGAAATGTGTAATTTGTAAACATGGTGAAACAAAAGACGGAACAACAACAATTACTTTAGAAAGAGGTAACTCTACAATTGTTTTTAAAGATGTTCCAGCTCAAATCTGTGATAATTGTGGTGAAAAGTATGTTGATGATAAAACTACCAAAGAGCTATTTAAAAAAGCAAATGAACTTTTGAAAAATGGAACAGAAGTTGATATTAGAAAGTTTAGGGTTGCTGCATAGTTGGTAAAATAGCTAACAAAACCTAGCGCCGAATAGCTTAACAGCTATCGGTGAAGTCGGTCGTTATCTGTCATTTTTATATAAAACCTAATTTACAAATCAAAAATTCTCAATATATCAAACTCTCCTCTTTTTTTTCTCACAGAGAGTCTTAAGACAAGCTCACAGAGAGTGCAAAGCACAAGAAAAAAGAAGCAAAATTTTCTCAGAAAATGTTGATTTTGTATTTTATTTGGGATATAATATACAAAACTACGAGGATTTATCATGAGTAAAACTCAAACTACAATAAGAGTTGATGAAGAAAATTATGTGAAAGCAAAAGAGATTTTAAACCAAATCGGACTTAACTACTCTCAAGCTATAAATGTCTTTAACAATATGATAGTTATCAACAAAGGTTTACCATTTGAGTTAAAACTTCCAAATAGTGATACTTTACAAGCTCTACATGAGTTAGAAACAAGAGAGGGAAAAACTTTTGACAATGTAGAAGAGCTATTTGCTGATTTGGATTCATAATACATGTATAAGATATTTAAAATTACAAGCTTTAAAAAAGATTATAAGAAGTTAAAAGAAACTGATATTATAGATTGTTCAAATCAAGATATTCGAAAATTAGCAAAAATTTTATCACTCGTTTGCAAAACAGATATTGAAATAGGTAAAATATGAAATTTATAATATTACTTTTTGCATCGGTACTGGTATTGTGTGCCGGCAAACTTCAATTTGAGCATAATTTTAATAAAGCACTGCAAAAAGCAAAAGAACAAAACAAAGAAGTGATGATGATGTATTCTGCAACATGGTGTCCCGAATGTAATTATATGAAAGATGTTGTATTTAAAAACAAAAAAGTTAGTACATATTTGAAAAAAAGATTTATTGTTTTATTGCTTGATATCCAGAAAGATACCCTGCCCAAGGGTTTTGAGCATCGTGGTATTCCGGTTTTTTTCTTTCTTGATAAAAATGCAAAAGAAAAATATAAAATTATTGGCGGTAGTAAACCGAATATCTTTCTTAAAAAACTTAAGGCTATTAAATGAAATAATCATGTTTCAAAAAACACAAGCACAAATAAAAATCATGATTGTTTCTCTCGCCGACAGGCGTAGCTTTAGTGATAGGAATTTTTGCCAGAATTCATTTCCGGCAAAAAGGAGATTTTAAAATGAAAAAGATTATATTCTTTATATTTATCTATTCAAATCTATTATTTTCCTTTAATGCAAATGATCTTCAACAACTTAAAGAAGATGGTGATTGTCCTAAGTGTGATTTAAGTTATGCAGATTTAAGTGGTATGGATTTAAGTATGTCAGATTTAAATGATGCAAATTTATCACATGCCAATTTCACCAATATATTTGCACACAAAGCAAATTTTACTAATTCGGATTTGAGTAATGCAATATTCATCAAATCCAATATAAAAGGTGCTTTATTTGTTAATGCAATATTGCAAAATGTAGATTTTGAACAAGCAAGAATCTGGAAAGGTAACTTCTCGTATGCAAAAATTGATAATTGTAATTTCAATGATTCCGCACTAGGCTCGGCAATCTTTGAAGATAATAATTTGACAAATTCAACATTTAAGGGTGCTATATTGTATAAAACTATTTTTAAAAAAAATGTTATTGGAATACATAGTATCCAACCACGCATACTCTTCAAATGAAATCTTCGGTACAATATATTTTTGAAAATTATTAAGTGCCATGTATGACGGACCAGTACAGATTATTGTAAAATATTTCTTATAATGATAAAATCACAATAAGGAAATAGCAAAATGAAACAAATATTTATAATGTTTTTTACCGTATCAATGATTTATGCAAATCATATAAGATGGCAGGGCAATTATGACAAGGCATTAAAAAAAGCAAGAGAACAGAATAAAGTTTTGATGGTTTTATTGATAAAAAGCAATTGTCAAAAATGTAAAAATTTGGTCAAAAATGTTTTTTTTAACAAGCCATATATAGATAAATTAAATCAAAATGCAGTATCGGTTATCGTCAATATCGACAATAGACACAGTTTTCCAATAGAGATGTATTGGTCCGATGAATATCCGACTCTGTTTTTTGTCAATAGCCAAAATGAAGTTTTTATACATAAGCCATTAAAAAATATATCACAAAAAGATATACAAGATATTTTAATTGAAATTATGCACAATAAATTATATAATTCAACTCAACCCTTATGCAAGAAGGAGTAGTAAAAATATCAAATTAAAGATATAAAAAGCATAATATTTTATATAAGGACCAATAAAATTGGTTGGTGGCTTCAGAGTGAATTTAACTATAGTTTTATGATAAATTTTTAAAAAGAGTATTTATATGGAAATTATTACATTAAGTTTTTTTATGGCTTCTGCGGTCATCATTTTGGTACCCGGTCAAGATATGATTTTGGTAATGTCTCGTTCAATTACTCAAGGGCACAAAGCAGGTGTTGTGACTGCTTTTGGAGTAAGCACAGGGCTGATTGGGCATACATTGTTGGCTACGGCCGGACTGGGTGCTTTGCTGTTAGCATCTGAAACATTGTTTGATATCGTAAAATTTATAGGAACTATTTATTTGATATATATGGGATATCAGCTTATACTCAGTAAAGAGCATGCCATAAACACAAAAAATCTACCAAAAGCAACTTATTTTAAAATGTTTAGGCAAGGTGCATTATCCAATATAACAAATCCCAAAGTGGCAATATTTTATTTTTCTTATCTGCCCCAATTTGTTTTTTCCGGCAAAGGAAATGAGGCAATACAGCTTCTCATGTTGGGAATTACATTTGCCATATTGACTTTTTTTATCAAATCCTCGATAGCGATAATATCAGGAATGTTGTCCCACTGGATTAGGACAAGACCCGTAGTGTTAAAATATATTTACAAGACAAGCGGTATTGTTTTGATAGGATTAGGGTTAAGGCTGGCATTGGAAAAAAGAAACTGACCCCTCTCTTGACTTAATTTGTTTTATTTTTATCATAAAAAATAAAATTTATATCTTCAAAAGCAAATATTTTGTAAAATAATTAATTACACAAAGAGCAAAAGGAAACATAAAATGGTAGAGAGATATGCAAGAGAACAGATGAAGAACAAATGGACCACCCAGGCCAAATATGATGCTTGGTTAAAAGTAGAAAAAGCCGTAGTAAAGGGATGGAATAAGCTTGGTCTTGTTTCGGATGAAGATTGTAACAAGATACTTAAAAATGCAAAATTTGATATCAAAAGAATAGATGAGATAGAAAAAACTACAAAACATGATGTTATAGCATTTTTAACAAGTGTAGCAGAAAGTCTTGGCGAAGAGAGCAGATGGGTGCATTACGGAATGACAAGCAGTGACTGTATAGATACTGCTGTTGCTTTACAGATGAAAGATTCACTTGAGCTTATCATAGAGGATGTTAAAAAACTTTTGGAAGCTATAAAGAAAAGAGCGTATGAGCATAAAATGACCCTGATGGTGGGAAGAAGCCATGGGATCCATGGTGAGCCTATAACTTTCGGACTTGTTCTTGCTGTTTGGTATGATGAAATAAAAAGAAATCTTGCAAATTTAGAACAGGCACTTGAATTTATATCAGTTGGACAGATAAGCGGAGCTATGGGCAATATAGCCCATGCGCCAATAGAGCTTGAAGAGTATGTCTGTAAAGAGCTTGGACTAAAGCCTGCACCTGTTTCAAACCAGGTTATTCAAAGAGACAGATATGCCAATCTTATGAATGCTTTGGCTTTGCTTGCATCATCTTGCGAAAAGATAGCAGTAGCTGTCAGACATTATCAAAGAACGGAAGTTTATGAGGCCGAAGAATTCTTTAGCGAAGGACAAAAAGGAAGTTCCGCAATGCCTCATAAAAGAAATCCTGTTTTAAGTGAAAATGTAACCGGACTTTGTAGAATGATAAGAAGTTATGCTTTGCCGGCTATGGAGAATGTGGCATTGTGGCATGAAAGAGATATATCGCACAGCTCGGTTGAAAGGTTTATTCTTCCTGACGGATTTGTGACTACTGACTTTATGCTTGACAGACTTACCGGTATTATTGAAAAACTTGTTGTGTACCCTGAAAATATGATGAAAAATCTAAATCTTACAGGCGGACTTGTTTTTTCTCAAAGAGTTCTTTTGGAGCTTCCCAAAAAAGGTGTAAGCAGAGAAGATGCATACAAGATAGTTCAAAGAAATGCTATGAAAGTCTGGAAAGAGATACAGCAGGGCAAATCTCCGCTAAATGAAAAAGGTGAAAGTCTGTTTCTTGAAAATCTTTTAAACGACAAAGAGCTTGGAGAAAAGCTTAGCAAAGAAGAGATAAAAGAATGTTTTGACTATTCGTACTATACTAAAAATATAGATAAAATATACAAGAGGGTTTTTAAAAATGACTAAAGTATTGACTGTTACAAAAAGAAACGGAAGAATAGAACCGCTTGATATAACAAAAATCCAAAAATATACTTCATCTGCAGTTGCAGGGCTTGAAAATGTTTCTCAAAGCGAACTTGAGTTGGATGCAAGAATACAGTTTCGTGATGGTATTTCAACTGAAGAAATTCAGCAAACACTTATAAAAACCGCAGTTGACAAGATAGATGTTGACAAGCCTGATTGGACTTTTGTGGCGGCAAGACTTTTTTTGTATGATTTGTATCATAAGGTAGGAAGAAACATAGGCGGAGAAAAAGGCAATCCTTACCCATCTTTTAAAAAGTATTTTGAAACATGCGAGAAAGAGGGCAGAATTATCGAGGGATTAAGAGATAAGTATGATATAGATGAACTTGAAAGTTATATAAAACCTGAAAGGGATATGCAGTTTACCTATCTTGGGGTTAAAACACTTAATGATAGGTATCTTTTAAAAAACAGACAAGGAGGCCCTATAGAACTTCCTCAGTATATGTTCATGGCTATAGCGATGTTTCTTGCTCAAAATGAATTTGACAAAATGAGTTGGGCAAAAAGATTTTATGACCTTATTAGCAAATTTGAAGTTATGCTTGCCACCCCCACCCTTTCAAATGCAAGAACCCCAAGGCATCAGTTAAGTTCCTGCTATATAGGAAGTACTCCGGATAATATAGAAGGAATTTTTGACGGTTTTAAAGAGATGGCTCTATTGTCCAAATTCGGAGGCGGTATAGGCTGGGACTGGTGCAAAGTAAGAGGGATAGGAAGCAGTATAGACGGACACAAAAATGCAGCGGGCGGTATTATACCGTTTTTAAAGATAGCAAATGATGTTGCGATTGCTGTGGATCAATTGGGTACCAGAAAAGGTGCGATAGCTGTATATGTTGAGCCTTGGCATATAGATATCAATGATTTTTTGGATTTGCGAAAAAATTCAGGAGAAGAGAGACGAAGAGCACATGACCTTTTCCCTGCGCTTTGGATTAATGATCTTTTTATGAAAAGAGTAGCAAACAATGAAAGATGGACTCTTTTTGACCCTTTAGATGTTCCTGATTTGACAGATATATGGGGTGAAGAGTTTGAAAAAAGATATATTGCATATGAAAATGATGATTCTATCATAAAAGAAAATGTAAGTGCAAAAGAGTTGTGGAAAAAAGTCCTTTTAAGTTATTTTGAAACAGGAATGCCATTTCTTTGCTTCAAAGACAATGCAAACAGAGTCAATCCAAACTCACATATCGGTATCATAAGAAGTTCAAACCTCTGTACAGAAATTTTTCAAAATACAGACCCGAATCACTACAAGATAAAAATAAAATTTGATGACGGTTCAACCAAAACCTATGAAGAAAACGATGAGGTAAGAGTTGAAGCAAATATCATCAAAAAAGCCAAAAAGATAACCGCATTGGATACCATAGACGATAAAAAAGTTTTTATAGTTGAAAAAGAGAAAAGTGATGGAAAAACAGCAGTCTGCAATCTGGCAAGCATAAATCTTTCAAAAATCCATACAAAAGAGGATATAGAAAGAATTATGCCTGTTGCGATTAGAATGCTTGATAATGTTATAGAATTAAATTTTTATCCTCTTGAAAAAGTAAAATTGACAAATTTAAAAAGCAGATCCATAGGTCTTGGCATTATGGGTGAAGCACAAATGCTTGCACAAAACCAAATAGAATGGGGAAGTGACGAACATTTTGAAAAGATAGATGAAATTATGGAAATGGTTAGCTACAATGCAATAAAAGCTTCATCTAATTTGGCTATTGAAAAAGGTAAATATCCGGAATATGAAGGCTCTAACTGGAGCAAAGGTGTTTTTCCTATAGATTTGGCCAACGAAGAGGCAAAGAAGCTAACACCTAACAGAGGAGGTTTGTTTGGTTATATTTATGATTGGGACAAGTTAAGAGAAAAAGTTAAAAAAGATGGTATGAGAAACGGATATCTTATGGCGATAGCTCCCACGAGTTCTATTTCCATACTTGTAGGAACCACACAAACGATAGAGCCCGTATATAAAAAGAAATGGTTTGAAGAAAACTTAAGCGGTCTTATACCCGTATGTGCCCCAAGTCTAAATATAGATACATGGAGGTATTATATTCCTGCATATGATCTTGATCAAAAAGTTATCATAAAAGCAGGTGCCGTAAGACAAAAGTGGATAGATCAAGGTCAGAGTCTAAATATCTTTATGAAGTTGGAAAAAGCATCCGGTAAATATCTTCATGAAATATACTCTCTTGCTTGGAGACTCGGAATAAAATCTACATATTATCTAAGAAGCCAGTCGCCCGAGAGCGAACAGGATATCGCAGACAGGACAGGAGAGTGTTTAAGTTGCCAATAATACATAAATTATACAGATTAGTAGAGGTGTCCGTATGTGTAAAATTGTAATATTTTTGTAATTTCTTTAAAAAGTATTATAATAAAAACTTTTATAAGTTTTATAAAAGTTTCAACTTGGTATTATTAATTTACATTAATTAAAAAAATTTTAAGGAGTATTAATGAAAAAAGTTTTGAGCGTAGCCGCGGCAGCGGTATTGATCAGCAGTGCTTTGGTAGCAAAAGAGGTTAAGATAGGAGTGGTTCTTCCTCTAACAGGACCAATAGCAGCATTTGGACAGACAAGCAAGGGCGGTTTGGATATAGCTTATGCACAAAACCATAAGCTTAAAAACGGTGATACGGTCAAATTGATAGTGCTTGATGACAGAGGAGATAAAGTAGAAGCGGCAACAGCTACAAAAAGATTGATAGATAAAAATCATGTTACTGCGATTCTTGGTGAAGTTGCAAGTTCAAACTCTATGGCAATGGCACCTGTGGCGGAAAATGCAAAAACTCCTATGATAACTCATGCATCAACAAATCCAAGAGTTACAAAAGGTAAAAAATTTGTAACAAGAGCATGTTTTATAGACCCGTTCCAAGGTGCGGTTGCTGCAAACTATGCACTTGGCAAAGGTTTAAAAACTGCTGTTATAGTTACTGATACAAAACAAGATTATTCAGTAGGTCTTTCAAAGGCTTTTAGAAAAGCTTACACCAAAGGTGGCGGTAAAGTTTTAAAAACTGTTTATATCAACTCTGGTGACAAAGACTTTAATGCCCAGGTTTCTACTATAAAATCACTTCATCCGGACATTATAGACTTTACAGGATATTATCCGGAAGGTGCACTTCTTGCAAGACAAGCAAGAGCAGTAGGGGTTAAAGCTCCTTTTATAGGCGGTGACGGTGTTGGTTTCCCGGAATTGATTAAGATTGGTGGAAAAGCATCCGAAGGTTTTATGTATACTGACCATTTTAATGAAGCGGCGGCAACAAGCCCTGAAGCTAAAGCTTATGTTGATGCATTCCATGCAAAATATCATAAAGCTGCAGATTCTATGGGAGCATTGGCAGCTGATGCATATGGCATGATATTGGTTGCTATGAATAAATGTATAGATGCGGGTAAAGCACCAACAGATAAAGTTTGTGTTAATACAAATCTTAGAAACACTAAAAACTATCATGGTATTACAGGCATTATAAATATAGATAAAAATGGAAATGCTGTAAAATCAGCAGTAGTAAATGTTGTTAAAAATGGTAAATTTGCCTACTTAACAACTGTTAATCCATAAATATTTTTTGCTCCGGGCGGTAGCTCGGAGCAATATACACATGCTTCCTACACAACTTAAAAAAATTATAATAAATCTTTCAAATTTAAAAAATAATTATGTAATGTTAAGATATGATAACAATTACATTTTAAAATAGGGTAAGATATGGACTTTTCAACTTTTATGCAACAAATGGTCAATGGTGTTAGCCTTGGCAGCATGTATGCACTTATTGCTATAGGCTACACAATGGTTTATGGTGTGCTAAGGCTTATCAACTTTGCACATGGTGACATTATGATGGTTGGTGCTTTTATAGCTTATGTGGCTCATACAGCGGGTATACCTTTTGAGCTTTCGGTTATTATAGCAATTATAGGTGCTTCCATAGTGGGTATCTTGACTGATAAAATAGCATACAAACCTCTTAGAAATGCTCCTAAAATTTCTTTGTTGATAACTGCTATTGGCATAAGCTTTTTTTTGGAAAATTTGTTTAATGTAATGTTCGGAGGAGTTCCCAGAGCTTTTTCAGCTCCGGATTATTTAACGGGAACGGTGCATATAGGCAGTGTCGTTATGCCTGTTATGGTATTTGTCGTACCACTTGTTACAGTAATTCTTTTGGCCATTATACTTTGGATACTTTATAGAACAAAATACGGAATGGCTATCAGAGCTTTGGCATTTGATATACCTACGGTAAAACTGATGGGTATAAATGCAGACTTTATCATAATGATAGTATTTGCTCTGGGATCTGCCTTGGCGGCAGTCGGAGGTGTATTTTATGCTGTAAGTTATCCTTCCATTGATCCGCTTATGGGTATCATAGTAGGTCTAAAAGCTTTTGCAGCCGCTGTTCTTGGCGGTATCGGAAGTGTTGCGGGAGCAGTTGTCGGAGGATTTATCTTGGGATTTACCGAGATAGTTGTTGTTGCATTTATGCCGGATCTTGGAGGATATAAAGATGCTTTTGCTTTTATTTTTCTAATACTTGTATTGCTGTTTAAACCTACAGGTATTATGGGCCAAGATTTGGATAGAAGCAGATTCTAAGGAGTTATGATGTTAATAGAAAAAAAACACTTTTTACAAATATTTTTTTTAATTGCAACAATCTGGTTTATATGGTATGCACAAAACCATTTGGATCCGTATACGGTTAGTATTTTAAATAATATTGCTATATTTGCCATCTTGGCACTTAGTTATAATCTTATAAACGGAATTGCCGGACAGTTTTCCCTTGAACCAAACGGTTTTGTGGCAATTGGTGCTTATGTAACGGCTTTATTTTTAATTCCCGGAAGTGATAAGCTGGATATGTTTGCACTTGAAGATCCTGCTCCTATTGTAATGGCTATGCACACTTCCTTTTTACCTGCACTTATAATGAGCGGTATTGTAGCTACAGCTATAGCTTTTATACTTTCTGTACCGGTTTTCAGGGTAAGAGGTGATTATCTTGCTATTGTTACACTCGGCTTTGGTTTTATTATCAGAATTTATGCCATAAACAATCCAAAATACACAAATGGCGCTATGGGATTAAACGATATACCCTCAGTGGCAAATTTGTATTGGTGTGGCTTTATAGCAGTTATTACTTTTATAGTAATGATCAATATCATTTATTCCAAATTCGGACGAGCCATGAAAGCAGTAAGAGACGATGAGGATGCCGCAACGGCAATGGGTGTCAATACTTTTTGGATGAAAACTTATGCATTTATGACAAGTGCATTTTTTGAAGGTATAGGCGGTGGTCTTATGGCATCACTTCTTACAACTATATCGCCTGATCAATTTACATTTTTGTTGACTTTTCAACTTCTTATTATCATAGTTCTTGGCGGACTTGGAAGTATGAGCGGGGCTATACTCGGTACCATACTTGTAATGGGCGGAAGTGAATGGCTTAGATTTTTGGATCAAAATATGAATATTTTTGGTTATAATACCGGAGCTCATCCCGGTCTGAGAATGGTGGTATTTTCCATATTGCTTATAGTTATGATGCTTTTCGCCAGAAGAGGACTGTTCGGAAACAAAGAATTAACAGATATTTTTAAAAGGACAAAAAAATGATCCTTGAGATAAAAAATGTTACAATGAAATTTGGCGGTGTTACTGCAATTGATAACTTAAGCTTTGGAGTAAAATCAGGTGAAATTTTTGGATTGATTGGTCCGAATGGTGCAGGAAAAACAACTATATTTAATATAATTACAGGTAACTACAAACAAACAGAAGGCGAAGTTTATTTTTTACATGAATCTATCTCGGGATTAAAACCAAATGTAATAGTAAGAAAAGGAATAGCAAGAACTTTTCAAAATATCAGACTTTTTAAAAGTATGACCGTACTTGAAAATGTTCTAATAGGATTTCATAATCAAGCCAACTATACTTTTTTTGAGTCAATTTTAAGATTGCCAAGATATTTTTCCAATGAAAAAAGGTTGAAAGCCGCAGCTATGGATATACTTGAAAGATTTGGTATAGCAAAGTTTGCTGATTATAATGCTACCGCCTTAAGCTACGGAAATCAAAGAAAAGTTGAAATAGCAAGAGCTTTGGCAACCGAGCCAAAACTGCTTTTGTTAGATGAGCCGGCAGCCGGAATGAACCCTATAGAAACAGAAGATTTGTCAAATATTATTAGAAATATCAAAAATGAATATGGTTTAACTGTGCTTTTGATTGAGCATGATATGAAATTTGTTAACAATATGTGCGACAAAGTTCTTGTGCTTGATTATGGCGAAGAGATATTTGAAGGAAAACCGGCAGATGCTATCTTGGATAAAAATGTTATAGCTGCATATTTAGGAGATTTTACAAATGCTTAAAGTAAAAAATTTAGAAGTTTATTATGGTGTTATTGCAGCAGTAAGAGGTGTTGATTTTAGGGTTAGTGAGGGACATATAGTAACTTTGATAGGATCTAACGGTGCCGGTAAAACTTCAACTCTCAATGCTGTTGTAAATAGTGTTAAGAAAAAAGGTGTGGTTGATTATTTTGGTGTTGATATCGCAAAACTGAAAACCCATGAAATTATAAAAAGAGGCATATCGCTGGTTCCTGAAGGAAGAAGAGTTTTTATCAATCTTACGGTTGATGAAAATCTTAGAATGGGTGCATTTAACAATGATGAAAATTTTGAAACCCTAAGAGATGAAATGTATGAAATTTTTCCAAGGCTTGCAAGTAGAAAAGATCAGCTTGCAGGAACAATGAGCGGGGGAGAACAGCAAATGCTTGCAATAGCAAGAGCCCTAATGAGTGAGCCGAAACTTTTGATGCTTGATGAGCCAAGCTTGGGATTGGCCCCAAAAATTGTAGGTGAACTTTTTGAAATTATCCAAAGATTAAAAGAGAGTATCACCATACTTTTAGTCGAACAAAATGCTTTTGCTGCTTTGAAGATTGCTGATTATGCATATGTTTTGGAAAATGGAGAAATTGCTCTTGAAGATGATGCAAAAGTGCTTCTTGGTAATGACGAGGTAAGAAAAAAGTATTTAGGCGGATAAAAAAGAGAAGCTTACAACTTCTCTTTTTGTTGGCATTTGGGACAAATCCCTTCAAAGGTCACAATAGTATTTGTTATATTGTAACCACTATCTTTTGCAATATTGTTTACAATCCATGTATCGTCAATCTTAATATCTTGTAATTCCCCGCATTTTTTACAAAAAAGATGTGCATGTTTCTCTTTGGATAATTCATACCTGGCTTTATGCTTTGGTATTTTAACTTCTGTTATAAAGCCGTTATCCATCATAGAGTTTATATTTTTGTAAACTGTTGCCAGAGAAATGTAAGGAAATATATTTTTTAAAGATTCATACAGATTGTCTATGTCTATATGCCCTTTTTTTTCAATTTCGTCTATCATATACATTCTCTGAGGAGTTGCTTTCAAGTTATATGTTTTCAATATCTCCCTGTAATCTTTCATAATGTTATCCTGTTTTTTTATAGAATTGTACAAAAGTTACAAAGAAATGTCAATTAAAGAAAAAACTATATCAGTAAAATAATATGCTATTAATAATTATTTTTATTTAAGAAATATACGATATAATTATCAAAAGAAAATAATTTTCCTTTAATATGATAAAGATTAGGAGACAAAATGAGACAATATGAAACATACAAATGTTCAATGTGTGGTAACGAAGTAGAGGTGCAAGTTGTTGGAGGAGGAATTCTTAAATGTTGTGATAAAGAGATGGAATGTATAACTAAGAATCTTACACCTGTTAATTTAATGAAAGCATTTGCCGGAGAATCTCAAGCAAGAAATAAGTATGAATTTTTTGCAGAAATTGCAAGAGAAGAAGGATTGCACAAAATTGCAAGATTTTTTCAAGAAGCAGCAGATAATGAAAAATATCATGCACAGGCTGAATTAAAAGCATACAATAAACTTGTAAACGGGATAGATCTTGATTCTACTATAAAAAATCTTCAGTATGCTGCTGATGGTGAAAAGTATGAACATACTGTCATGTATCCAAACTTTGCATCAATTGCAAAAGAGGAAAATTTAAAAGATATAGCAAGACTTTTAAGTGCTATAGGAAAGGTTGAAGTTGAGCATGAAGCTGAATACCTTGCACTAAAACAAGCACTGATAGATGAAGGGTTTTTTAAGAGTGAGCAAGATGAATACTATGTTTGTGAAGTATGCGGATATGTTCATAAAGGAAAAAAGCCTCCAAAAGCCTGTCCATTATGCAAAGCTCCTGATGAGTATTTTAAAAAAAGATGTAAAGTTATAACTGCCGGATAAAGAGTAAAGAAGCTACTCTTTATCCTCATTCTTTTTTTTATTTTTATTAATACTTTCTCTTGTTGATTTTAGAGCTGTGTCTATAGTATTTTTAGCTATTTCCCATGCTCTTAGCCCAAGTTTTTTAGACTCTTTGGCTACATTTTCCAAGTCTTCTTTTTTTATCTTTTTTATCCTTTTATCCAATTGAAGTTCAGAAAGTTTATTTGCTAAATTTTTCCTAAATTCGTTGACTTTTGGACTCTCTTTTAATTTTTCAACTTTTTTAAGAATATTTTCCTTTGTATCAATAGTAATTTTCATTAGTTTTGTCATTGAGTTATCAAGTTCGGCTAAAATTTCTTCTAAAATTTGTTTTGAAATTCCTTTTGATTGTTGTGATGAATTCTTTATCAAATCCATAAAATCACTATTGAGGTCTATAATGTTTAAGCCTTCAAAAAGTATTTTTTCTTCTTTTTGATCTCTTATTTCATCAGGTAAAAATTCCAAGTTTGTATTAAAATCATTTACAGCATCGGCAATACCGGTTTTTATGCCTTTGACCGTACCCTTGAGGATATCTTTCGCAAATGCCTGATATTCATCAGCGATATTGATTGCGACAGTTAAAATAGTTTTTGCAGCCTCTAATGTCTTTTCTTTGCTAAAGTCATCGCCTTCTATCGTCTGAAAGATAATATTTTGAATAATTATTTCAGTAACCTCTTGTATATTTTTTCTGTTTTCTATTGTTGTTATAATGGCCTCTTCCGTGGTTTCTTTTAGGATACCAAGAAGTAGCACTTCTTTTAGTTTGGTATCCTTTACGGCCATTTCCAAGTAGTTTGAAGTTTTTTCATTGAAATTTTTAGAAAATTTTTCAATTTCTGTGTAAATACTTTGAAGTGTATTTTTCAATTCCTCTTTTTCGGCATCTATCTCTTTTTTTAATTTTGTAATCATTGAAATTTTTTTGTAAATGCCTGTCTCTTTTTCTTTTGACAATGCATCCATGGTGCCATCAATGACGGAGGAAATAGTACCTATGTTCTCTATTTTTTCACTTTCTAAAATTTTAATATAATTTTTTATAAGTTCTACTACTCTTTGTTTTTTATTTTCATCATTTTTTAGTCTGCTTATTTTTTGTTCGGTAATTTTATAACATGCATTTTTAATATTTTGTTCTATTTTGTTTACCTCTTTTTCTTTGCCCATTTCTTTTAAAAATTCATCTTTTAAATTTTGCATTTTTTTTCCTTATATTATAATCTTTATATTGGTATCTTTTTTGAGAGATTCGTATATGCTCTTTCTATCTTCGTCACTGTGGACTATCAAAGATAAAATATAGCTGTCATATTTGCCGTTTTTGCTTTTTTTTGAAAATAAAAGATTATAGTTTCTGTTGCCCAGTAAATCTTTTATAGAGCTTTTTAAGTTGTCCGATGAGTCCGTTATGAGTTTGTATTCCCAGTTGCAGGGATACTTTAAGCCAAGCTCTTTGTCAAGATTTTCGTTTAAAGTGTCCACTTTTTCCTCCATCTTTTTCTTCAAGCAATACCTCTTTGATTATCATAGATTTGTCAATTGCTTTTGCCATATCATAGATAGTAAGCAAACCAATGCTAACACCTGTTAAAGCTTCCATTTCAACACCTGTTTTTCCTTTTAGTTTTGCAGTTATTGTAAGTTTAAAACCGGGAAGTTCAGGTATTTCAACAATATCACAATTTACAGATGTTAACATTAGAGGATGACACATAGGTATCAAAGAGCCGGTTTGTTTCGCACCCATTATGGAGGCTATCACAGCAGTTTGCAAAACAGGTCCTTTTTTTGTTTTGTTATGTGTTATCATCTCATATGCATCTTTACTCATTTGTATGATACCGCTTGCCCTTGCAATTCTTAAAGTATCCTCTTTCGGGGAAACATCAACCATCTTTGGTCTGTCATTTTCATCTAAGTGGGTTAATTTCATTAATTATCCTAAAATGTTTTTTTAATTTTACCATATTTGGTATAATAACTCATGAAATTTTTAAAAGTAATGAAAAAAAATAATTCACTTATCTTATTCTGTATCGATCATTGGGATATGTATCATGCAAGACAGATGCAAGAAGAGATCGACTATGCTCTAAAAAAAAGTCAAAATATAAATAATATTATTATCGACCTCTCCGGCTTAAAAGATATTGATACTGCAGGTGCCGTTATTATACATGAAATGATTGAAGAATTGAAAAAAGATAAAAAAGTTAACTTGCTTAAAGCCAGTAAGGAAGAAGAAAAATTTATAGATTTTATATATGCCTCTATAGCCAAGGAAAAAGGGACACCTGCAATTATAAAACCTTTAAATTTTTTAGAAAGAACAGGAAAATATTTTGTAGATTTATTTAAAGATATTTGGCTGTTTACAGTTTTTATAGGACAGGCTACCACATCATTTTTTATGTATATATCTCATCCGAAAAGGATAAGATTCAAATCAATTGTAAAAGGAATAGAAAATGCAGGAGTAAACGCCCTGCCGATTATAGCTCTGACTTCATTTTTGGTTGGAGTGGTAGTTGCATATCAAAGTGCAGTACAACTTCAAAAATTTGGAGCAAATATTTTTATAGTAGATATGATAGGCATATCGGTAACAAGAGAACTTTCCCCGCTTATTACTGCTATAGTTGTAGCAGGCAGAAGCGGTTCGTCCTATACTGCCCAAATAGGAGCTATGAAAATAACAAGAGAATTGGATGCTATGGAAACTATGGGTTTCAATCTGTTTGAATTTATAGTGCTTCCTCGTATTATAGCTTTGATGATAGCTATGCCTTTGATGATATTTTTTGCTGATTTGATTGGAATCTTTGGCGGTATGGTCGTATCTAATTATCAGATAGATATATCTTATGCAGAATTTCTAAAGCGACTTCAAAGTGTTTTGGATTTAAAACATTTTTATATCGGATTTTTAAAAGGACCGGTATTTGCATTGCTTATAGCGAGTATAGGATGCTTTAGAGGGCTTCAGGTAGAACAAAATACCGAAAGCATAGGCAGGTATACTACTGTAAGTGTTGTGAATGCAATATTTTTAGTGATTGCATGTGATGCACTTTTTTCAGTTATTTTTACAAAGCTTGGGGTGTAGATGGATGCTATAGGCAAAAAAGTTGTTGAGGTAAAAAATATAACAACAAAATTTGGTAAAAAGGTTGTACATGATAATATAAGCTTATATGTAAACAAAGGAGAGATATATGGACTTCTTGGAGGTAGCGGAAGCGGTAAATCAACATTGTTAAATGAAATGATAATGCTTTTAAAACCAACCAAGGGTGAAATAAAAGTTCTTGGAAAAAGTGTTACTGATATTTCAAAAAAGGATGCTCTTTATTTAAAACATAATTGGGGTGTTTTATTTCAAAGCGGGGCACTTTTTTCTTCATTGAATGTTAGAGAAAATATTGATACTGTTTTAAAAGAATATACAAATTTAAGTAAAAAAACAAGAGATGAGATAATTAAGCTCAAAATCGAATTGGTTGGCTTAAAGATGGATGTACTTGGGTTGTACCCCAGTGAATTAAGTGGAGGGATGATAAAAAGAGTAGCTTTAGCCAGAGCACTTGTAATGGATCCGAAGATTTTATTTTTAGATGAGCCGACAAGCGGATTGGATCCGGTTGGAGCTCAAGAATTTGATGATATGCTGTATAATTTGAGAAATATGCTGGGTTTTAGTGTTGTTATGGTTACGCATGATCTTGATACAGTATGGAATATAGTTGACAGATTGGCATTATTGGGAAATTCAAAGGTTGTTGCCGAAGGCACATTGAAAGAAGTTTTAAAAGTTGATAATCCCATAGTAAATAGTTTTTTTAAAGGAAAAAGAGGAATGCTCAGAAGGAATGCAGATGGAAAGTAGAGCCAATTATGCAATAGTTGGAATTTTTGTTTTATTGTTTAGTGCAGGAGTGGTATTTTTTGTATTTTGGCTTGGAAAGTACGGGTTTAATGATGAGTATGATTTGTATAAGGTTTATACGACGGAGTCTGTTTCAGGACTTAGTGTAGATGCATCTGTAAAATACAGAGGTGTTGATGTAGGCTCGGTTGGAAAAATCAGTATCAATCCTAAAAATACAAAAGAGATAGTAATACTTTTAAAGGTAAAAAAAGGAACACCTGTAACAAAAGGTATGAAAGCCGAGCTTAAATATTTTGGATTAACGGGTTTGGCTTATATAGAATTAACAGGAGGCAAAGAGGGTGCTGTGCTTTTAAAAGGCAAAGAAGGCAAAATTCCGATTTTGCAAACAAAGCCATCACTTTATACCAGACTTGATACAACCTTGACTGATGTTACGGCAAAGATATCTATCACGCTTGACAAAATAGATAAACTTTTAAATGATAAAAATATAGAAAATATCAGCAAGACTATAGAAAATACCAAAGAGGTAACAGGAGCCTTAAAAGATTCCAAAGAAGATATCAAAGAAACTATATCCAACTTTTTAAAGATCGAAAAAAATATAAATTCTTTAAGTGATTCTTTGAAAGAGGCTTCAAAAAAGATATCATCATCATCTGATGCTTTTAAAGATATGTCTCTTTCTATAAAAAATAATGCAAAAGAGAAACTTGACCAATTGCTCTTATCTGTAAATAGCGTAACTAAACAAACAAATATTCTCATAAAAGATATTATGAAAAGTATAAATAACGGGGATTACAATTTAAAACAAATTTCTGCTCTAACAATTATTCGGATAAATCAAGCTATAAGAGAATTAAAACTGTTGCTTCATGAAGGAGAAGAGACAATAGAAGAGTTAAAAAATTCACCAAGTGATTTGATTTATAAAAAACAAACTCCAACACTTGGACCCGGAGAAAAAATGCCATGAGAAACATAAAAATTTTACTAATTTTTTTAATTATTGTTTTGCTTGCAGGATGCAATACAAAAACTTTACCCCCAATCAAAAAATATACTATTGATGACAAAATAGATATAGCCATTGCAACTGATAAGATACCAGAATGTAAAAATATAAAGATAAGTTTTCCTCAAAGTAGCAATGAAATTTTTAGCAAAAATATAATATATCAAAAAGGTTTGCAAAAAAATTCTTACTATTTTAGTAAGTGGTATGAAACTCCAAATGAAATGCTTTATAAATTGGTGCTTTTTAGTTTGCAAAAAAAAGAAATATGCAAAATGATACTGCCAGAAGACATAAGTATATCCACACAGTATGATTTAAACAGTAATATATTGGATTTTTCCCAAAAATTTATCAACAAGCAAAGCTATGGGGAGGTAAAAATTCTTTTTTATGTTAAAAACAGTAAAGGAGACTTGATAGCTCAAAAACTGTTTGATGAGATTGTTAAATGCAAAAGTAAAGATGCTAAAGGAGGAGTAGGTGCACTTAACAAGGCCTCAAAAAAAATAACTTTGAGTTTGATTGGATGGCTTGAGAATATTGTTAAGCATCCAATCAAAGGCAATACAAATCAATAGAAGCTATATTCTAATACTTAAAGTTAACTACTTTGAGTTTAAATTTTATTTTTATTGTCCTGTGAATTATCTTGAAGCTTAAAAACTATATGTCTTATCATTTTATCTTCATAGCTTTTTTGTATGTTTCTTTGTCGTTAAGATTTAAAAATGCAAACTCATCTTCAAAGTCAATATACTCAGTATTCAGGCTTTTTGCTAAAATTCTTAATTTGTGTACATTTTGCTCTATCATTTTTAAAAGCTCGTCCTGACAACTTTTTTTGTATATTGAACAAAGAGGATGAATGCCCTCCTTGGTCCTTGGAATAATCATATCAAGAGAATTATTGTCTGCGGAATATAATTTTTTGAAATGTGAAATATCAAAAAAAGGTGTATCCACACTTATTGCAAAAACTTTGTCAAAATCATATTTTTTAAAAACACTGTATAAAGCAACTGCCGGTGAATATACAGGTTTTTCGGGGTTATCTCTTTCAAAAAAATCCATATCTTCTATAAAATTTCCGTCAAAGTCAAACTTGTTTTTATATTTGGTGCTTATGTAAATATCTTTAAAATACGGTTTAAATTTTTTATATTGATACTCTGTTAGTGTTTTTTCATCTTTAAATGGTAAAAGTGCTTTGTCTTCACCCATTCGTCTGCTCTTACCTCCTGCAAATATTATACAGGCAATATCTTTATATTTCGAGTCTTCGTCCATAATTATTCTTATAGCTCCCTTGGATCTATTATTTTTCCTGCAACCGCACTGGCTGCTGCTACAGCTGAATTGGCAAGATATATTTCACTTGTCCTGTCCCCCATTCTTCCTACAAAATTTCTATTTGTAGTAGATACACATTTTTCGTCATGACCCAAAATGCCCATATATCCGCCAAGACATGCCCCGCATGTTGGATTGCTAAATACTGCTCCGGCTTCACTGAATATATCGGTTAGTCCCTCTTTTTGGGCTTGTAGAGCTATTTTATTGGTCGCAGGAGTTATAATCATTCTTGTTTTTTTTGCTACTTTTTTACCTTTTAGTATTTTGGCCGCTATTCTAAGATCTTCAAGCCTGCCGTTTGTACAGCTACCTATAAATACTTGATCTATATTTATATCATCGCCAACTGCTCTTTCGATACTTTTACCATTTGAAGGAAGATGGGGATAAGCTACAATCGGACTTAGAGCCGCAACATCTATCTTAATAGTTTTTGTGTAGATAGCATCTTCATCACTGTAAAAATATTTTGGCTCATTTCGTAACTTTTTGTCTTGTAAAAATTCTTTCGTTATATCATCAGCCGCAATGATGCCATTTTTTGCACCTGCTTCTATAGCCATATTGCAAAGTGAAAATCTATCATCCATTCCAAGATATTTCAATGTATTACCGGTAAATTCAAGAGTTTTATACAAAGCACCATCAACTCCAAGTATTCTTATAACTTCCAATATGATATCTTTTCCATATATATGAAGTCCCGGCTTTCCGTATAATTCTACTTTGATAGCTTCAGGTACTTTAAACCAGTTTTTACCGGTTACCATGGCATATGCCAAATCGGTTGAACCCATTCCGGTAGAAAATGCCCCAAGCGCACCATGCGTACAAGTATGCGAGTCGGCACCTATGATAACATCGCCAGGTAGCACCAATCCTTTTTCAGGCAAGAGTGCATGTTCAATACCCATATCTTTTTCATCAAAAAAAAGTTTTAAATTATGTTTGTATGCAAAATCTCTGCTTATTTTGGCTTGATTTGCACTGGCTATATCTTTAGCGGGTATAAAATGGTCCATTACTATAGAAAAATTATCCGGCTTTGCTATCTTTTTTGCACCTGATTCTTCAAAAGCTTTTATGGAGATCGGAGTTGTTATGTCATTGCCGATTATCATATCTATATCGCAGTCGATAATATCTCCGGCTTTTACTTTTTTATTCATATGTGCACTAAAAATCTTTTCTGTTATTGTTTGTTTCATAATTCCTCTTTTAAAAAAATGGAATTTATTTTATCCAAAAAAGATTTAATGCAAAATTAAGACCATTTTCAAAAAATCTTGCAAAGTACAAAAATTTATTTTATTTGTTTCTTTGAATTAACCTTCCTTTAAGCATCTTTGCTATATAATTTCGTCCTTGTTTGAGAGAACGAGCTTGAAAAAGAGGGCTTTTTAGTCATCATTTTCGTGTTATTTAAAAACATATTATTGTCGATCTTTGAGAATCAATCAAGCGTC
>CAZKWE010000026.1:0-27854 GCA_964556545.1 uncultured Campylobacteraceae bacterium | reverse complement strand
GGATATATCGAA
This sequence comes from uncultured Campylobacteraceae bacterium, assembly GCA_964556545.1. Lineage (GTDB taxonomy): Bacteria > Campylobacterota > Campylobacteria > Campylobacterales > JALSKU01 > JALSKU01. Next base: position 27,842 of record CAZKWE010000026.1, on the reverse strand, counting down.
AAAAACAGCAATACAACTGAAAATACAAGTAAAAAAACGATATCTTTCATTATGCTATCCTCAAATAATATTTTTATAATCATATTCTCTTATAATATTCATCACAAGAAGTAATAATTATAAGTATTTATTATAATTCATTGATTTAAATCAATGAATATTACATTTTGGCATACATTTTTTGGAGTTTGCAGGTATTTAGTACATATTTTTTAACAGAAAAAATACATTCTCAGCCTTTTACGGTCAAGGCTATGATTGTGGCTATGGTAGCATATCTTGTAGTACCTCATATATATTACTACTTGATAACCAGATCTGAAGAAAGATATGAAAATATATAAAAGGAGGATAAATGTCTAAGAAAGTTTCCGTTTGGACGGATAATCGTTTTTGGCAGAGGTCTGCTACTTGGGTAACAGGATTTTCAGCGGTTCTGCTTATATGGCTAACATTTGATACAATGGGACAGATAAGCATGGGTACACAAAAAGATATAAATGCACATATCACAAAAAGAGTACCTTCTTCAACTGTTATAAATTATAAAGTTGAATATAAAATGAACCAGAGAAGAGGTCATGAGGTACCCGTTATCGGCGGAGATGACGGAAAAGGCAACTCTTTGTTTAAAATAAAAGAGGAGTTTTTTGGAAGAGATGATTATACACAAAAAGAAGCAGATGCTCTTTTACATCTTGGAAAGTTAACTTCTCAGGCAAAAAATTGCATGGATTGTCATACATTGCTCGGAAACGGTGCATACTATGCTCCTGATCTTACAAAAGCATGGTTGGATCCTATGTGGCAAAAAGATGGTCCTATGCAAGCAATGACAGGCAAAAAAACCAAAGAAGAAGCTATGGCTGAATTTTTACAGCATCCGGGAAAGTATCCAACTCATGCCAGAATGATGCCAAATCTTGGTATCACGCCCAAAGAACCAAAGGATTGGTTGCATTTTTAAAACATATGGCAACCATAGATACCAACGGTTTTCCAAGAGGGTTCGGAAAGATTAAAGAAGGAGCAGTATATGCAAAGACAAAGTAGTTTTAAATATGAAGGACAAAAGTTAGCCAGTTGGTATTTTACGGTTGCAGTAATACTTTTTGGTGCACAATTGGTTTTAGGTTTGGTATCAGCCATTCAATTCATATATCCAAGTTTTTTGTATGATATACTGGATTTTTCCATTGCAAGGATGATACATATAAATGCTTTGGTTGTTTGGATGGTATATGCAATGATAGGTGCGGTGTATTATCTTTTGCCTGATGAAACCGGTATAGAGGTTGTCGGTATCGGCATAGCAAAGCTTTTGTTTTGGATACTGACCCTCGCAGTTACGGTTGTAGTTTTAGTCTATATATTTATCCAGATCGGACCCGGTAAAGAAAGTACAATTTGGCTTATAACAGAAGGTAGAGAGTATATAGAAGCTCCAAGATGGGCAGATATAGGTATAGTTGTTGTAGTTCTTGGCTTCTTGGTCAATACTTTCCTGACAACCATGAAAGGAAGAAGAACAGGTATAATGACAGTTATACTCTCTGATATGATAGCACTTGCCGGTTTATATCTTGCAGGTATGTTCTTTACTGACAATATCTCAATGGATCAATACTGGTGGTGGTGGGTTATACACCTATGGGTTGAAGCCACATAGGAAGTTATGGTTGGTGCATTGGCTGCCTATGGTCTCATTAAAGTAGTTGGAGCCAACAGAGAAATAGTTGAAATGTGGCTATGGATAGAAGTGGCTATGCTCTTTGGATCAGGTATATTGGGTCTTGGGCATCACTACTTTTGGATAGGAACACCTGAGTACTGGTGGGAAATCGGAGCCCTTTTTAGTTCATTGGAACCATTGCCTTTGGTGGGTATGTTTATACATGTACTGTATGACTGGGGAAAAGAAAAAGGCATTAAGACCGGAACAGGTGAAGATACAAGCTCAAACAATACTCCGGCACTTATGTGGCTTGTCTCAAACGGCTTTGGAAACTTTTTAGGTGCAGGAATATGGGGATTTTTCCACACATTGCCTCAAGTCAATATTTATACCCACGGTACTCAATTTACCGCAGCTCACGGACACTTGGCATTTTTTGGAGCTTATGCCACTATACTTATAGCAATGTTTTATATTGCCGTGCAAGGAAAATACGGTATCAAAAAAACTAAGAGCCACATTTGCTTCCAAAATGGCGATATTCCTCATAACTTTCGGGGTTTTAGGAATGACTGTGGCACTTACTATTGCCGGATATGAACAGGTACTTATAGCAAGAGCACAGCTTGGAGGAACTTGGCAAGCTTATTTTGATGCCCAAAATCAATTGTGGATGTCTCAGGCAATGAATTGGAGACTTATTATGGGCATGGTAACAACAGTTGGATTTTTCTATCTGGTTAAAGATTTGCTGACAATCAGCAAAAATCCCGAAAATATATATGAATAAAGGAGTCTTATATGTATGAACAATTTACAGATGTAGTTCCAAGTTTTTTTGGTTATTTAAATCAAGGACCTTTGACTTTAACTATTTTTTTACATACCGTTATAGTGCTTCCAATGTTTTGGATCTATTTTCAAGAAAAAAAGAGAATAGAAAAAGAGAACAAACAGTAAACAATTTAAAAAAATTGACATAGGTCAATGTTTGATCTTTTCTCATTATGATAAAATTCTAAAATTAGTTTAAAAAACTAATCTTAAAATATAGGGTTTGGGAAGATTTTTTAAGGAGGAAAAATGAAAATAGGTCATTTTCTTGGTTTGGCAGCCGGAGCAATGTTGGCAGCTTCGGTCGCACAAGCAGGTACATCAAAGATGAACTTTGCAAAAGTTTATGAAAAAGAGTGTCAAGGGTGTCATGGTCCTATCCACCAAGGTGGTGTCGGAGCGGATCTTAGACCAAAAGCATTAAAAAAGAAAAATGCGCAAATGCTTGCCGAAACCATTATGAATGGTAGAGCAGGAACCGCTATGCCGTCTTGGAAACATATGTTTTCAAAAGATGATGCTGCCGGTATGGTTGACTGGTTAATGAATTGGAAAAATACCGTCACCTTAAAACTTTCTCTCAAAGATGTTAAAAAAACTTGGAAAAAGTTGGCAGACAGAACAAAGTTGTATAAAAAATATCCGGTTCCGGTTGATGTAAAAAGTGTAAAAGATATCTCATTTGCTACTGAAAGAGATGCATCTTTGGTTGATTTTATAGACAATACAACAGGAAAAGTTCTTAGCAGACACAAAGCCGGATTTGCCGTGCATGTTACAGTAACAAACAAAAGAATACCAAGATATGCATACTCCATAAGCAGATCAGGAAGACTTACAATGTTTGATCTTAATGCTCCGGGACAACCTGCGATTGCAAGTGTTCAGGTTGGACAGGAAAGCAGGGGTCTTGCAGTTTCTCCTGACGGTAAATATGTAATGGCGGGTAACTACAATCCGGGCGGTGCAGTATTATGTGATGCTATGACTCTTGAGCCGTTAAAAGTTTATCCTACTTCAAGTGTCATAGATACCGAAGGAAATATCGGACCAAGCAGAGTAGCTTATATAGCTGATACTCCATACGGACCGTATTTTACTTTTGCATTAAAAGATGGCGGTCATGTATATATAGTTGATTATTCCAAACCAAATTTTCCTATCGTTGGCGATATAGCAAATATAGGTAAAGTACTTCATGATGCATTTGAAAATGAGGGTAAACAAATCGGAAGATTTGTTTATGTTGCTTCTCAAGGAAGTGACTTGATGGGTGTAATTGACCTTAAAACAAAAAAACTTGCAGCCAAGATTTATACAGGTCCCGGTACCAAACCGCATCCCGGACAAGGAAGCTCTTGGTATAATGACAAATATGGTCAATTAAATGCTACAAACAGTATGAATGTAGGTGATGTTGTTATATGGGATATGAACAATGAAGTTGTTGCCAATGTTCCAACTGCCGGTGGCGGTCTTTTTGTAGGAACCAGTAAAGATACTCCTTATATTTGGTCTGACTGTGTTCTTGGAGGACCACATAATTACAATAAAGTTTATCTTATAGACAAACAAACTCTAAAAGTAGCAAGAATTATTGAAGTAGGAAAGAAAAAAGGGCATTTAATAGATGCTGAAACAGGAAAAATACTTCAAACTTGGGATGCAACACAGTATAAAACTGTAAAACATCAAGAAGTAAAATCAAAAATTTCTGATGAAATGTTAGTTCCTTATACTGCAAAACATGGAGCTAAAGTTGCAAAACCGGTTCAACCAAGACTTTTACATGCTGAGCCGGCAAATCATGGAAAATGGGTAACAATCAGTGAATGGACCACAGGAAGGATTGGTATCTATACAAATAAAGGTAAATTTGTAAAATATATTTACAATTTAACTACACCGACTTTTACTTACTCTGTAGAGCACAGACAAGAAGTACCCGGTGCTTAACACTATCACCTGCCCAACAAGGGCAGGTGATAACTTCTTTTTAAAGTAAAAAAATGAGACTGTTTTTACTTATATCTATAATTTTTTCATTTTCTTGGTCGGTATATCTTTCAAATAAATCTTGCAAAGAGTGTCATAAAGATATTTATAACGAATATCAAAGATCTTATCACTCAAAGGGTTATTTTAATGATATACTCCACAGACATGTATCTGACAAGATAAGCACAAAAAAATATGATTGTGCAACTTGTCATATGCCCTCTGCATCAAATATAAAAAATATTATAGACGGAACAAGCAGACCAAAAAGTAACAATATTACCCAAAAAGATGCCATTTCCTGTTTTTTTTGCCACACAATAGCTTATGTTAAAAAATCTCATAAGTTTAATATCAATGTATCGGCAAAACAGGCAGAAGATTACAAGCCCACAATGTATGGCACTCTAAACAATCCTGATGAAAATGATAAGCACTCTTCGGTAAACAATCCGCTTTATGAAAAAAATGTATGTCTTGGATGCCATTCTCACAAAAGAAATCAAAATGACCTTTTGATATTTCAGGCTATCAACAGCAGTACAAATGTAAAAGAGTGTATAAAATGTCATATGCCAAAAATTCCCGGTGGCAATGAAAATATGAATAAAAGAGGAAGGCTAACTCATCATAGTCATTATTTTGAAGGTATTCACAGTTATGCCATGAGAAAAAAAGCAGTCAAATTAAATCTTAAAATAAATTTACCAAATAGTATAAAAATAACTTTAAAAAATAAAATGTCTCATCCGCTTATCATTCAGTCATCAAGAGAAATGTATTTAAGAGCGGAAATAAAAAGAGGTAATAAAATAATATGGTCCAACAAAAAAGACAAACAGGCATATTTTAAATACGATTATTTAAGAAATAAAAAACCTATTGTTATACCCTATACTGCAACATCTTATTCATTTGCCAATAACCTAAAAGCGAAAAAAGAAAAAATATTTAATTATAAAACACCAAAGCTAAATAAGGGAGATAAGGTTATCATTTCATTTTATATGATTATTGCAAAAAAAGATTGTATTGATGATGTAGGACTTAAAAACAGCGGTCTTGACAAACCGATACTAACCAATCAACTTATAAAAATACTTAAGAACACAGGAAAAAACTAATGAAAAAAGTTACTTTTTTTTTAATTGTTACAGTTTTATCATTATCGGCAAAGGATAGTATTGCCATGCAAGTTTTTCATACATACTGCTGGGGATGTCATCATCAAACTGCCCAGGCTTTTGGACCATCTTTTAAAGAAATTGCAAACAAACGAACAAAAGATGAAATAATAGCTCAAATCACAGCACCTAATCAAATGTATAAAAAGTTAGGTTACAAAAGAAATTCAATGCCCTCTTTTAATGATTTGGATGCCAAACAGATCAATGCCATAGTTTCATATATATTAAGTTTTAAGGATAAAAAATGAGAAAAATTATATTTGTTTTTCTGCTTGCAGTTATATCTTTAACCGCAAGAGATAAAATTTTTGTTGTTGAAAGAGAAAATTCTGCACTTGCAGTAATAGACCATAATATTTTAACAAATGAGATAAAAAATATGCACAACTTCAATCATGCGGTTGTCAAATTTAGAGATAAAGACGGTTATGTTATCACAAGAGACGGTTATGTTATAAAATTTGACCCCATTAAAGAAGTAAAAGAAAAAGAGTATAAAACCAGCAAAAGTGCCATAGGCTTCATTATAGGTAAAAACTTTCTTGCGGTTGCAAATTATGACAATAAAACAGTTGAAATTATTGATAGAAATTTAAATCCTCTGCAAAGTATAAAAACAAACAGTAGAAATGTCGGTATAAAACTATATAAGAATTTTCTTGTATTTGAATGTATGGATACAGACGAGATATGGGTAATGAAAAATGTAAATCCTAACAAACCTCATTTTAAATTATATAAAAAATTTAAAAATGTAGGACAAGTTCCTTTTGATGCTTTAATAGATAAAAATTTATATGTTAGCGGTTTTTTTAATTCTGCATTTCTTGGTGTGTTAAATCTTGATACAATGAAATACAAAAGAATTCCTTTAAACCTCGGTAAAAAAGACAGAGTGTTGAAAGTTCCGCATTTTGGTTTTTGGAGTGTCTCAAAAGGATATTTTTTCATTCCTGCAGTCGGAGCAAAAAAAGTTTTTGTATTTACTCATAATTTTAAACTTGTAAAAGCTATAAATGTTATAGGCAATCCTGTCTTTACTTCACTAAGTCCAAAGAAAAAGTATCTTGCAGTTACTTTCAGTGGCAGAGATTTTCCAAAAGTTCAAATCATAGATACAAAAACTCTAAAAGTTATAAAAAACTTTGATTTTAAAGGTATGGTTTTACATGTAAGATGGGCAAGTAACGCAAAACATCTTTATATATCCGTTAATGGTAAAAATGAAGTACTTGCATACAATGTTAACGGCTGGTGGAAACATTTTATGTGGCCTGTTCCAAAGCCTTCAGGTATCTTTATATATAAAATGAAAGAGTAAAGTGTGCTTAGAATATCAAATCTTATAGATTCAATCATCAATAATAAAAAAAGCAGAGTTTTGGATGGAAATATCATTATATGGAATTTTACAAACAGATGCAACTTGTCATGTCGTCATTGTTACTCTTATGCCGATCCGAACTCAAAAGATTTTCTGACAACTCAATTTATACTTCAAAGCATCAAAAGCCTAAAAAAGGCCGGAGTTAGATTTGTTATTTTCAGTGGAGGAGAACCTCTTATAAGAAAAGATATATTTGATATAGCCGATCAAATGAGACAAGAGGGTATAATCACATATCTTTCAACAAACGGACTTTATGTTAATGAAAAAAATGTTGATAAAATTATAGATAAATTTAATTATATAGGCATAAGTATAGACGGTATTAAAGATGTCCACGACAAGTTCAGAGGACTTGAAGGGGCATATGAAAAGAGTATAAATGCCATAAAACTTATACAAAAACATGGCGGAAATGCAGGTATAAGATTTACTATGACAAAAGAGACTGAAGGCAGTTTTTACGAGATGTTCAAATTAGCCGAACAAATAGGTGTTGACAAACTTTATCTTTCCCATTTGGTATATTCAGGAAGAGGACTTGAAAATCTTAAGATAGATATCACAAAAGAAAAAAGAATAGAATTTGTAAACTTTATCATAGATAAAGCATTCGAGTATTTTGAAACGGGGAAAAATATAGATATAGTTACCGGCAATATGGAAATGGATGCGATCATTTTACTTGAAAAATTTTCACAAAAATATCCTCATAAAAAAGATGAAATGATAAAAAGACTCAAACAGTGGGGAGGAAATAGTGCAGGCAAAAGACTTGGCAATATAAATTTTATGGGCATAGTCAAACCTGATCCGTTTTTTCCTTTTGACATAGGAGATATGAACCAAAGAAGTTTTGATGAAATTTGGCTTGATAAGAATAATGAAATATTGACAAAATTAAGACAAAAACCAAGAGATATAAGTGGAATTTGTGCAGAATGTAGTGTAAAAGATATATGCAACGGGGGAAGCAGAAGCAGAGCCTATGCTCTCAGCGGTGATTTATGGAGTGAAGATCCTTCGTGTTATCTAAGTAAAAAACAAAGGGGAGTAAAATGGGCAAAGTCTTTCTAACAGGAGCTGGTCCGGGAGATATTGAACTTTTGACATTAAAAGCACTTAAAGTTGTTAAAGAAGCTGATATTATCATATATGACAGACTTGCAAATCCGGATATCCTCTCTTATGCAAAAGATAGTTGTGAATTTGTTTATGTCGGAAAAGAAGATGGAAAGCACACACTTCCTCAAGAAGAAATTAATGAAACAATATATCAAAATGCATTAAAGCATAATATTGTCGTCAGATTAAAAGGCGGTGATCCTTTTGTATTTGGAAGAGGAGGAGAAGAGGGGGCTTATCTGAATAAAAGGGGGATAAAGTTTGAAATCATTCCGGGTATTACATCTGCAATAAGTGCCCCGGCGTATGCAGGAATACCGGTAACCCACAGGGGAATATCCGCATCATTTAAAGTAGTAACCGGGCATGAAGCACCAAATAAAAAAGGCTCACAGATAGACTGGGAAATGTTAAAAAGTGATGAAACAATACTTTTTCTTATGGGATATCACAATTTATCAAAAATATGCAAAAATCTTATAAATATAGGAAAGCCGAAAAATTATCCGGTTGCCATTATAAGCAAAGGAACTATGAGCGATCAAAAAGTTATCATTTCAACTTTGGAAAACGCACTCAAAGATGCAAAAGATTTGCAAACTCCGGTTATGATAGTGGTTGGAAAAGTAGTTAATCTAAGAGAAAAACTTAACTGGTTTTTATAGGTTGCTATATACCCTTAAAAAATTTATGGACAAAATCCACAGCTTTTTTATCATTTAAATAAATTTTTTTATCTCTTTTTTATTGTCATCAAGAATTATAAGAGTTGCACCTTCCAATCTTAGATGATTTTTTCCCCATTTCTTTTCCAGTTCATCAATCCTTTTGAAAACCATGGAATTGCTTGGCTCTTCTTTTTCACCTGTTTTGGTATTGATTATTTTTAAACCTTTTAGAGTTTTTTCAAGTTTATACGGAAAATAAGGAGCCAAAGCATTCATTACTTCTTTGTTTTTAGCCTCTGGGAGTGCATTTTTAAATGCTATAAAACTCAAAAATAAAAACACAAACAACAAACCGATAAAAAGTTTTTTACTCATTTTTTATACCTTTATCAAAAAATTTTTTTGCTTTTGTGTCAAAAAATTTCATTCTGTTTTTACCTTTTGGCAATTTTTTTCTTAAATCTCTCATCTCTTTTAAAAATATATCTATACCTTTTGGTAAAAGATTTTCAATATATTTTCTTAAATATTTTGCCACAGCAGGAGAAGCACCGGAAGTCGAAACAGATATGGTCAAATCTCCTTTTTTTATATATGAAGGAAATATAAAATCACAAAATTCCGTAACATCTACGGTATTACAAAGTATTTTTTTCTCTTTTGCCTCAAGATATATCTCTTTTTGTTTATTGATATCGTCTATTGCCACTATAACGATATCATACCCGTTCATATCGTTTTTTTCATAATTTTTTTCTATCAATTTTAAGTTATATGTATGCACTGTTGATTTAATTTCTTTGGTGGCAACAGTTCCCAATACCGTTATACTGTCTGTAAAATCAAGTAAATGTTTTAATTTCTCATGTGCAATCTTACCTGCACCGATAATTAAAATTTTTTTATTGTTTAGTTTTATATATGCCGGAAAATAACTCATTATCCATCTCTTGTCAATATATTTATTGTTTTATAATAGCATAAAAACAATTTATTTGAATTGATGAGAATCAATACAACAAAAATACTTGGTCACTTGAAATTTTTTGGGCAATGATATACAGTAGTAGCTTTTTTAAAGAGTTTTAATGGTAAAATAGTCGATTATAATCTAAAGGAAATAAAAAAATGAAAAATAAAATACTTTATGAAATACAAAAAAATTTTCCTCTTCACTCCAAACCGTTTAAAAAAATAGGAGAAAAACTCGGACTTGATGAAAATGAAGTAATACAAATCATAAAATACGAAAAGGACAATGGCATAATCAGACAAATTTCAGGAATTTTTGATACCAAAAAATTAGGCTATAAATCATCTCTTATAGCATTTAAAGTAAACAAAGACTCTATAGACAAAGCTGTGAAAATACTTAATTCTCATCCCGGAATATCGCATAATTATGAAAGAAATCATAACTTTAATATATGGTTTACCATAGCAGTACCACCTGATAGCTTGTTAGGACTTGAAAAAACAGTTAAAATACTTGCCAAAAAAGCTTTTGCAAAAGATTTTATCATATTGCCTACGAAAAAACTTTTTAAAATATCAGTTAAGCTTGATACAACAGGCAAAGAGGCAAAAAAAGAGAAAATTGTAAAAAAGATATACAAAGATTTATCATTAACAAATTTACATAAAAAAATTATATCTTTGGTGCAAGACGACATAAAGATAACATCTGAGCCTTTTTTTGATATAATTAAAAAATTAAATATAAACTATGATACATTTTTCAATAATTTAAATGAATTAAAAGATGCCGGATATATGAGAAGATATGCAGCTATATTAAATCACAGAAAAGCAGGGTTTGGAGCAAATGCCATGGTCGTATGGGATATAGATGAAGAAATTGCCGAAAAAATGGGGGAAAAAATTGCTTCTTTTAGTTCTGTAAGCCACTGTTATCTAAGACCAAAATTTTACAATTGGCCATACAATCTTTTTTCAATGGTACATGGCAAATCAAAAGAAGAAACAAATGCATTAGTCAATGAAATAGAACAAGAAGTAATTTACAATTCAAACAAATATCTCTATTCTTCAAGAGAATTTAAAAAAGTAAGAGTAAAATATTATACTGACGATATAAACAATTGGGAAAAGGAAATACAATATGAAACAATTTTTTGAGTTAGAAACCGGATATCTTCTGATAGCACTGTTTTTTATTGTAATTACTTATATAGTTACTACAAGAAACTTTATGCCAAAAGGTGCACTTAAAAAAGGAATGGCGATGGTATTGCCTTTATTGATTGCTTTTATCGGTTTTCATTATTATATCACGACAAAAAGAATGGTCGAGGTTAAAAAAGCTTTTTTAGAAGGAAAAGCAATATTATGTGAAAACAGAGAAACTCTTAAAGGTCCCGGTAGTATAATTATAAAAAAACAGGCAGGTTGGAGTATTGATAGCGGTATTTTTTTAAAGCCGGACTATCACAAAAAATTTCATACTGCAAGATGTGTGGTAGATACAGGCAATTAAAGGCAAAGCGTGGCAAATGAAATTATAATTGAAAAATTAAAAAATATTTCACTTTTTAATTCATTAAATCAGGATGAATTAGAACTTCTTGCTTCTATATCCAAATATGAACTTTACCCTAAAAACAGTACTATTTTTTATGAAAAAGAGAAGTTAAAATATATATATTTTCTTGTAAGCGGAGAAGTAAAACTTTATAAGGTTGACAGATTTGAGAGTGAAATTTTCTTAAACAGGCTTACAAAAAACTCTTTTATATATACTGTATCAAATTTATGTGTCAATGAAGATGACCCTTTGGGAGTATTTTACAGTGTGGAAGCTTTGCGGGAGTGTTATGTTCTCTTGATTGATGTCAAGAAATTCAAATCTCTTTTTTTAACCAAACCGGAAATTATGAAAGGTATACTTCAAGAATCGTACAGATCAATTTTACAGTTACAGTATATACTTAACAGAGATATAGTATATGACGGTATGGCAAAAGTAGCATATAAAATATGTAACGAATTGGAATCTTTTAACAATATGAAAAAACATGAAGTTGCATACTGTTTGCATTTACAGCCGGAAACTCTTTCTCGAATACTTAAAAAAATGGTAAGAACCAATCTTGTAGAACTTAAAAACGGAAAAGTATCCATAAAAAATATGGAAATATTAAAAAGCATATATGAATAAGGAAATAAAATGTTAAATAAAATAAGCAGCAAAATTCATTTTATAGGCGGTATGCTCTCTTTGATAGTTATAACAAATATTGCTTTAACAATTTACCTAAATCAAAAACAAGAAGGAGACTCATATATCATCAACATAGCCGGTCGTCAAAGAATGTTATCTCAAAAAATTACAAAAGAAATTTTTTATATAAAAAGTTCGGAAAATTTTGATTTTCAAAATTTAAATGAAGATATAGAAATTTTTGAGAAAAATCTCTATATACTTATTGACGGCAATGAAAAATTAGGGGTTTACAAACCGCCAAACAATGATATTGAAAATAAACTCAAAATGGTACTCTCTCTTTGGAAACCTTTTAAAGAAAAAATTATCCAGCTTGAATCTGATATAAAAGGGGTTAAAAAGGATAAAGAGATCATGATGAATAAATTTGATGATATTTTGAAAATTTCAGATAAAGTTGTAAAGAAAATGGTAAAAGAAAGATTGCCAGGACATTATATTGATTTGTCCGGAAGACAAAGAATGCTTTCTCAAAGAATGGGGCTTTATCTTGTAAGATATATTGATACTTTTTCTCAAAATTACTACTATACATATTATGAGGCAATGAAAATGTACGACAGGACCATTCAATCTTTTATCAAAGACAAATCCATAAAAGAAAAAAACGAACTCTATCAAACTGTATCAAAAAATTTTGAATACTGGAAAAAATTTAAACTTTATATCAACAACCTTATAGCAAAAGAGAGTAAGATTGATACCAATATGACTTATATCCACAACAACAATACCAAACTTTTAAAAACAATGGATGAGGCTGTATGGCTATATACCGACTACAGTAAAGAAAAAACCAATTTTATCAAAAATTTTCTTTATATTTCCGGTGTTTTGGCACTTCTTATAATCTTTTTTACCTACTTCACCGCCAGAGCACTTGAGAGACATATGGAAAATTTTGTCAAACGGGCAAAAGAGTTATCTACGATTGACCCGATAACTCAAAATACACCTCTTATGGTAGATGTATGCGGAGAAGATGAATTAAAAGAAGCTTCAACTCATATCAATAAATTTGCAGACAGAGTAAAAAATGCTTTTGAACATTCAAGTGAAGCCTTAAAAAGAGCAGAATTTGCAGCAAAAGAATTGCAAAATATTGCAGATAATATTGAAGTTGCTTTGGATGAACTTGGTGTAAAAGAAAGAAAAAATATCGGTAAAAATATAGATGATACCGAAGATATTGCAATTGAATCAGCTGAAAATCTAATCCAGGTATCAAAGATGATACAAAGATTAAAAAACAACCTTTCGGAAATTATAAACTCTTATCAGCAAAAATAGTTTTCATCTTCTATTCTTGACTTAAGTCATAGAATTTATACTCCTTTAAGTGATAGAATAAGCTATTCAAATTTTAAAAAGGAGAGAATATGGCACTTTCAAGAAGAGATTTTCTTAAAAGTTCAGCTGCGGCCAGTGCTGCGGCGGCTATTGGTATGAGTGTACCAAGTGATGTCAAAGCTGCTGCAAATCAAGCTGAAGCCGGCTGGAGATGGGATAAGGCAGCCTGTCGTTTCTGCGGGACAGGTTGTGGTATCATGCTTGCAACCAAAGGTGAAGGTTTAAACAGAAGAATTGTTGCGGTCAAAGGTGACCCTGCAGCTCCGGTTAACAGAGGCCTTAACTGTATAAAGGGTTATTTTAATGCCAAGATAATGTATGGTGCGGACAGACTTACACAGCCACTTCTTAGAGTCAATGAAAAAGGCGAATTTGACAAAAACGGCAAATTCAAGCCGGTAAGCTGGAAAAGAGCATTTGATGAAATGGAAAAACATATAAAATATGCCCTTAAAAAAAGAGGACCTGAGGGTGTAGCCGTATTTGGAAGCGGTCAATACACTATTACAGAAGGATATGCCGCACAAAAAATGATGAAAGGCGGTTTCAGAAGTAATGCAATCGACCCGAATGCAAGACACTGTATGGCAAGTGCGGTTGTAGGTTTTTATCAAACATTCGGTATAGATGAGCCAAGCGGTTGTTATGACGATATTGAATTAACCGATACCATTATCGTATGGGGATCAAATATGGCGGAAATGCACCCTATACTTTGGTCAAGATGTACAGACAGAAAATTAAGTGATCCAAAGAGAGTAAAAGTTGTCAGTATCCAAACCTATACTCACAGAACTTGTGATTTGGCTGACGATACTATCATATTTAGACCTCAAACAGACCTTCTTTTATGGAACTATGTTGCAAGAGAGATAGTCTATAATCATCCGGAGGCAATAGATTGGGATTTTATCAAAAAACATATCGTATTTACTGTCGGTCCGGTCAATATTGGTTACGGAATGAGAAGAAAAGGCGAAAAGTCTCTAACTCCGGTCAGAGCCGATGGAAGTGCAGGTAAATATAGTGCCAAAGAGATGGAAATCATCAAAAAAGAGATGGCTAAACAAGTAAGTCCTCTTGAAGCACCGGCACTTAAGCCTTACGGTTACAGTGAAGGTCAGACTATGAAAAACAGAGCAGGAACTCTTGCTCACTGGATGATAAGTTTTGAAGAGTATAAAAAATCACTTGAACCTTATACTTTGGATTATGTTGCCAAAATAGCAAAAGGTGATCCTGATGAAGATATAGAAAGCTTCAAAGCAAAATTAAAAAGAATGGCAAGTTATTATATAGAAAAAGATAGAAAAGTTGTCAGCTTCTGGACAATGGGTATGAATCAACACACAAGAGGAAGCTGGGATAATACACTAAGCTATAATGCTCACTTCCTTGTAAACAAACAGGCAAAACCGGGTAACGGAGCTTATTCACTAACAGGACAACCAAGTGCCTGCGGTACCGCAAGAGAAGTTGGAACATTCTGTCACAGACTTCCGGCTGATATGATGGTAAAAAACCCAAAACATAGAAAAATAGTTGAAAAAAAATGGAGAGTACCGGAAGGTACGCTAAATCCGGTAGGAAATCAGCATATTGTAAAAATTCACAGAGATATTGAAGACGGTGTTATAAAATTTGCATGGGTAAATGTATGTAATGCTTATCAAGATACTGCAAATGCAAGACATTGGCTAAAAGCTTCAAGAGCAATAAAAGACTTTTTCTTAGTAACCAGTGACGGATATCCTGGTATTTCAGCTATGGTATCTGATCTTGTATTGCCAAGTGCTATGATTTATGAGAAATGGGGTGCATACGGAAATGCCGAGAGAAGAAGCCAATGGTGGAGACAACAGGTTCTTCCTGTCGGTCATGCTATGAGTGATACATGGCAATGGGTTGAACTTTCAAAAAGATTTACAGTAGATGATTTATGGGGACCATATACCTTAAGAAATGGCAAAAAACTTGCTGATGTAAGAGGCAAAGCAAGAGCTATGGGTTATAGAGGTGATACAACAATGTATGAAATCCTTTTTGCAAATGATAGAGCTAAAGCTTATAAAATAGATCTTACCAAATTCCCTCAAAAAGGATATGACAACTCAGAATGTTTGGGTGATGAGAGAAATGTTGTAGGAAGTGACGGAAAAGTATTTAAAGGATATGGCTTCATGCTTCATCAATACCTATGGGAAGAGTATGCAGACTTTGGTAGAGGTCACGGACATGACTTGGCTGACTTTGTAACATATCACAGAGTTAGAGGATTAAGATGGCCTGTTGTAAACGGAAAAGAGACTTTATGGAGATTTAACGGCAAATATGACCCGTATGTTAAACATTTTGCCGGAGAAAATGCTGACTTTGCATTTTACGGACCATTGGCTAAAAAACTATTTAGCGGAACTCTTACCAAACCAAATAAAGCAGCAGGAAAATCAAGTCTTAAAAATAAAGCTAAAATCTTTGCAAGACCATATATGGATCCACCGGAGATGCCGGATAATGAGTACAATATTTGGCTATGTACCGGTAGGGTACTTGAGCATTGGCACAGTGGTACAATGACTATGAGGGTTCCTGAGCTTTATAGAGCGGTTCCTGAGGCACTTTGTTATATGCATCCAAAAACTGCGGAAGAAAGAGGTCTTAAAAGAGGAGATCTTGCCTGGATAGAGAGTAGAAGAGGTAAGGTTAAAGCAAGAATTGAGACAAGAGGAAGAAACAGACCTCCAAAAGGATTGGTTTTCGTTCCTTGGTTTGATGAGAAAATTCTTATCAACAAAGTAACACTTGATGCAACATGTCCTATGTCAAAACAGACTGACTATAAAAAATGTGCAGTTAAAATATATAAAGTATAAAAATTAAGAAGGCATAAATGCAACATAAACAAAAAAAGACAAACTCATACAAAAAACCTCTTAGTGAAAGCAGAAGAGGATTTCTTTCAACTACAAGAAATCTTGGTCTTGCCATACTCGGAGGTCTTACTTGGAGTGCCTATGTAGACGAAGCAAAAGCAAACAAACTTTTGCTTCGTCCGCCGGGAGCTTTAAAAGAGAATGATTTTTTAAAAACTTGTATAAAATGCGGACTATGTGTCGAAGCTTGTAGAAACAGGGACGGCAATATCATCTATGATGATAAAGGTAAAAGAATAGGCACAAAAGAGCCGACTTTGAAACTTGCCAAACCCGGTGACAACAAGCCTCTTGGCACTCCGTATTTTAATGCAAGAAAAATTCCGTGCTTTATGTGTGATGATATACCATGTGCAGAAGTTTGTCCAAGCGGTGCACTTGATATAAAATCTTTGATAAATAAAAAAAGTAAAAAACCTGATATCACAAAAGCCAGAATGGGTTTGGCTATTGTACACAAAGAGAGTTGTATTGCATACTGGGGTTTGCAGTGCGATGCATGCTACAGAGCATGTCCTTTAATGGGAAAGGCACTAACTATAGATATGCAAATGAATAAAAGAACGGGAAAACATGCTTTCTTGCTACCTGTTGTGCATAGTGACTATTGTACGGGGTGCGGACTTTGCGAACATGCATGCGTAGTTGAAAAAGCGGCTATTTTTGTACTTCCTTTAGAATATGCCAAAGGGGAAGTAGGAACCCACTATGTTAAAGGATGGGATAGCGGTGATCAGCAAAGAGTTAAAAAAGCCAAAGAGATACACACCATAGACGAAAGAAGCAAGAGAAAAGCAGTTGACAAATTAAATGATATCGGAGGGCTGTTAGAATGAAAAATTATCTATTTTTAATAGCAAGAAGAGTTATACAGATATCTATAATACTGCTTTTTCTTGCGGGAAATTATTATGGTTGGAAAATTTTAACGGGCAATCTCAGCACTTCATCTGTTTTTGGTATAATTCCTCTTAGCGATCCTTATGCCGTACTTCAAATGTTTGTAGCCGGGGCGGTAATATCTTCCAATCTTATCATTGGATCTGTGATTATTATCCTCTTTTACGGAATAATCGGCGGAAGAGCATTTTGTTCATGGATATGCCCTGTAAATATTATAACAGATGCGGCAAACTGGACAAGAAGAAAATTTGGCTTTGATATGATTGCCAAAAAAACTCCGATAAGCAGAAGTACAAGATATTGGGTTATCGTAATCAGTCTTGTACTTTCTTATATGCTGGGTTTAGCAGCTTTTGAGTTTATATCACCAATTTCGATGGTACACAGAGGTATAGTTTTTGGTATGGGGTTCGGATGGGCTACCATAGCAGTAATATATCTTTTTGATCTGTTTGTACTAAAAAACGGGTGGTGCGGTCATATATGCCCATTGGGAGGATTTTACTCAATTATCGGCAAATACAGGTTATTAAAAGTAAAACACGATAGCAATGCCTGTACCGCATGCATGAAATGTAAAGTTGTATGTCCGGAAAATCAAGTTTTACATATGATTGCCAAAGAGTCAACTCCGGTTATATCCGGTGAATGTACAAACTGCGGAAGATGTATAGATGTTTGTGATGATAATGCCCTTGGATTTTTTTTAAAAGTTGATAACAATAAAAAAGGAGAGAAAAATAATGAAAAAGATAACTAAAATTGCTCTTAGCATTGCAGCTGTAGGGCTGATTGTAGCAGGATGTGCAGCAAGCGGAGGAGGAGATATAAATCCTGATTCGTTGAGTCTAAGAAAAGCTCCGCTTCATGATGAAAATTTAAAATTGCAAAAGATTTCATATACAAAAGCGGCTCCAGGTAGCGCAAAAACATTTGAAAGATCATATGTCAATGCACCGCCTCTTATCCCTCACAGTGTAAAAGGTTTGGTACCGATTACAAAAGGAAACAACGCATGTCTTGGATGCCATATGCCAAGTGTTGCACCTTCAGTACATGCAACACCGATTCCAAAATCACACTTTACCAACTTCAGACCGGTTAAAATAGTGGTTAAAAACGGTAAACTTATAAAAGAAGGAAAGGTTGTGGCAAAACCAAATGGTGGAGCAAATGAAGTATTTGAAAACTCTACAGGAGGAAAATTATATGCAGGAAGATATAACTGTACTCAATGCCATGTGCCTCAGTCAAATGCAAAACCTCTCGTTAAAAATACATTTAAACCGGATTATACCTCACCAAAATTACAGAAAAAATCTGATCTTTTAAATGTAATAAATCAGGGAGTCAATACCGACTAATGAATAAAAGAAGAGAGCTTTTTAGCTCTCTTGCTTTTAGCAAAAAAGGGCAGGGGAGCTTTGAAACAAGACCGCCGTATTATATAGATGAAGCATTTTTTAACAGATGCTCTCAATGCAGTGGAATATGTGAAAAAGTTTGCGAAGAAAATATTATCGTACTTACAAAAAATGGTTCACCTGTTTTGGATTTTACAAAAAGCGGATGCACATATTGTGACAAATGTGCTATTGCATGTGAATATGGTGTATTAAATCTTGAAAATAAAAAATTAATTAATGTAAAATTTGAAATTGATATGTTAAAATGCCTTAGTTGGCAAAAAACAATGTGTTTTAGCTGTAAAGATATTTGTAATGATAATGCAGTAGAATTTTTGGGACTCTTTAGAGCTGAAATAGATTATGATAAATGTACAAATTGTGGTTTTTGCGTAGGAGTTTGTCCTACAAATGCGATAAAGGTGAAAAAATGGCAGTAAAATTTACAGCAACAATAAAAGAAAACGGTCTTGGCGGATGGTATATAGAACTTCTTGACACATTTGACGGGAGAAAAGCTGTCTGCAAAAATATGCAAGTCTTTGAAGATGCCATAGAACAAATGGGTGATGAATATGGCGGAGATATAGAGGTTGAATGGGCAAAAGATGATAATGTTACATATGAGCATTTTCATGAAGTAAGAGAAGAAATGGCACAATACCAAAAAAGATATAATGAGGAGAAATTAAATGTATAAAAGCATAATATTTTTATTTTTTACAGCTATTTCTCTATTTTCTGTAAATTTAACAACAGATAAAATCATTACTGCTGATGGTGAAATAATAGATATGATAGTTAAAAACGGACAAATATATGCTACAACCGATATGGGGACGGTAGATATATATGATCTTAAGACTTTAAAACTTAAAAAAAAGATAAAATTTAAAAAAATAAAAGATTTTTTTGGCGACTTAAACAGTCCGAGAGTTTTTTCCGTAGATGTTATTGACAAAAAAATACTTCTTGCATCACAAGGCACAAAAGGTTTTAGCAGAGTTTACATTTACTATGATGACAATCTTCATAAAATTTTTGATGAAAAAGACCATATGGCAATTATGAAAGTCAAATATATAAATTCAAGTAAAATCCTAATTGCTCTTCTTAGTTCCGAACTTATTTTATATGATATTAAAAATAAAAAAGTTATATATGACAAGCAAGTTTCCCAATCAAAATTTTCTGATTATAGATTTAACAAAAAAAAGTCTAAAATTATATTATCTGATGAAAGCGGAAGTGTAAAATTGATAAATGTAAGTAATGGCAGTATAATAAAAACATTCAGCGGTGAAAATTTGGACAATGTCTATCAGCTTGATTATAAAAACCATATTATTGCGGTTGCCAGCAAAGATAAAAAATGTGGCATTTACAAAGATGATGGCACTATGGCATACCATAAAATGAGTAACTTTATCGTTTATGCAACAGGCCTTAGTCCAAGTGGCAAATATTGTGGTTACGCAAGTGATGATAAAAATAATATAACAGTATTTAATGTTTATACTAAAGAAAACTTATACAAATTAACAAAAAATGATAATCCTATATCAAATATTATTTTCTTAGATGAAAAAAATATAATTACAAGTGATAAAAATAAAATAAAACAATGGAGACTAAAATGAATATATCAAGTATTGTAGTACAAACAAGACCCGAATACTTAGAGAATGTTTTAAATGATTTAAAAAACTGCGGAGTCTGCGATTATCATTTTCACGATGAAAAGGGCAGAATCATAGTAACCATAGAAGGGGAAGATGTATCTGAAGAGCTTCAAAAACTAAAAGTTATCGAACAAATCAAACATGTTATCGCAGCAGATATGCAAATGAGTTATTCTGAAGATGAACTTGATAAACATATGAAAGTTTTAGAAAATGCACAAGCCGTTCCTAAAGTTTTAGATCAGGATACCACAAAAATTGATCCGGCTACAGTTGTTTACAACGGTGATTTAAAGAAAAAAGATATATATGAGTTTGCAAAAAAACAAAAGGTTTGATGATGAGAGATTATAACAGCAGTATGTTTTTGTTTGAAACCGAAGTTCCCGAAGGCGAACTAATCATATCAAGAACCGATCTGCAGGGTGTTATAACATATGCAAATCATATTTTTTGTCTCATAAGCGGATATGATGACAATGAACTTATCGGAAAACCTCACAGTATCGTAAGACATCCTGATATGCCCAAAGAAATTTTTAGACAACTTTGGGAATCACTTAAACAAACAGGTAAATGGGAGGGATATATAAAAAATCTCAGAAAAGACAATGGCTACTATTGGGTATATGCAAACATAAAAGGTATTTATAAAGATGGAAAGCTTGTAGAGTATAAATCATTGAGAAGACCAATAAGCAAAGAAGAAAAGATTCATATACAAATCAGATACGACAATATGAAAAAAGAGTTTAACGAACCGATAAGACACATAGAGTATAGATAAATTTTATAAATTATTGTATAATACACTCTTTATTATTTTAAGAGGGTGTTAATTGTTTTTTAAACCTACCGTAACCAATATTATCTCAAAAATTTTTGGCAAATTTGCCTCATATCGTTTTATTTTTCCTTTACAATATATTATCAACTATATATATGTAAAATCTATGAAAGTTGATTTGAATGAATTTGATACTCTTGGAAACTACAAAAGTCTAAATGAGCTTTTTACGAGAAAACTTAAAAAGTGTAGAAATATACCACATGATGAAAAAACAATCATTTCCCCATGTGATGGTCTTATAACTGAATGTGGAGAAATGTTTATAAGCAGAACAATACAGATAAAAGGTTTTTACTATAAGGCTGATGAACTGCTTACCTCATATGCAGACAAAGAAAAAATTAAAAAAATATACAATGGTAATTTTATCAACTTTTATCTTTCTCCCAAAGATTATCACAGATATCATACACCCATAGATATACAGGTTTTAAAAGCTATCCATATACCGGGCCTTTTATATCCGGTAAATTTAAAGTATCTAAACAAAGTATTTGATCTTTTTGTAAAAAATGAAAGAGTTGTTTTGGAGTGCAAAACAAAAGAAGAAAAAATTTTATATATGGTTTTTGTTGGGGCACTAAATGTAGGAAAGATAAAATTTAATTTTGATAAAAGAATTCAAACAAATATAAAAAAAGATGGTATCACAACTTACCAATATGCTGACATTTTTCTAAAAAAAGGTGAAGAATTGGGTCGTTTTGAAATGGGTTCAACCATAGTAATGTTTTTTGAAAAAGATATGGTTGAACTTACAAAATCAAGAATGACACAAGTAAAATTCTCTGAAACTGTTGGTGTTATAAAAAATTAGTTTATATTGCCTCTACTATTTTTTGAAGCTCTTTAGCCGTTTTAACATATCTAATTTTTTTGACAATCAAATTATCCAAATCTACTATCATAATATCATCACCCTTTTCATCATTTTTAAATTTTTCAGCAAAATTTTCATCATATATAAGCATTATAGGATATTTTTTCTCTCTTAAATCAGGCATTGCAAGGTACTTTCTTATAAGAGACGGCATAGGACTGACATCAGCTACAAAAACTATATCTCTTTTATTTAAATAATCAGGTGATTGCTTATCAAGAAATTGCTTAACAGTATGTCCGCTACTCTTTGCAAATACAAAAATGATCATCTTTGTCTTTTTGCTTATGCTCATGGTTTTGTCATGCTGGGTCTTTAAAGAAAAGGGTTGAATCTTTTCTCCAACTACAACTTTTTTTATATTACTATCCTTTTTTTTACTACATCCGCTTACAAAGAGTCCCAAAATCACCATAAACAAAACAATATATTTTTTAAATTTCATAATTTCCCCTTATACATTAAACCTAAAATGCATCACATCGCCGTCTTGAACGATATACTCTTTTCCTTCAAGTCTCATTTTTCCGGCTTCTTTGGCTCCGGCTTCTCCACCATAAACGATAAAATCTTTATAGCTTATAACTTCAGCTCTAATGAAGCCTTTTTCAAAATCATTATGTATAACCGAAGCAGCTTTCGGAGCTTTCCATCCTTTTTTAATGGTCCATGCTCTAACTTCAACCACTCCTGCGGTAAAATAGCTAATAAGACCCAATTTATCAAAAGAGAGTTTTATAATTTTGTTAAGACCTGACTCTTCAATACCAAGATCATTTAAAAATTCATCTGCCTCATCATCATCAAGTCCAACCAATTCCTCTTCTATTTTTGCACAAAGTTTGATAACATCCGCTCCAACTTCTTTTGCATGCTCTTTTACTGCCTTGACATATTGATTGTCTTCAAGAAGACCGTCTTCATCAACATTTGCTCCATAAATTATATCTTTATTTGATAAAAATCTTAATTCTCTGTCAAGTATTTTAAAATTTTCATCATCTTTCTTTGAAAAACTGCTAACCGGTTTTATTTGATTTAAATGCTCCAATAATTCTTTTGCGAGCTCAAGTGGCTTTAAAGCTTTTTTGTCAGCTTTGGCAGTTCTTGTTAATTTTTCTATCTTTTTCTCAAGTTGTTCTATATCGGCAAAGATAAGTTCACTTTCGATTATCTCTATATCTCTTAACGGATTTATGCTATTTTCCACATGAGTTATATTTTCATCATCAAAACATCTTATCATATGAAGTATAACTTCTACCTCTCTTATATTGCTTAAAAATTTATTGCCTAAACCTTCGCCTTTACTAGCCCCTTTGACAAGTCCTGCAATATCAACAAAATCTATGGTAGAGTATTGAATCTTATTTGGCTTGACAATTTTGGCCAACTCATTTAATCTATTGTCCGGAACCGGAACTACTGCCTTATTTGGCTCAATTGTGCAAAATGGATAATTTGCACTTTCTGCATTTTGTGCTTTTGTCAAAGCATTAAAAGTTGTTGATTTGCCTACATTAGGAAGGCCTACTATACCTACACTTACACCCATTATTTAACCTCTTTATGTACATTTTTTATCTCATATGCAAAATCTTTCAGCCAATAAATACACATTCTCACTCCGGCCCCGCTTGCTCCTGCTTGATTGTATCCCCACTCTTTTTCCACAAAAGCCGGTCCTGCAATATCAAGATGCAACCATTTGTCTTTATACTCGTCTTTTATAAAATTATCGAGAAATAATCCCGCTGTTATGGCTCCTCCATATCTTGAACTTGCTATATTTGATATATCCGCAATAGAACTTTTTAAAAGTTTTTTCAAATATTTGTTAAACGGTAACATTCCGACTAATTCACCACTTTTTTTAGCTGAAGCGGATATAGAGTGCTTTAACTTGCTATCATGCCCCATAATCCCGATAGTATATTCTCCAAGTGCTACAACGCAAGCTCCTGTTAAAGTCGCTAAGTCAATCAAATAATCAGGTTTTAAATCCTGTGCATAATCCAAACAATCAGCAAGCACAAGTCTACCCTCCGCATCAGTATTTCTAACTTCTATGGTTTTTCCGTTTCTGGCTTTTAATATATCATCTGGTTTATAGGCATTGCCTCCTATCATATTTTCTGCTGCTCCTATAATCGCATGAACTTCAAAAGGAAGCTTTAATTCACTTGCAGCTTTTATAATGTGAATTGCCGCACTTGCTCCGCTTTTATCTGATTTCATTGTCACCATATAATCGCTTGGCTTAAGACTCAATCCGCCACTGTCATAAGTCAATCCTTTTCCGACAAAAACAAATCTTTTTTTGGCATCTTTTGGTTTGTAGCTTAATTTTATAAGTCTCGGTTCATTGACACTGGCTTTGGCAACAGCCAAAAATGCTCCCATTTTTTCTTTTTTCAAAAAATTTATATCCCCGATAAAACACTCTACATTTTCCAATTTTTTAGACATATCCAGTGCATAAAGTGCTAATTTTTCAGGAGTCATATCATATGGAGCGGTATTTACTATATCTTTTGCTCTGTTTGTTGCATTTGCTATAACGATACCTTCATCAACCGCCTTTTTTGTTGACTCATATGTATATTTGTTTCCATTATAGTCTTCAGTGGAAATCTTTATATTTTTAAGTGTTTCTTCATTTTTTTTACTTTTATATTTATCAAAATTATAATAACCGAGAATTATACCTTCACTCAAAGCTCTGGCATTTATCGGAGGGCATTTTTTTGTATAAAGACCCATCTTGATACTTTCAAATTTTGTTTTTTTGAGAATTTTTAAAGCATTTGATACGGCAAGTCTTATATCATCACTTTCAAATGAAGCACACCCGCTGTAAACTCTTCTTTTATGGGGAAGCAGTATAGCTTCATCCTCTTTTCCATCAAAGCCCAAAACTGTTAATTCATCTTTGTCTTTTATCCATTTGTGATCCATTTCTTGATTTACAACCAATATTATCTCACAATCAGCCTCAATATTTTTAATTGCTTTATCTACAACTTCTATTTTCATTCTTTATTTACCTTTTTATCTATTTTTGTGTCGTTTTGTGAAAATAGTACCAAACACTTCCGGCAATTACAACTGCCAAAGGAAGAGTTACATACCAATATGTTTTTGCCAAATGCAAAACCTGTATAATTTGCTCACCAAATATATATGCAAGTGATATGGTTATGCTTGCCCATATCATTGCTGCTATAAAATTTATAATAGCAAATTTTTTAGCACTATATCTTGTGGTTCCTATAAACATAGGAAGTATGGTTCTTAAGCCATACAGGTATCTTTGTATAAACACTACTATCCAGCCATATTTATTTAGAAGTATATTTGCCAATGCAAATTTTCTTCTTTGTGTTTTAAAAAGTTTATGAATATATTTTTTATTGTATCTTCCTATATAAAAATATATCTGATCTCCGGTAAACCCTCCAAGTCCTGCTACTACGATGGAAGTTGTCAAATCCATATCCCCTGTGTGAGATAAAACTCCTGCCATCACAAGACCCGTTTCACCTTCAGCTATACTCCAAATAAAAAGTATGATATACCCATACTCAATAAGCCAATTCAAAAATAATTGTTCCAAGAAAATCCTTATATTGATACTATCATCGGGTTTTTAATTCAATTTTAAACACACAAATACTTTGCTATCTTGCAATAATTGAAAAGATATAGATATAGAAAGAGTCTTAGTCAAAATGCAATATCTCCTTGGCTTGAATCATATCTTTATCGCCTCTACCTGAAACATTGACTATGATTAAAGAATTTTCTAATTTTTCTTTTGCCATTTTTTTAAGATATGCTACAGCATGGGAGCTTTCAAAGGCGGGAATAATACCTTCTTTTTGCGAAAGCCATACAAAAGCATCAAGTGCTTCCTTGTCTGTTATGTTGTCGTATTCAACTTCTCCAAGCTCTTTTAGATATGCATGTTCCGGTCCAATGCCGGGATAGTCAAGTCCTGCTGAAATAGAATAAGCTTCTTGTATCTGACCATCATCATCTTGCAGAAGATAGCTAAGCTGTCCGTGTAAAACTCCGGGAGTTCCTTTTGCCAAAGATGCACCGTGTTTTTTTGTATCTACACCAAGTCCACCGGCTTCAATACCTATACACTTAACACCATCATCCATAAGAAAATGATTAAATATTCCCATAGCATTACTTCCACCGCCTATACATGCTATAACATAATCGGGTAACTGATGTTCGATTCTAAGTATCTGGGCTTTTGCCTCATATCCTATAACGGATTGAAAGTCCCTGACCATCAAAGGATAAGGATGCGGACCTGCAACTGTTCCGATAATATAAAATGTATCTCTTGCATTTGTAACCCAATATCTAATCGCATCATTCATAGCATCTTTTAAAGTTTTGCTACCGCTTTTTACAGAATGAACTTTGGCCCCGAGAAGTTTCATTCTAAAAACATTCAACTCTTGCCTGTGAACATCTTTTTCGCCCATAAATATTTCACATTCAAGCCCCAGAAGTGCCGCTATGGTTGCAGTTGCAACTCCATGTTGACCCGCACCCGTTTCGGCAATAACTCTTTTTTTTCCCATTTTTTTAGCTATTAAACCCTGAGCAATAACACTATTAACCTTGTGTGCACCTGTATGATTTAAATCTTCTCTTTTCAGATATATTTTTGCCCCTAAATCATTACTTAAATTTTCGGCAAAAGTTAAAGGTGAAGGACGACCTACATAATCTTTTAAATATGTATTGACTTCTTTCCAAAACTCTCTGTCAAATCTCAAATCTTTATATATGGCATCTAATTCCAAAAGAATAGGCATAAGAGTTTCAGGCACAAATCTGCCTCCAAATTTTCCAAAATGACCATTTGTATCGGGATCAAAATTTGATGGTTTGGGAATATACATTACTCTATCTCCAAAACAGAATAAACTTCACAATTTTTATCCAATTTTTCCGTGCCGTTTAAAAAAGTAAGATCTATGATAAAACATGCATGTGAGCACAAAGCTCCCGCTTTATTGATAAGATCGATCGATGCTTTGGCTGTACCGCCGGTAGCTATGAGATCATCAATCAACAAAACATTAGGCTTATGTTTTTCTCCTTCAAAAGCATCTATGTGAATTTCAACTTCATCAAAACCATATTCTAAAGCATATTTTTCAGATATGGTCGTATAAGGAAGTTTTCCTTTTTTTCTAATAGGTGTAAAACTGGCTTTAAGTCTGTTTGCCAAAGCTGCACCAAATATAAAACCCCTGCTTTCAATACCTGCTATAAAATCAATATCTTTATCTTTATAATAGTTATATAAATGTTCAATCAAAAAATTAAAAGCATCTTTATCTTTTAAAAGTGTCGTTATATCCTTAAAAAGTATTCCCGGCTTTGGAAAATCTTTGACATTTCTTATTTTATTTAAAAGATACTTTTTTTCCTCATTGGTTAAAAGACTCATTTGCTATCCTTAAACATAAAAAATTTCATTGCCGCAAATAGTGCCATCACCACACCAAAAGCCATATAAGATATAGTTGCCGCATCCATTGTTTATCCTTTATAGTAAAGCTTCAATTTTACCTTGAAGCTCTTTGATCTTTTCTCTGAGTTTATCATTTTCTATCCTGGTTTGTGCATTTCTCTGTCTGAGTGATTTTATATCGTTTTTAACTTTTGTAAGTTCCTCACTTAAGATA
>CAZKWE010000025.1:0-2143 GCA_964556545.1 uncultured Campylobacteraceae bacterium | reverse complement strand
AAATTATTTTGATAATGCGGGAAATGAACACAGAGGTTATCTGCTTGAAAACAAATCAAGAAGAACAAAACTTAGAATTCCTGAAGAGCTTGAAGAAATAGAAAGTTTTGACGGGATTGTGGTTTACAGGTGTGAGCCGGTACATCAATTCAATGAATTTACAGCTCTTTGCAAACCTATCGAAGAAAAACAATTTTTGGAAGGCTCGTTACAGTTTTCGGTTGCGGCAAAGATAGAAAATGAAAGTGAAGTGGAAATTGACTTGGATGGATTAAAAATAAAAAGAAAATTCAGATCCGATAAAAACTTTAAAGGAACCATTGGTGAAATTTCTTTGTTTGATTCAATTTTACATAACAATAAATTGCTCTCAAAGTATAGATACTTTAGAGCCAAAATAAGTAGTGATGGAAGTATGCAATGAGTGACATAACAGTAAATATAAACGGCATAGAGTGCAAAGCTAAAGAAGGTGAGTTTATCTTGAATATTGCCAGGCGAAACGGTATATACATACCTGCTCTTTGCTACTTAAGCGAGTGTTCTCCTACATTGGCATGCAGGCTTTGTCTTGTTGAAGCAGATGGAAAAAGAGTTTATTCTTGCAATGCAAAAGCCAAAGACGGTATGCAAATTATTACTGACAATGAAGAGATAGCACGAGAAAGACGCTCCATAATGGAAGTATATGATGTAAATCATCCACTACAGTGCGGAGTTTGCGATCAAAGCGGAGAGTGTGAGTTGCAAAACAATACACTTTATATGCAAGTCGATTCTCAAAGCTATGCAATTGCTGATTGTGATAGAAGTCCAAAAAAATGGGGTCTTATCAATTATGATCCTGCATTATGTATAGTTTGTGAAAGATGTGTAACAGTTTGCAAGGACATGATAGGAGACAGTGCTTTAAAAACTGTAAAAAGAGGTGGCGAACCACTTGATAAAGGTTACAAAGAGAGTATGCCAAAAGATGCATATGCTATGTGGAATAAATTACAAAAATCTCTTATAGGGACTGTAACCGGCGAAAAATTAGATTGTACTTTTTGCGGAGAGTGCATCAGTGTATGTCCTGTCGGAGCACTTGTAAGCAGTGATTTTAAGTATAATTCAAATGCATGGGAACTTGAAAAAATTCCTGCTTCAAATCCTCACAGCAGTGATTGTTCTCAAATTTTTTACGAAGTAAGACATGAAAGTATTGATAATCCCGAAAAGAAAATCTTTAGAGTAACAAATGAATTTCATTATCAAAAAATAAACGGTGCGGCCAGATTTGGATTTGACTTTGCAAATTTGAATGTAAAAAAAGATAAAAAAGCTTTCGAATGTGCAATTGAAGCCTTTAAAAAAGCCGATACTATAAAATTTGACTCTTTTATAACAAACGAGGAAGCTTTGATTCTGCAAAAATTAAAAGATAAATTCGGATACAAACTTATCAATACTCAAGCCAAAGCTTATAAGGAATTTTTACATGAGTTTTCAAAACAGAGCGGACATATGCTCTTTGAAGGCGATTTAAAAACTATAAAATCAAGCAACTTTATAGTCTGTGTAGGAAGTGCCGTAAAAACAGATTCTCCAAATACCGGATATGCTTTCAATAATGCACTTACCATGAATAAGGGAGCAGGCTTATATTTTCATCCTGTAGGTGATCCTGTTGTCCAAGGATATGCAAAAAATTTGCTTCAGATTGAACACAAAATCGGAAGTGAAGAAGCTATTTTATATCTGCTGATAGACCTTTTTGTAAAAAAAGATGAATTATCAAATGAGATTACGGAAATTTTAAATAGCTTCAAAGAAGTGAAAAAAATAAAACAGAAAAAAACTGTTACCAAAAAAGAGATAATCGACGGTGAAGAAAAAGAGATAAAAGAGGAGATAGAAGAAGAAGTAGAAGTTCAAACAAATAAACTTTATGAAATTATAGGACTTCCTGATAATTTTGATGAAAAATTAGATAAATTTCTACTAAAAAAAGATAAATTTTCTCTCATCCTCGGAGAAGACCTATATACCCACAAAAGAGCAAAAAATATTGCTCTTCTTGCCGGACTTATCGAAAGATACAGTGATTTTAATGTAGTTATCATACCTCCTCAAACAAATTCTTTGGGAGTAAGTCTTATAT
>CAZKWE010000024.1:0-3223 GCA_964556545.1 uncultured Campylobacteraceae bacterium | reverse complement strand
TGATTTGTATCAAGTTTTATGATGGAGCTTTTATCTATCTCTTTTGCACCTTGCAGTACAAAAGCTATATTTTCATCCTTATAGAAAAATGGAGCTACGATGGCACAGGAGTTATCAAGATTTGATATGATCTTTTTTAATCTCTTTTCATCAAATGCTGTTTTTATGATCAATCCGTTTCTTTTAAGCTCTTTTTGAAAATCATCTCTTTTTTTTCGCAGTCTCTTTATCAGATCCATACCGTTGGATTTCTTGGATAGAAGTTCAAGACTCTTTATCTCATCATAAACTTTTTTTAACTCTGCCCTCTTCTCTTTTTGCAGATTATCCAAAGCATTTTGAAGTCGAATCTTTTGTTTACCGACTCTCACTCTGCTTCTCTCAAGCACAAAAAATGCCTTCTCAAATTCACCGGTTTTTAGATAAGAGTAGATGAGAGCTTTAAACCATTTTTGAGACTCTTTTAAGAGTTTGTCTCTGTATGAGGGGATGATAAGATTCTCATTTACCAACTTTTCATTAACTTCTATAAGAGAGTTGCATACCTTTATAACATTTTGATACTCTTTTTTATCAAAATAAGCAGCGGCTAAATTGTTTTGGATCGTTGCCCACTTGGTTGGAAAATTCTCTTTTGTATAAATCTGCAAAGCTTTTTTATAATCTTCTATCGCTATTTCGAGATTTTCAGCCCTGTCTCCTTTTATCCTGTCACTGTAAGCAAGGGCTAAATTGTTTTGGGTCAATGCCCATTTAATTGGAAAACTTTCTTTTGTGAAAATTTGTAGAGCTTTTTTAAAATACTCTATTGCTATTTCAATATTTTGAATTCTAGTTTCTTTTATTCTTTTCAAATAAGCACTAGCTAAATTATTTTGTGTCATAGCCCATTTAATTGGAAAACTTTCTTTTGTAAAAATTTGTAGGGCTTTTTTAAAACATTCTATTGCTATTTCAATATTTTGAATTCTAGTTTCTTTTATTCTATCTATATAAATATTGGCTAAATTGTTTTGTGTTGTGGCCCATTTAATAGAAAAATTTTTCTTTGTTATAACTTCTAAAATTTTATTAAAACTATTAATTGCCATTTCGAGATTTTCAGCCCTGTCTCCTTTTATCCTTTTGTAATAAGCATTGGCTAAATTGTTTTGGGCCATTGCCCAATAAAATGGAAAATTCTCTTTTGTAAAAATTTCTAAAGCATTTTTACAATACTTAATCGCAATTTCTATATTTTTAGCTTTGTCTCCTTTTATCCTATCAGTATATGTATAAGCTAAATTATTTTGTGTCATAGCCCAATCAATTGGAAAATCTTTTTTTGTATAAATCTCTAAAGTATTTTTATAATATTTAATTGCAATTTCTATATTTTTAGTTTTGTCTCCTTTTATCCTGTCACTGTAAGTAACGGCTAAATTATTTTGTGTCGTTGCCCACTTAGTTGGAAAATTCTCTTTTGTAAAAATTTGTAGAGTTTTTTTATAGTGCTTAATTGCCATTTCGAGATTTTCAGCCCTATCTCCTTTTATCATTTTGTAATAGGCATTGGCTAAATTGTTTTGGATCATCGCCCAATCAGTTGGAAAATCTTTTTTTGTATAAATCTCTAAAGCTTTTTTAGAGTATTTTATCGCAATTTCAAGATTTTGAAATCTATTACCTTTTAATCTTTTCCAGTAATTAAGAGCTAAATCATTTAAAGTTGTCGCCCAAAGCAAAGGTTCTCTCTTTTTTTTTAATAATTTTAAAAGAGATTCGTAAGCCTTTATACTCAATTCCTTATCAGTAGTTTCCGAGCCTGTCAATATTAAATACATAACTTTTTCTTTTTGAGGATGAAAAATAAATTCTTTTATTGTTATTATTGTATACTTGTTTTTAATCCAAACTATACCTATTATTCCTAATATCATCAAAAAAGCAACAACCAGCTTTTTCATCGCTCTCTCTCCTTTGTTAATTTTTCCAAACCTTTTGCATACTCTTTGATATACTCTTTTCTTCTTTTGATATAGGACAGATGAAGTTCATAAAATCTTTTTGCATAAGGAGAAAAGAAGCTTACAGCGGTTTTTTTATCGCAAATATCCTCTTTGACACAAGTGTAGAGACTGTCATAAAAGTCTGTTAAAAGATCGATCTTTTCTTGGAGACGGTTTTTTTCTATAATGAAGTCGGATAATTTTTCTATTATTTTCTCTTTGTCTTTTTTGGATTTGAATCCTCTTTTTTGTAACTCTTCGATAAAACTCTTTTGGTTCATCCAAGCCTCTTTGATCTCTGTTTTTGCTTTTAGAAATTCTCCGTCATTTAGTCTCTTTTCATAAGAGAGAGTCTCTTTTACTCTCTCTTGGTAACGCATTTGGGTATATTGGTATATGGCAAATATCAAACCTGCTATAACCATGATATGAGACACAAACTCCATCTTACTTTTTAGTTTGTCAAATCTCTTTACTGACATTTCAGTGATATCTCTATTTTATCTTTTTCTGTTTTTAGATATCTCGGCAGATTTTTTTTAAGACACTCTGCCTCTTTTTTCTCAAGCAATACCACATCATCAGCACTTACAGCTTTTGAGGAGTTTTTATCAACTTTTATAGAAGAGAAATCGGGGAGATTTTTGGTATTTGAAAATATCGATTTTTCTTCTTGAGACTTTTTTTCGCATTTGTTTTCAAGGATGATAAGTACAAAATCATTTTTTGTATTTAGATACCTATCTATCTTTTTAGAAAGGCATACAAGCTGAGCTTTTGTAACAACCAGTTTATCTTTGGCAACCAAAAGGGAGAGAAAAGTAAAAAGAACAAGAATGATTTTCATTTATTGAACCTTAAAAAAAAGTTTTTATATATTTTTTAAACATATCGAAATATAACGAATTTTAAATAAAAAATTGATTAATTTTTAAAAAATACAAAAACTTTTTTAGCCAGATACCGTTTCCTTAAGCAAAATATATTTTGCAAATAGCCCAAATTCAGAAGTTTCTGGAAGCGCGACTTCAGTCGCGCCTTAAGTGATGCTGAAGCATCACCTCCAAATAATAGTGCATCCCAAGGATGCACCGGTTTTTTTACAAAACTCCTATGATATAGTAAGTCTCTTTCCCTTCTACTTTTTGAAGTTTTACTTTGTATTTGTCAGCCCATTTTTTTATGAGAGTATTTACTTTTTCTATCTCCTCTTCATCCTTGCCTTCGTTTTTTAT
>CAZKWE010000023.1:0-22312 GCA_964556545.1 uncultured Campylobacteraceae bacterium | reverse complement strand
AAATTATTTTGATAATGCGGGAAATGAACACAGAGGTTATCTGCTTGAAAACAAATCAAGAAGAACAAAACTTAGAATTCCTGAAGAGCTTGAAGAAATAGAAAGTTTTGACGGGATTGTGGTTTACAGGTGTGAGCCGGTTTTGCAATTTAGCAAATTTACCAATAAAGCAAAACAGTTAAAAAGAGATGGGGCTTTATTTGCATCCAAAGATTTTATGGATAAATACAATTTAAATGAAAATGATATTGTTGAAATTTCAAATGAAAATATTAGCATCACAACAAAAGTCCAATTGGATAACAAAATAACAGGCGATATTCCATATCTTCCGACATTTGATGAAAAATTGGATGTTAGTGGAATTTTCAAAAATGGATACAGATATGCAAAAGTTAATCTTAAAAAGGTGTAAGAGATGAGCGATACAGGATATATTATTGAAACTCTTGTTAAGATTATTGTTATTTTAACAATTTTCTCAGCAGGTGCGGGTTTTACCACTTATGTAGAAAGAAAAATTCTTGCCTTTATGCAAAGAAGGCTCGGTCCGACACATGTAGGACCGTATGGTGTTTTACAAATTATAGCTGACGGTATAAAACTTTTTACAAAAGAGGATATAATTCCACAAAATGTAGTAAGACCAATATTTATCATAGCTCCGGTTATTTCGGCAACTGCGGCTTTTACAGCACTTTCGGCACTTCCTATCTTGCCTGAATTTACCATATTTGGCTATACGGTACATCCTATAGTATCAGATATTGATGTTGGCATTTTATTTATCATAGGTGTTATGGGTGTCGGAATGTACGGACCGCTTCTTGCAGGTATGAGTTCATCCAACAAATGGGGTCTCTTAGGAGCAGCAAGAACTGTTATACAACTTCTCTCATTTGAAGTAGTTACAGGACTTTCGGCACTTGCCCCTTTAATGCTTGTAGGCTCACTTTCACTTATAGATATAAACAATTATCAAGCAGGCGGTTTTACCGACTGGCTTATTTGGAAACAGCCGATTGCGTTTATTTTATTTTTAATCAGTGGATATGCAGAAACAAACAGAACCCCGTTTGATCTTATGGAACATGAAGCTGAGATTGTTTCAGGCTATGCAACAGAATACAGCGGTATGAGATGGGGTTTGTTTTTCATAGGTGAATATGCCAATATGTTTACCATATCATTTTTAGTTTCTATTTTATTTTTAGGAGGCTTTAATCCATGGGGCTTCATACCGGGTGCTATTGCAATTTTGCTTAAGATATCATTTTTCATATTTGCATTTTTATGGGTAAGAGCGGCTTGGCCTCATGTCAGACCTGATCAATTAATGTGGTTTTGTTGGAAAGTTCTTATGCCAATAGCCTTGTTAAATATACTTATAACCGGTTTTGTACTGGTATAGAGGAGGATTTATGTTAAAAGAATTTAAAGACAGAAATATAAAAGAGGGCTATAAATACTTAGATATTGAAGTTCCCGCACATGATCCGTGGGATAAATTTAAACAGGTTTGCAGAAGAACTTTCAAAGGAGAGCTTTTTGTCGGATTATGGATAGTTTTAAGAGAAATGATAAAGTTTAATATCCATACCGTAAAATACCCTTTGGAAAAACTTCCTATTTCGCCAAGATACAGAGCAATTCACAGACTGCAAAGACTGCTTGAAAGTGGAGAAAACAGATGCATAGGATGCGGGCTTTGCGAAAAGATATGTATAGCAAACTGCATCAGGATAGACACCAAAATTGATGAAAACAGTAGAAAAGAAGTTCTTGACTATACGATTAATTTTGGAAGATGTATTTATTGTGGATATTGTGCTGAAGTTTGTCCGGAACTTGCTATTGTTCACGGTCAAAATTATGAAGTAGCAAGCGAGCAAAGAGCGGAATTTGCACAAAAGGAGGATTTATTGACCCCGTTAGAAATATTTAAAGCCGGAAAACAAAAAGAGTTTCCGGGATTTGGTGCACCAAGAAAAGATGCTGATAAATTTATCAAAAAAACACCATTGGCTTATTAAGGATGCAATATGTATGAAATAATAGCATTTTATCTGTTTTCGTTTTTAACGATTACGCTGTTTAGTATAGTAGTATTTAGTAAAAATGCCCTTTACTCCATGACGGCATTAGCAGGAGGTATGATTTTTATATCCGGTTTTTTCTTTTTGCTTGATGCTGACTTTTTAGGGGTAGTGCAAATCATAGTATATAGCGGAGCCGTAATGGCAGTATATGCTTTTGGTATGATTTTTATAGATACGGCAAAAGATGTAAAGGAAAAAATAAAAGCAAAAAGAATGATTTACTCTTTTTCCGTAGCCATAGCCGTGTTGCTTGTTGTAATTGTATCTTCACCTATCATTTCCAAAAATATCATAATATCAACACCAATGATAGAAGGAGTTGGAAACTCCAAGATGGTTGGCTATATTTTATTCACCAAATATCTTGTTCCGTTTGAATTGACTGCGGTAATGCTTTTGGTTGCAATGGTAGCCGGAATCGTACTTGTCAGTAAAAAAATGGATATAAGTTTGAGTTTAAAAAATGATTATGAAGCAAAAAGTGAATTTGAAGAGGGGGTGGCAAAATGATAACCTTAACACACTATTTAGTAGTTAGTTCCATACTTTTTGCAATAGGATTAGTAGGAATTGTAAGAAGAAAAAATCTTTTGATGCTTTTTTTCTCTACTGAAATCCTTTTAAATGCGGTAAATATTGGTTTTGCTGCTATTTCAAGAGAATTTCACGATATGACCGGTCAAATGTTTGCATTTTTTATTATTGCCGTAGCCGCCAGCGAAGTTGCAGTCGGTCTTGGACTGCTGGTTCTTTGGTATAAAAGAAAATCGACTATTGATCTTGATAGTATGCAAAGTATGAAGGGATAGATATGGAAAAGTATATTTATATAACACTGTTTGCTCCTCTGATTGGCTCACTGTTTGCAGCACTTTTTGGAGACAAAGAAAAAAAACTCATAACCGGCATATTTGCCTCTTTTATGCTTTTGGTATCTGCTTTTAGTGCCATATATCTTTTGATGAATATAGATGCCGAACATACATATCATGTAAAACTTATGGATTGGATTAGTGCCGGTGGTCTTAATGTGCCGTTTGGCTTTGTTGCAGATCAAGTTTCGGTTATCATGATGGTTACCGTTACATTTGTATCGGCTATGATACATATTTATTCCATAGGGTATATGGATCATGATAAATCATTCAATAGATTTTTTATCTATCTTTCACTTTTTGTTTTTTCAATGCTGATTCTCGTAATGAGCGATAACTTTTTAGGACTTTTTATCGGATGGGAAGGGGTTGGCCTTTGTTCATGGCTTCTAATAGGCTTTTGGTACCATAAAGATAGTGCTTCATGGGCGGCAAATGAAGCTTTTATAATGAATAGGGTAGCAGACCTTGGCATGCTAATTGGTATCTTTTTAATTTACTGGAATTTCGGAAGTTTGGAGTATGATGTAGTATTTGCAAAAGCAAGTTCGCTAAGCATTGGCACTTTAACTCTTGTCGGTATATTTTTATTTATAGGTGCTATGGGCAAATCAGCTCAATTTCCATTTCACACTTGGTTGGCTGATGCAATGGAGGGTCCAACTCCTGTTTCAGCTTTGATACATGCCGCTACAATGGTAACAGCAGGTGTATTTTTAGTCATAAGGGCAAATCAAGTATTTTCTTTAATTCCGGAAGTTGGGCTTTTTATAGCAAGTCTTGGTGCTTTTGTTGCAGTATTTGCAGCTTCTATGGCTTTGGTGCATAATGACCTTAAAAAGATAATTGCTTATTCGACTTTGTCTCAGCTTGGATATATGTTTGTTGCGGGCGGTCTTGGTGCATACTGGGTAGCACTTTTTCACTTAATGACTCATGCATTTTTTAAATCAGTTCTATTTTTGGGAGCAGGAAATGTAATGCATGCCATGGATGACGAGCTTAATATCAAAAAGATGGGCGGTCTGGGTGACAAAATGAAATGGACTATGGTTATTATGACTATTGCCTCACTTGCACTTTCAGGAATTTATCCGTTTGCAGGATTTTTCAGTAAAGATAAAATTTTAGAAGTTGCTTTCAGCGAACATGCTTATATCCTTTGGGCAATGCTATGGATAGGTGCGGGCATGACAGCATTTTATAGTTTTAGACTGGTTATGCTGGTCTTTTTTGGAGAAGAGAGATACAAAAGATACGGTTTTCATCCTCATGAAGCTGGAGCTTTAATGCTTTGGGCAATGGCTCCGCTTGCACTTTTTGCAACTTTTGGAGGATTTAGCGAACATGGATTTTATGAATTTGTTACTGATCTTCTGCCAAAATTTGAACCTGAAATAGAACCTCATTTTATGAGCTATATACTTATGGTTATAACTTTAGGTATTGCTATTAGTGGTATTTTATATGCAGTTTACAAATACACCACGGGCGGTTTTAGCAAAGAAGTTGAAAAGTATCCCGTATACAAACTTTTGGCAAACCAATACTATATACCTGCCTTTTATGATAAGTGTATAGTAAAACCATATATTGCAATATCTGCATTTTTATGGCAAAAGATTGATGTTGCGATAGTTGATATGACAGTTGATGCTATTGCCAAAGTGCTTTATAAAAGTGGTGATAAAGCAAGAGTTATGCAAAGCGGTAATTTATCCAATATGCTAAGACTGATGGTCTTTGGTTTATTGGTATTGTTGCTTTTGGCAGTTATATTTTATCCGGCTAAGTAAAGGAGCGGTTGATGGATCATTTATTATCATTAATTATATTTTTTCCTCTATTTGCAGGGGTTTTGGGTTTTATTGTAAGTAAGGATAGCATAAAAGCTTACGGTATATCCATAGCAACTGTTGAATTTTTACTCTCTCTTGCTTTGTGGTTTAACTATAATCCGGCCGGCAATAACTTCCAGTTTGTTGAGTACTTTCCGCTTATTAGTGCATATGGCATAAACTATCATATCGGAATAGACGGAATATCTTTATTTCTAATTATACTTAGTACTTTTATGACAATGATATCTCTGATAGCACTTAATATTGAAAAAGATATCAAAAATTTGGTTATAACCATTTTGGTTTTGGAAATGACAATGGTTGGAGTTTTCAGTGCACTTGATGTTATAGTATTTTATCTTTTTTGGGAATTATCCCTTGTGCCGATGCTTTATATTATAGGAGCATGGGGAGGTAAACTTAGAGTATATGCCGCAGTAAAGTTTTTCTTATATACATTTGCCGGTTCACTTATAATGCTTATAGGCATATTGTACCTGGCAAACTATTTCCACAGTGTTACGGGCATTTGGACATTTTCCATAACCGACTGGCAACTTTTAGTTATACCTGTCAATTTGCAAATCATACTCTTTATAGCATTTTTTATAGGTTTTGCCATTAAAGTTCCTATGTTTCCATTTCACACATGGCTTCCTTATGCCCACGGGCAAGCCCCGACAATCGGTTCGATTATTTTGGCTGCGGTACTGTTAAAAATGGGTACATACGGTTTTGTTAGATTTTCATTACCGTTGTTTCCGGATGCTTCAGTTTATTTTACACCGTTTATTGCCACTTTAGCAATTATAATGATCATTTATACCGCAATGGTGGCTTTTGCACAAAAAGATATGAAACAGGTTATAGCATACAGTTCCATTTCGCATATGGGCGTTATAGTTTTAGGTACTTTTGCACTGAATGCAGAGGGTATAACAGGTTCGGTATTTTTTATGTTAAGCCACGGTATAGTAAGCGGGGCACTGTTTATGTTGGTTGGAGTTATATATGACAGGAGACATACAAAACTTATGAGTGAATTTGGAGGCTTGGCTTCAATAATGCCAAAATATGCTACTATATTTGGTATTATTTTAATGTCGTCGGTAGGACTTCCTCTTACTATGGGTTTTGTAGGAGAATTTTTATCGCTTGTCGGTTTTTATAAAGTTTCACCTGTTATGACTGCCCTTGGGGGAACAGGTATTATTCTTGGGGCCATATATATGCTAAATCTCTTTAGAGAATCATTTTTTGGCAAATCAAAAAGTAAAGAAAATGAAAAATTAAAAGATTTAAACAAAAAGGAATTAATGGCACTTGTTCCATTGGTATTGGTTGTTATTTGGCTTGGTGTTTACCCCAAACCGATACTTACTCCCATTGATAGCAGTGTAAAAAAGATGCTAAACTTAATGCAACTAAAAGCACAGACTCCTGAAGCCAAAGAGAGACTTCTTGTAGTCAAAAAAGCTAAGGAGGCAAAATAATGTTACATACAATAACAATAAGCCTGTCATCACTTCATATAAGTACGCTTATGCCTATGATTATAGTTATACTTGGAGGGCTGGGGATACTTTGTATAGATTTGATCAATAAAAATTTGTCAAAAAGCCTTTATGTAATGCTTAGCATATTGGTTCTTGTTATAGACCTCGGAGTAGTTTTGGGATATAGCGGTCCAAGCAGGGGAATGTTTGATATGATTCTTAGTGATGGCATTGCGACACTTGGTCAAATTATCATACTTGTTGCTTCTATGCTGTTTATTCCTTTATCTCTGACTTCTAAAAGATTTCATGAATATTCACATCCGGAATTTTTTGCATTATTTTTATTTATGACTGCCGGTTTTCAATTTATGGTTGCAACTGACAACTTAATGTTAATATTCATCGGACTTGAAACTGCCAGCTTGTCTTTATACACCATAATTGCACTGCACAATCTTGAAAAATCTTTTGAAGCAGCTATTAAGTATTTTACCATGGGTGCACTTGCAGCCGGATTTTTTGTATTTTCAGCTATGCTCATTTACGGTGTTACAGGAAGCATAGAGCTTCACAAAATTGCAAAAGTTATAGCCTTGGATTCATTTGCGAGTCAGCTCGGACTTCTTGGTGCAGTAGCTTTTATGTTTGCCGCACTTGGATTTAAACTCTCTTTTATACCGTTTCATACATGGGTTCCGGATGTTTATGAAGGAGCTAGTGCGGCAACTGCAGGATATATATCTATAGTTCCAAAAATAGCAGGGCTTATAGTGGCTTTAAGATTTTTTGATATATTTATAACTGCAGGAAATGAGTGGGTATATAATGTATTATATGTCATCATCATAATAACAATGACTTTTTCCAATATTATGGCTCTGGTACAAGATAGCGTAAAAAGAATGCTCGCATATAGCTCTATAAGTCATGCCGGTTTTGTTATGACTGCAGTACTCGTAAATACCACAGCTTCTCATAATGCACTTTTTTTATACTGGATTATGTTTACTTTTACAAACCTCGGGGCTTTTGCAATGCTTTGGATAAGCAGGTACAAAAGAAGTGAATTTAGTGCAAAATATGATCATCCATACCAAAAGTTTGCCGGAATGGTTACCATAAAACCTGTTGCAGCAACCATCATGGCTATATTTATGCTTTCTCTCGCAGGTGTTCCTCCATTTGCTTTATTTTGGGGAAAACTTTATCTTTTGGGTGCTATCATAAACAGCGGAAATACTTTTCTTGCTATTTTGATGGTTTTAAACAGTGCTATAGCAGCATACTACTATCTAAAACTGGTAGTATTTATGTTTTTAAAAGAACCTGACCCCAAAGCCAATGTAGCTTATATGAAAAATGCATCTACAGCACTTAAAACAATAGTAGGATTTTCCGCAGCAGTTACCATTCTTGCCATTTTTACCATAGAGCCATTTCTTGAAATGATAAGCTCTTATGTAGTTGCCAGCGGATTTTAGATATTACCTATGGATTTTTTCCATAGGTAATGATATAATGAATCTATGAAATAATCATGTTTCAAAAAACACAAATAAAAATAAAAATCATGATTGTTTCTCTCGCCGACAAGTGTAGCTTTAGCGATAGGAATTTTTGCTGGAATTCATTGCCAGCAAAAAGGAGATTTTAAGGTGAAAAAAATAGTTCTGTCTTTTGTCATACTAATCAATCTAAATGCTTTAACTTTAAAACTAAACAGTACAAAGGAAAATAATTCATACTACTATATTTTGCATATTATCAACAATATGCCTTTTCAATGCAAAAAAAAGATACTTGATATCAAACATTACAACTTTATATGCACCATTACAGGAAAAACCAAAATAAATATTTCCCCTAAAAAAACCAAATATGTAGATATTTTTATAGATAATAAAAAAAAATCAATCCGGATAACTTTGAAACCAAAATATAAAACAAGAGTATATCGTGTTGATAAACCCTTATATAAGGAAAAGGTTATCAAATATGAAAAAACAAAAATCTCAAACCATTGGATTTTTATATTTTATAAGAAAAAGATTTTTCTTCGAAACAATCTTTTAAAAAAAGGAATTAATTTTCCCGTAGATTTCACAGAAGAACCTGCTCCGAGTATCGGTGCATTAGACCTTAGCGGAACACCCATAAGATATCTAAACAACAGCAAGGATATCAATGATTACATATCTATAAAAAATGACTATGAAAGAAAAAGATATGACTTTGTTATTTTGGAAACGAAAAAGGCTTTGAAAAATTATCCAAACTCTATATTTGTTAATGATTTTATACTTTATCATATAAGAGCACTCACTCAACTGTTAAAAACTGAAAACAAAAATCCAAATACTGAAGACTTAAGCTATGATGAAATTATAAAATTAGGCAAAAAATGGATAAAACAATTTCCCTCAAATCAAAATATACCGGAAGTTTTATACTACATAGCAAATGCCTATCAGAGCATAGGTCAAGAAAGTGATGCCAAATATTTTTACGATATCCTTATTACCGAACACCCAAAAAACAAATATACCAAATTAGGCATTATCTCTTTTGCCGATACACTTTATGCACAAAATAGAAAACAAAAAGCTTTACAACTCTATAAAAATGTTTTGTATTCTACAAAAGATATCCAAGTTGCCTCTATTGCCGCAGATAGACTTGCTCATATATATCTGCAAACAAAACAGTATAAAAAAGCAAAAGAGTATTATGACAAAATTATAAAAGCAAATCCCGATTTTATACTGAACAATCATCAAAAGGCATATAACTTAGCCTTAAATTTAAGCTCTAAAGATATAACTGACACATCTATTGAAATACTTGAAAATCTTTTAAAAAAATTAAAAAAAGAACCCGACTTAAAAGAATCGGTCATAAAAAGTTTGGGAGATTTGTATGCAAAGGAGAAAAACTACAAAAAGGCTTCTTATTATT
Organism: uncultured Campylobacteraceae bacterium; assembly: GCA_964556545.1. Classification (GTDB taxonomy): domain Bacteria; phylum Campylobacterota; class Campylobacteria; order Campylobacterales; family JALSKU01; genus JALSKU01. The sequence goes on along the minus strand of CAZKWE010000023.1, from coordinate 13,043 downwards.
ATAGAAAATATCTCTCTTTATACAAATACGGAGACTATGTAGATGAAGTCAAAAAAAATCTTGATGGAATATTTTTTGAAACAAATGAGACAAACAGCACAAAACTTTTAAACTATTATGACAAGCTTATTGATAGATATAAATCAGGAAAAATCTATGAAAAAGCAGCAATCCTTAAAGTCAAATTACTTATTAAAAATAAAAATTACAAAACAGCACTTATAGAGTTAAACAAACTTGAAGTCAATTTTAAAAATAAAAACACGGTAAACAAATTAAAAAAAGAAGCTGCTTGGCATTTGGCTGTTTTGGCACTTGATGCAAAAGATTGTCTGAAGGCTGTTAAATATATACAAGAGTATAATATCACCAAAAAAATAAATCAAAAAGAGTTGGTAAAATGTTATCTTCAAACATACAACTATAACAAAGCTATCTTACTAAGCCAAAAAGCACTAAAGAAAAAAACAACTATTGATGATAAGCTTTTTTGGCTTGATATGCAAGCCAAATCACTTCTAAAAAAACAATCTTTTGATAAATTGTATGCTATAACAAAAGATATAATTTCCTTATCAAACAGTTTTGACAAAAAATCATACTTGAAAAACGGTTTATACTATCAGTTTTTTGCCCTATTCGGCTTAAAAAAATATGACAAAGCTCTGCAGATTGCACAAACAATAGATAAAAAGTTTGCCAATAATTTTAAAAATGTAGAAATTTATAAAAAAATTATAGAATTGTCAAAACAAAGAGCGGATGATTTTATGATTGTAAAATATGCGGATAAAATCATAAAACTTCAAAATAGATTTAAAAGCTATCCGTTTTCTCCGCAAATAGAGTTTGAATATGTTGCATCATTAAAAAGATTGAACAAAAACCGTGAGGCAATTAAAATTTTAAAAAATATGGCAAAAAGATTTAATAAATCCTCTGTAAAATCAAGAATATATTATGAAATCGGGGCATTATCGCTAAAACTAAATGATAAAAACGGTGCAAAAAAAGCATTTGAAAACTGTATAAAAATTAAAGATAAAAATAGCTGGAAAAAGCTTTGTGAAGAAAATTTATCTCTTATAGCCGAATAATCACCCAATTACCTTGATATGGCAAATCCTATACCGATTTTATTATTTCTTCGGTTATAGTCTATCAAACTTTCTGCATATCCGCTAAAAGCTTGAATATATATGTATAAACTGTTTTTAATCAATGGGAAACTCCAATCAAATTTTATAGAGCCTTTATTGTTACCGTGAAACCTTAAATTATCCCTTAGAGTCAAAGAAAACAACTGTTTTTTATACGGCATAGTTATTTTCAAGTCACCATATCCAAGATAATTCCAAATATCCGGATTGTCATCACCATTTGCATCAAGAGGATATCTTTTTTTTCTCTCCGGTATTCTGTACCACACTTTAGATGAGATAGATATCTCTTTATATTTCATAAAACCCTGCAGATATAATCTATTCCAAGACCTTGAGTTAATTCCTCCTCTTCCGTTTGACTGATGAATCAGTCCTATTTTATATCTTTTAAACGGCAATATATCATATGTATAGGGGATAACCAAAAAAAATTCCGGAGCATAGTTTGTTTCTCTAAAAGGAGATGAGTGTTCGGCAGTTTGCCAAAATGATTTTTGGGTATATCCGAAATAAAGTCTATTTTTAAATCCAAAAATATTTGAGGCAAGTTTTTTCTTTATAGAAAATTGAAATTTAGTTTCGGTACTTTTCCTCCCCTCATGTTTAACCATATCATAAGTTATCGGCAAAATATAATTTGTCTTATATGGCTCAAAACTCAACAGAAGATTTTTCTTCTTTTCGTACATTTGAAGTTCTTTTTTTTGAAGGGCAGTACAACCTTTTTGTTTTATTATATGCAAACCGGCAGCTTTTTTATACCAATAAAGTGCTTTTTTTATGTTGCCTTGTTTTTCAAAAAATTGAGCTTTATTGTATGCCTCTTCTACCGTAAAAGCACAAGAAGCGCCATAAAGCATCATCAAACATAAAAAAAATTTTTTCACCTTAAAATCTCCTTTTTGCCGGAAATGAATTCCGGCAAAAATTCCTATCACTTTGGGGTCCCCACAAAATTTTAAAATTTTGTGGGGTAAAACTTATGCTACGCCTGTCGGCGAGAGAAACAAACATGATTTTTATTTTTGTTTGTGTTTTTGAAACATGATTGTTTTATATATTAAAGAAAGATTTATAGTTTGGAAATATATTCTGCCAATGCTTTTATATCACTCTCTTTAAGCATTATTACCTGACCTTTCATTATATTTTTCATACTTCCGCCATAGGTCCCTGCTTTATAACCGTTTAATGCATTTTCAATTTTTTTTGCATCCCAACCGGCTATTACATGGGATACTCCCAAAGCTTTATTTTGAGCTTTATTGCCATGGCATCCTGCACATTTTGAAAATAATTCTTTAACATTATTTTTATTGATTGTATGATTATCATTGTTTGAGGTTGCCATTGTTGCAAGTGCCGCAACACCTTCTTTGGTCTTTTGTGCAACTTTTTGTACAAGTTCACTATTTTGAGCCTGTTTTGCCAATTCTTCCGTTTTTTGAATAACGGCTTTTGCACTTTCTTGAACAGTTTTAGAAGCACTATGTCCCATATCCTTGGCTTTGTCCGCCAAGCTTTTTTCCTCTTTTTGCTCAGGCTGAACAACAGTTTTTTGCTCTATCTTGGTTGCACTTTCTTGCTTTGCAGGCTCACTGAGACTTTTTTCTTCACTCTTTTTTGAATTACTACTGCATCCTATTATCAATAACGATAAAAAAAGTGATGCTAAAATTGTCTTTTTCATAACTTCTCTCCTTTTTTTATATTTTATCACAAATACTATAATTTTTTTTATAAAGGGGGATTAAAATGAAATTATTAAAGATAACCTTTATCTCATCCGCCCGTTTCATAAAAAGCTCTTGCGGAAATATCTTCTTGATTAAGATTCTCATCCCATCTGTTTTTTTCCGGTTTATTTTTTATCACTTCTCTTAAAACTTCACTTGCAGCTTCGATATCTCCTTTTTTTACAGCATCTGCTATACTCATCGCCTCATCAAAATACAAACAAGGTATAATATGCCCTTCGGCAGTCAATCTAATGCGATTGCAACTCTCGCAAAAATCATGTTTATGGGGATCTATGATACCGAATCTATATCCATCTTCAAGTTCATATAAAAATGCCGGGGAACTCCCCTCTCTGCCAATTTTCTTTACAATATATTTTTCTCTTATTTTATCAACTATCTCTTTACCGTAAAGACCTTTTAAATTTTTATTTGCATGAATATTCTCCATATATTCGATAAATCTTATCTGCATACCTCTTTGTTTGGAATATTCAAGCAAATCCACTATCTCATCATCATTTATACCTTTTAAAGGCACTGAGTTTATTTTTACCCTCAATCCCACTCTCAAAGATTCGTCAATTCCGGCCAAAACATTTTGAAGTACATCTTTTTGTGCTATTTTTTGTGCAGTTTGAGACTTTAACGAATCAAGAGATATGTTCAATCTTTTTAAACCCGCATCTTTCAATCTTTTTGCAGTATCTCTCAAAAGGTAACCATTCGTTGTTATAGCTATATCTATATCGCTTTTATAATCATTTATCATCTTGATAAATTTATCAAGATCCGCTCTCAAAAGAGGTTCTCCTCCGGTGATTCTTATTTTGTTTACACCTTCATCTATTCCGACTTTTAAAAACAAAAATAACTCTTCAAAACTTAAAAGATTTTCTTTTGGAACCCATGAAAACGGTTTTTCAGGCATACAGTACTGACATCTAAAATTACATCTTTCCGTTACCGAAACTCTTATATAATTAATTTTTCTACCAAAACTATCTATTAGCATCAATTTCCCTAATATTTTTACGATAGTATACCACATGTTTATATTTTATTTATTTAAAAATTGTTATAATCTTAAAATTTTTAAAGGAGAATGTCTATGAGTACATTAAACTATAATCGTACAGAACTTGACAGCAATGATTTCCTTGTTTCAAAAACAGACTTAAAAGGTCGCATAACCTACTGCAACCAGTCATTTATGAAAACAGCCGGATACACCGAAGCAGAACTGCTTGGCAAGCCGCATAATATTGTCAGACACCCTGACATGCCTCGTATAATATTTAAGCTTCTTTGGGATAGAATACAAAGCAATCAGGAGATTTTTGCCTATGTAAAAAATAAAACCAAAAACGGAGGATTTTACTGGGTTTATGCAAATGTTACGGCTTCTGTAAATGATAGCGGAGATACGATAGGCTACTATTCGGTTAGAAGAAAAGTCAATGAAAATGCTCTTCCTCTTGTTGAGAACCTTTATGGAAAACTTTTAAAAGAAGAGATTAGGGGCGGAATGGATGCATCTTATAAATATTTAAGCAATATGCTAAAAGAAAAAGGAGTAAGTTATGATGAATTTGTTACATCATTACAGGGTTAAGATAAAAGAAGCAGTTTTATATCTCATTTTGATAGGAATACTTCACTATATCTTTAAAGACGCATACGCCGGTATGACTTTTTTCGGACTGTTTGCAGGATTTTTCAGCAATTCTAAAAATTTAAAAAACAGTAATTTAAAAGATAAAATCCAAAAAGTTATAACAGAAGCTGCAAATGGAAATTTAGAGCCAAGAGTCACCGGCATAGATTTAAATGATCCTTTAAGTAAAATAGCATGGGGTATAAATGATTTATTAGACCAGGTTGAAGCATACATGAGAGACATAAATACCGCTGTCAGCGGTGCAAGCGAAGGTAAAACTTGGAGAAAAGTATATCCGCAAGGATTAAAAGGACTATTTAATTATTCAGCCCAGAGTCTTGAAAAAGGAGTTGAGGGTATTATCATAGGGAACAAAGAAAAATTCAGAGGAGAGCTTGGTTCAGAATTTGGGAAATTAAACGGAGGTATGATAAAATCACTTCATATTATACAAAATGATATTACAATCCTCATAGATGAAGTAAAAAGCATACAAGATATAACTACCCAAACAGCACAAAAATCTGATAGTTCATTAGAAACTACAAATGAACTCTCCAATAAGCTTAACACACTAATAGAACTTATTATAAATATTACGGAAGCTATCGGCTCTCTTAGCGAAAGAAGCAACGAAATAAGTTCGGTTGTAAATCTTATAAAGGATATTGCAGACCAAACTAATTTACTGGCACTAAATGCCGCTATAGAAGCAGCTCGTGCGGGTGAGCATGGTCGTGGTTTTGCAGTTGTTGCCGATGAAGTTAGAAAACTGGCCGAGAGAACTCAAAAGGCTACAAGCGAAATAGCCATTACCATTCAAACACTCCAGCAAGAGACAAACGACATACAATCAAATGCCAATGAAATAAACGAGATAGCAACCACTTCAGGCGAAACAGTCAATGAATTCAAAGAAACTCTTCTTGATTTTAACAAAAATGCAAACAGTACGGCCAAATCAGCAAATTTGATTGCTGACAGAAGTTTTACCACACTTGTAAAAGTCGATCACATCATATACAAAACCAATATTTACTCTGCTGTAATCAATGAAAAACCGACGGACGATAACTTTGTAGATGCAAACCATTGCAGATTCGGACAATGGTATAACACGGAAGGAAAAGAGATATATGGTAATATCCCTGTTTATAAAGAGATCGAAGTACCGCACAAAGCTGTTCATCAGTATGCAATAGCAAATATCAATCTTATAAAAGAACAGGGATTAAAAGAAGAATTTAAAGATACTCTTTATAACAATTTCACCCAAATGGAACAAAACAGCGATAAATTGTTTGAGATATTAGATAAATTAAGCAGAAACTAATATTGCACTTTCATAAGGTTCATAGGCTTAAAAAGCTTGTGAACCTTTTCGTTTTTGATAAACTCAATATTATACGGATGTATAAATTTAAATTTTTTAAAATTCTTTACAGATTTGATTTTTTCTATATTTTTTGCAGCTTCTCCGAAAAATATAAGCTTTATATCTCTATTTTCTATCTCACTTAAAAGAGTTTCTACAAAAGGTTTCCATTTTTTTAAATGATACTTACTCTCTTTTTTATCAGTAAAAATCAAGGCTGTATTTAAAAGCAATACTCCATTTTTTTCAAAATTATCTTTTAATGCCAACATATTTTGACAAAGGCCTGTTTTTTCTATATTTGATATGGCTGTTTGGGACAAATCATCAGGGTTTAAAATATTTTCACACACAAGAAGCATCTTTATAAAATTTCTAAGACTTGTAGCTTTGTTTACCTCTTTTGAAAATCCGCTTGAAGAGAATATATTTTTTACCTTGGCATCTATAAAGGCATATCCTATGGCACTCTCTTTTCTTGGATACGGGTCTTGTCCGAAAAGAATATATTTTGTACTGTTTAAGCCAAGTGTCTTAAAAGGATTTAGAAAATTGTAAATATCAGGAAAATATCTTTTATCTTTTTGCAGAAATTCCAGATAATCATCATCTAAAGAGAACAATGCTTTTTCAATCGGCTTTCGCCAGGATATTTCTATCTCTTTTAATATATTATTTAATACCTTCAATTTTTAACACCAATTCAACTTCTCCGATACCGACTCTCAAATTTCTAGCGATTTCGCTTACGCTTAATCCCTTATTGTAAAGACTTATAATTTTTTTCTCATTTGATACATAACTCTCAGACAAACTTGTAAAATTTTTTATCTTTTCTTCTAAATTTCCTAATTTCTCTATAACTTCATCTTTTATTTCATTGAATTTTTCTTCTTGTTCTTTTTTTGAAGCAACTATAAATCCGGTTATTTTTTCAAAATTTTCTTCAATTAATTCATCTACATACTCTTGTATCTCTTCTTTGTCAAATGAATTTTTATTTTTATTTAATATTTTTTCCAAGTCATATATCTTTTTATTTAAATCTTCTATAGATTTTTCATACAAAAAAAACTTTTTGCTTGTTTCGCTATCTTTGGTATATATATACACAAGCAGGATAAAAACTGCAAATCCTCCTGCTCCAAACAGTAAATAATCAAACATTTTTTCTCTTTTTCATTTCTCTTATCATAACTCTCTCTCTGGCAACAACATAAGCACTCCAGTCCTTTGTATCTTTTTCATGCATCAAATAAATCTCTGCCATATTTTTTGCTACGGCTTTAAAAAAAAGAGGTATTTCTCTTTTTGGAAATACCGGCATCAATATCCTGCCGTAATACTCTTTATCTATTTTCAATTCTTCTTTTTCAAGTTTAAAATGCTCATACCCTATACTCTGTATTCTTTGCAGATTATTTAGTTTTAAATACTCTTTTTCTTCATTTTTTATCAAACTTGTCAACTCATCAACTTTCCTGTGAAGTTCTACCATTAAAGTCAAAAGAACTTCATCACTCTCTTTTGTTTCTCCTTTTGCCTTTGCAAGTTTTAGCCATTGACCTATTGAGTCCTCTTCATATTCACTTAAAGAATCATACTCTTTTTTAAATTCGTCATATCTCTTGTCAATTTGTTCGTATTCTATAACCAGCGGTGCATTTACCACTCTAATGTTATCACTCATTTAAACCCTCGTCCATATATCAAGCACTATAAAACCAAAAAATACGATACCAAGATATCCGTTGACGGTAAAAAAAGCTTTGTCAATTTTATTAAAATCTTTATCAACTATTTTTTGCTCTATATAGAGCATTACTGCCGAAACAATAACTGCAAGATATCCAAATAATCCTCCACCATAAGCAATTGTAAAAAAGAGCCAAAAAAGAATAGTTAAACCATGAAAAATCTTTGATATAAAAAGAGTACATTTCGCTCCGTAAATTGATGGTATTGAGTGCAAACCTTCATCTTTATCAAATTCAATATCCTGCAAAGAATACAACAAATCAAACCCTGCAACCCAAAATATTACTCCGCTTGAAAGCAAAAGCGACCATAAAGGTATATTTGCACCCACAGCTATAGCCCCGGCTATAGGAGCCAACCCCAGAGACAAACCAAGAATTATATGAGCAAGAGGTGAAAATCTTTTAAAAAATGAATAGCCGCCAAGCACAGCCAACATAGGAAAACTGAGCCAAAATGCCAAAGAGTTTACAAAATAAGCTACAATTACAAATAAAATACCATTTGTTACAATAAATATTAACTGATTTTTTGAACTGATTCTTCCATCCACACTAGGCCTTGAAGCTGTTCTTGGATTTTTGGCATCTATATCTCTATCAAGATAACGATTAAATCCCATTGCAAAATTTCTGGCACTAAGGGCTGCCAAAAGTCCAAGAAAAAAAAGTTTCCACCCAAACCATCCGCCAGCAGCAACAACCATAGCAGTAAATATAAAAGGGAGTGAAAAAATAGAGTGCTTAAACATTACCAATTCATTAAAATCATTCAGTATCTTTTTCATATATAAATGATACAATAACTTTGATAAAATTGTCATTAGAGGAAATATGAAAGAGATAGCCATACTTGGTCCTACAGCTTCAGGAAAGACAGCTTTGTCATTGGATTTAGCAAGAGATTATAATGCCGTTATCCTTTCGCTTGACAGCCTTTCTCTTTACAAAGAAATCAATATTGCTTCAGCCAAACCGACAAAAGCCGAAAGAGGCAATATCACTCATATAGGTATAGATGAAATATATCCTGATGAACACTTCAATACGGTACTGTTTTTTGACCTATACAAAAAAGCGAAAAAAGTCGCAAAAGAAAAAAATAAAAATCTTATTATCGTGGGCGGAACAGGTTTTTATCTAAAGTCACTTATAGAAGGTATTAGTCCGAAACCCCTTGTATCAAAACAGATACAAAATAAAATCAAGCAAATGCCTATACAAGAAAGTTATAAATTAATAAAAAAATTAGATCCTCTTCAGGCAGGTAAAATATCATCTAATGATACATATCGCATAGAAAAATGGCTCGAAATATACTTAAGTACAGGCACTATACCGGCACAGTATTTTAAAAAACACACAAAAACTCCCGTAGCCAAAAATATAAAAATTTATGAAATTGAAATTGATAGAAAAATTTTGAGAGAAAAGATAACTAAAAGAACTGACAATATGATACAAGACGGTTTAATAGATGAAGTATTCTATTTGGAAAAGAAATATACCAGAAAACCAAAATCTTTAAAATCTATAGGGATAAAAGAAACTTTAGAGTATCTTGACGGTTATATAAGTTTGAAAGAATTAAAAGAAAAGATAACTAACAAAACAATGCAGTTAGCCAAAAGACAATCCACTTTTAATAAAGGCCAATTTTACAATACAACAAAAGCAAATATAAAAACCCTTAAATACCTTATTGCAACTTATTTACAAAATAGTTAAAAAACTCTGTTTTACACATAAGGGTTATCCGATAAAACAGTATCTATATTTTCTTCTTTTGCATTTTTTACTCCATATATCGCGGTGTTTGTTATAGACCAATCAATTTTCATACTTTTTTGCCCACCATAAAAAGACAAAGCCGGGTGCCAGCAAAATAGCATAGCCTATAAGTTTTTTAGGATCAAACAAAGATATCTTTTGCCAAAGTTCATTCCAGCCTCCATCACTATAGGCTTGAAAAAACCCCAAAAAAATAATAGCCAATGCAAAAACTATCCAAATTTTAGCCAGTATAATCAATATTTTATATCTTAACACTCTCTCTTCCTTTCATCAGCCATCCATACTCTATACCACCGCATAGTTCCAATACATTTTGATAACCAAGCTTATCTCTTAAAAAATTACCTACAACCTTGGTTCTGTTTGCATGTGCACAAATCAATATAAATTTTTCATTTTGGCTTTTAACAGTTTTTTGAAATTCTTTTAGCCATTTTTCTATATCATAAAAACCTTTCTCGTCAAAAAAGGTAAGCAGAACGCTATCTTTAACGATACCTGTCGTTTGCCACTCTGATTTAGTTCTTATATCTATAGCTTTTATACCTTCTTTCAAAAGTTCTATCAATCCACTATCATCTACACATTCTATATCTCGCAACTGTTTTTTCCTTTTTTTAGGTTATTGGAGATACCCTTTAGATAATACAAATGCACTCCGTTGTCTCCTACTGGAAATTGAAAATATTCTCTTGTTTTTAATATATTGCTTATTTCGCTATTTTCATCATCTATATCACCAAAATATCTTAGTTTTGCAGGACATGTAATTTGGCATGCGGTTGTAGTCTCACCTCTTGAAAGTCTTGTATCTGCACAAAATATGCATTTATCAACAAACTTTCTTTCTTCATCAACATATCTTGCATGATATGGACATGCTTCGATACACTTCATACAAAGTATACATATATCTGGGTCTGTAATTACAATACCTTTATCATTGTGATATATCGCATCTACGGGACAAACGGTTTCACAAAAAGCATTTTCACATTGATTGCACTGCTTTGGCAAAAACTCCTCCCTATTTTGGCTAAGAGCATAAAAATCACCACCAGTTTTTTGTACTTCTATCCAAAGTCTATGCTTATCTGCACCTTTTATAATACCGTTCTCCTCCTTGCATGCTACTTCGCAAGCCCTACAATTAATACAAAGTTCATAGTCAAATGCCATAGCAAGTTGCATTATATTTTCCTTATCTCCACATCAGTTTCATTCATTATAGCATCTCCATAACTTCTCTCCATTTTATCTTCTATTATTTCATTATCACTTGCACCTACATCATAGGCATTTTGCATATCAGGCGAAGTTATGCCGAATCCATGTGCAAAAAATATAATATGTGGTGCTATTTTATTGGTTACATAACTTTTTATTTTTATAGAACCTATCTTACTTTTAATTTCTACAATATCGCCTGTTTTTATACCTTTGGCTTTTGCTATATTATCATTGATCCATACATGATTGGAGTAAAATAATTCTCTTAACATTTCATTATTTGCGGTTGCACTTTGGGTATTGTAGATAGTTCGCCCTGTTATAAGTCTAAATTTTCCTTCTTTAACTTTGAAATCATACTCGTTTCTCCATTTTGGAAATTCATCCAAACCATATTTTTTCATTTTCGGTAATTTGCAGTTTACTTTATATTTTACACCTGTGTGATAATATCTTTTCTTTTCCGGATAATATTCATAAAAGTTGTTTTCTATCTCTTTATGATATTTGTCTATACCGGGATACCATACTCCTCTTTTTTTAAGTGATATATAGGCTTTTTCTCCATATGTCTCAATAACAAACTCTTTATTTATTTGGGATATGCTCTTTTTATAAGCTTCACTTAAATCATATCCCCCTTCTTTAAAAGCCTTTACTTCGCCTATCTCTTTTATATTATCTTGTAATTCTTTATCATATTTTTTACTAACTTCAAACAGCGGTTTTGTTAGTTTTTTACCAAGTCCTTTTAAAATTTCCTGCAAAGGTTTGCTTTCGTACAAAGGTTTTATCACCTGATTTCTAAGAGCGATTGAAGGCTCCAGCCTATTAAAACTTACAACCAAATCTTCTCTTTCAAGATAAGTGCACTCCGGCAATATTACATCAGCCATCATTGCAGTATCACTGGGCATAGTATCCAACACAACAATCAAATCCATCTTTTCAAGTAATTTTTTTGTTTTTTTAATATTGGGAATACCTTGCATAATGTTATGTTTTCTTATAAACATAGCCCTAACCCTGTATGGGGCCGTTTCATCCAATACCATTTTTCTGAAGTTAAGCCAGCTACCCGCTTTTGCAGAACCGTAGGCAATTCCATGCAAATCAAATCTATCTTTTGCATTGTCATAAAGCGGCTCGTTTATTTCAATCTGCGGAGATTTTAGGCGCTTACCGTATATAATTCCGCCTTTTCTATCCAAGCTTCCCGCCATTGCATTTAAAATAGCCATTGCACGTCTATATTGAAAATCGCAACTACTTCCGACACTTCTTCTACCCGGATAAAAAAGAGGATATTTTGCATTAAAAAAATCTCTTGCTATTTTTTCTATCTCACCGGCTTTTATACCTGTTTTTTTTTCGGCCCATTGAGAAGTATATTTTTCTTGCAGTATTAACTTTTTATACTCATTAAAATCTTTAAAATGTTTTTGAACAACATCAGCTTTATATAATTTGTCCTTTATGGCTATATGAGTCATAGCCAACACAAATGCAAGATCGCTACCCGGATATATCGAAAACCACTTATCAGCTTTTGCTGAACTTACGGTATATCTTGGATCTAAAACAATTACTTTACCATCTCTTTTTCTTATCAATTCTATACTGTCGGGCGTAATTAAAGATTCTAATCTATTCGCACCTGCAAAAATAACATAATCACTTCCTTCAACATCCGGTTCCCCAACAGTACCTACTGTCAGCAAATAAGCTCCCAGTCTTGTGTTTAGACAAATTGATCCTTCATCCAAAAAATTACTACTTCCTATCTTGCCTTTAAAAAATCTAATCATTTCATCTTTTTCAAAACCCTCGCCGTTGCAAAAAGCTATGGTTGAACGATTATCCTTCTCTTCATCTATAATTTTAGTTAATTTATCTGCTATGAAATTGTATGCTTCATCCCATGTAACTCTTTTATATTTACCCTCTCCTCTTTTGCCTATTCTTATAAGAGGATATTTTAATCTATCTAAATCATAAAGTGCTTGAATACCGGAATTACCTTTTGGACAAAGCATATTTCTACTTTTTGGAAAATATGGATTGGGGTTAAGTTTTGTTACAATACCATCTTCTACTCTTGCAAAGCCTGCACATTTATTTCGACACATATTACAAAGATATGCTATATGTTTAGCATTTTCAGTGGAAGTTTTAGTGGTAAATTCCGGAATTTTTAAATTATCGTGTTTTTTAGCAAAAAGATTGGAGGCAGAGCTATAAATCATTAGAGTAACACTGCCTTGCAAAAATTTTCTTCTTGATCTCTCTATAATCATTTGCACTCCAATTTTTTATCCGTATCTT
>CAZKWE010000022.1:0-1529 GCA_964556545.1 uncultured Campylobacteraceae bacterium | reverse complement strand
TACTTCACTGATATTTTTAAATCCGGAAGCATCGATACCGTTTTCCCATCCTGCCATTTGGGTGATCTGTCCGATACTCAGTATCAGTCCCTCTATATCATTGTTACTGAGAATATAAGCCATAAAATAATTTGGCATCATCCTTATATCATCACTGTCCGCATGAGGAGTGTCGATAAGCTGACGACCTATTTTAAGCTCTGTATTTCCCCATTTTCCATCTATAAATGCCTGAGAAAGTATTGAAAAACCTGATTTTTGTCCGTCAAAGAAATCACCGTCTATTTTGTCCGGATTGTCATTTTGGATTCCCATTCCCTGTACTGTATAAAATTCAACACCTGCCGTTATGCCATTGTACCGATTGGTTTCAAAGCCTATATGACCACCCAAAGAAACAGCGCTCTCACTCTCAAAACCATCCGGATCAAGTTTGATATATCCTGCCCGAAGTTCCGCTTTTACCTCTTTTACAAAAGTGTTTTTATCCTCAACATCTTTCAAACTTTTAACATCCTGCGCACAAAGCATTTGAGAGAGAAAAATCGCCGTTACGGCTGAAATAGCGATAGATTTCATCTTTGTTTCCTTATTAAATGATATTTGCTATCAAAAATTACGGCGGTATTATCGCAAAACATTTCTTAGAACAAGATTAATATGATAATGACTATCATATTTGGTTCTATTCTGATTTTTTGGAAAATATTTTTTAGAGATACCCTTAAATAAATTTGATATAATACCTAAAAAGACACAAGGTAAGAGATGAAAAAATTACCAATAGGAATATCAACATTTAAAGATATAAGAGAAGATAACTATATCTATATAGATAAAACCAAAGAGGCATTAGAACTGATAGAAAGCGGTAAATATTACTTCCTCTCCCGCCCCCGCCGTTTCGGAAAAAGCCTCTTTCTTGATACCTTAAAAAATATCTTTGAAGGGAAAAAAGAGCTTTTTGAAAATCTCTATATCTATGATAAATATGACTTTGAACCCCATCCGGTAATAAAACTAAACTTTAGAAATGTTCTAAGCGAAGAAGAACTTTTTGATTCTATATTTGATATGCTAGAAGTTAATCAAGAAAGATTAAAAGTAAAATGTAAATCCACCAAAGATTATGCGATCTGTTTTAATGATTTGATAAAAAAAACTTACGAAAAATACAATAAAAAAGTAGTAGTACTGATAGACGAATATGATAAACCAATCCTTGATAATATCGAAAAACCAGATGTTGCATATAATATCAGAGAAATACTAAAAAGATTTTATACTGAAATCAAAAACAGTGATGCTTATATCCAATTTGCATTTCTAACAGGAGTCAGCAAATTTGCAAAAGTATCTATCTTTAGTGGACTAAATAACTTAGAAGATATAACCCTGAATAAAAAATATGCCACAATCTGCGGATATACCCATAACGATATAAAAACATCTTTCAAAGAACTTCTTGATGGAGTTGATCTTGAAAAACTAAAAGAGTGGTATAACGGTTATAACTTCTTGGGAGAGAG
>CAZKWE010000021.1:0-18233 GCA_964556545.1 uncultured Campylobacteraceae bacterium | reverse complement strand
ATCCTCATTTGTAGAACCTCCTAAAACTATATCACTGCCGTCATTTGCTGTTAAAACCAATTTTCCGTCTTTGTGAGAAGCTGTTACATTGGTTTGGTTGGAAACTGCATTGATAGCATTCATAAGTGCATTATCAGAGTCATTATTGGCTACGGTAACTGCCCCGATATCTATACCGTTAATTTTAAGACCGCCTGCGGCAATAGAACCGGCTGTTACGGCTGCACTACCTGTTTTTGTTGTTTTTGCCGTTGCTGTAACACCTGTACTGTTTGATACGGAATTGATTGCATTTACTTTGGCCCATGCTGAATCAGCACTGTGAGCTGTAGTGTTTGCTCCGCTGGCAGTATCGGCAGTACTTGCACCGACATCCGTACCGTTTACCGTTAAATCACCGGCAGCCAATGCTACGCTTGTTACGGCAGTTCCGCTATCATCTACATGTGCACCAACGGCACTTGTCTGAGTACTTTGGATAGAAATACCAACTGTTTCATCGGCATATGCGCCTATATGAAATTTTTTGTTGATAAATGTTCCGTCAAGAAGATTTTGTCCGTTGAAAGAAGTGGTTGTTGCTATATTTTGAGCTTCTTCTAAGAGTTTGTTAATATCTCTTTGAATTGCTTGTCTTGAATCAGCATTTTGACCGTCAGAAGCTGCCTGGATTGCTTTGGTTCTTATGGTATTGATGATATTTGTGTACTCTTGTAAAGCACCATCTGCTGTTTGGGCAACATTGATACCGTCGTTTGCATTTTTTATAGCCTGACCCAAGCCGTTTGCCTGAGAGTTTAGCTGATCAGCAATAGCAAGACCTGAAGCATCATCTGCCGCTTTGTTGATTCTTAAACCTGAACTTAGCCTTGTTAAGTTTTGGTTTAACGCCTGATTGTTCATAACACCGTTTCTATGGGCATTTAATGCCGCAACATTTGTGTTAATTCTAAATCCCATCTTAAATCCTTTTAAAGTGAATTCTGACATCCTTGTCAGTTATAAACTATATCGGACAGTTTTTAAAAAGTTTTACAGGGATTTGAAAAAATCTTTTATCTCCTCTTCGTTTATATGCTGCGCATCATATTTGATAACTATGATACATTCGGTTTCATTAATGTACTGATCCGTTATGCCTTCAACTTTTTTAATCTCATGAAGTTTATCTCTTGTGTTATCATTTAATTCTATATATACGGTTTGTCTAAGGCCCGGGTTTCTCATGCCTGTTATCCACCATATCCAAAAAGCAGATATAATAAAGACAAATACAGCTAAACCCTGTTCTTTAAAATGACCATATACAAAACCTCCGAAAGCACCGCCTAAAAATATACCTATATAAGAAAAAGTATTTGCTACACCAAGGGCTGTTCCTTTTTGGTGAACTTTTGCAAATTTGGCTACAAAGCTCTGTAAAAGCGGTTCAAACATATTGAAGCCTATAAAAAAGAAAGTTGCACCCACTCCAAAAAGTAAAAATGAATTTGTAAAACCCATCAGAGCAAAAGAAGCTACGATAAACAAAACGGATAAAACAAATATTTCTTTACCTTTGGAATACTTTTCGCCAAATATCGCTGCCGGCCCCATTGCCAAGATACCGAATATAACAGCAGGTAGATAAACTTTCCAAAAGCCGGTAGGCTCTATTGCAAATTTATGTTTTAAAAGTATGGGTATGATAAAAAATGCCATAGTCATTGTGGAACTGTGGAAAAGAAATGTTATATACATTCTAACTAAATCTTTATCGTGAAAAACATGTTTTATCTTTACGGTCTCTTCTTCATAAGTATGGACAATCTTAGGGGGCTCCGGAACTTTTGTAAAAAGAATAAGAAGTGCTGTAGCCGCAAGTCCTGCGGTAAGCCAAAACAAAGATGGAACTCCAAGATAACCCGCCATTAACGGTCCTGCTATCATAGCAACTGCAAAAGTCATAGCGATAACCATACCCATAATAGCCATAGCATGAGCTCTTTCATCCTCTTTGGAAAGGTCTGCTATCATGGCTGTTATAACTGAGCCTATGGCACCCGCACCCTGTAAAAACCTGCCAAATAAAAGAGTATATATATCAGTACTAACAGCACAGGTGATTGAACCGAGGATAAATATAAAAAGACCTATGAGGATAGTTTTTTTTCTACCTATTTTATCGCTTAAAAGTCCGAAAGGAGTTTGTAAAAATGCCTGAGTAACGGCATATCCTCCTACCGCAATACCCGCAAGAGTGGCATTTGAGTATTTTAACCCCAGGGCATACTGGCTAAGAACAGAAAGAACTATAAAAAGACCGAAAAACCTTAATGCGATAATCAGGCTAAGAGGCATTATTTTTTTTGCCAAAGTAATCATTTGTTTCTCCAATTTATGGTATTATTTTACAAATATTTTATCATATGCTTTTGCAAATAGAATTATACAATATTGAAAAAATATCAAGGATAGTTATGAAAATTATATTGGCTACTTCAAATAAAGGTAAGGTTAAAGAGATACAAAACACTCTTTCGGGGTTTGAAATTGTACCTTTTGAGGAAGTATTGGAGCCTTTTGAAATAATTGAAAATGGAAAAAGTTTTAAAGAAAATGCCATTATAAAAGTAAAAGCCGTATTTAAAGCCATAAATGACAAAAATATAGTGGTTTTAAGTGATGACAGTGGCATAAGTGTACCGATTATGGGGAATAGGCCCGGTATTAAAAGTGCAAGATATGCCGGAGAAAATGCTACTGCAAGAGACAATCTTTATAAGCTTATAGATGAAATGAAAAAGAGGAATATCAAAAAAACTTCGGCATTTTATACCGCTTGTATAGCATTGGCTACGGATAAAGCGATTTTTACTGTCCATGGATGGATGTACGGTAAAATCATAGATGAAGCAAGAGGGGAGAAAGGATTTGGCTATGATCCTATGTTTATCCCGGAGGGATTTGACAATACTTTGGGGGAGCTTGACGAGAGTATAAAAAAAGAGTTATCCCATAGAAGCAAAGCTTTGCAAAGAATTAAAATGTTGTTGTGAGTATCTAACGGGGTGCTTATATTTAATAAGGAGTTTTATATGAATGAGGGTATTTTAATTATCGGTGCCGGTGGAGTAGGAAGAGTTGTTGTTCATAAAGCCGTGCAAAATATAGATACTTTTAAAAAGATAACTTTGGCAAGCAGAACACTAAGCAAGTGCGAACAGCTTAAAAAAGAGGTCGGAGGAAAGATAGATATAGCTCGGGTTGATGCGGACAGTGTTGATGAGATTGTATCATTAATAAAAAAAGTCAAACCTTTTATGGTTTTAAATATTGCTCTGCCTTATCAGGATTTGAGTATTATGGAGGCTTGTTTGAGGACGGGTGTTCATTATCTTGATACTGCAAACTATGAACATCCCGATACTGCCAAGTTTGAGTATAAGTTGCAATGGGCCTATGATGAAAAATATAAACAAAAAGGCATTATGGGGCTTTTGGGGTGCGGTTTTGATCCGGGAGTTACCAATATCTTTTGTGCTTATGCCCAAAAACACTATTTTGATGAAATACATTATATAGATATACTTGATTGTAATGCCGGAGATCACGGATATCCTTTTGCAACCAATTTTAATCCGGAGATAAATCTA
Organism: uncultured Campylobacteraceae bacterium; assembly: GCA_964556545.1. Taxonomy (GTDB): domain Bacteria; phylum Campylobacterota; class Campylobacteria; order Campylobacterales; family JALSKU01; genus JALSKU01. Next base: position 14,598 of record CAZKWE010000021.1, on the reverse strand, counting down.
AGAGAAGTCAGCGCAAAAGGAAGATACTGGGAAAACGGCAAATGGATAGAGACTGAACCGTTAGAGATAAAACAAGTGTGGAATTATCCCGAAATTGGTCCGAAAGATAGTTATCTTATGTATCATGAAGAGATGGAATCACTTGTGAAACATATAAAAGGGCTTAAAAGAATAAGGTTTTTTATGACTTTTGGAGAAAGTTATCTAACTCATATGAGATGTCTGGAAAATGTAGGAATGTTAAGAATTGATGAAGTAGAGGTTGACGGATGCAAAGTGATTCCTTTGCATGTTTTAAAAGCGCTTTTACCGGATCCTGCAAGTCTTGGACCACGAACAATCGGCAAAACGAATATCGGCATAGTTGCCGAAGGGTTGAAAGATGGTAAAAAAAGGAAAATTTATATATATAATGTCTGCGATCATCAAGAAGCTTATAAAGAGACAAAAGCTCAGGCTGTCAGCTATACTACCGGAGTTCCGGCAATGATAGGGGCAAAACTTATGAGTGAGGGTATCTATAAAGGTAAAGGTGTTTACAATGTTGAACAGATGGATCCGGATCCGTTTATGGACGAGTTAAATAAACAAGGACTTCCTTGGCATATTAAGGAGCTTTGATGGATAAAAAAGAGATTGAAAAAAAATCAAATTGGACAAATATATTTTTCTTGATATTTTTCTTTGGAACTATAGCTTTTATCATAATCGCACCCATATATATAGTCAACAAGATAGATAAAGAGAGCAAAATACCAAGACATATAACAACAAAGGAGATAAAGTGATAAAAAATGAAAAAGAGATAAAAGAGCAAAAAGTTGATGCCGGAGAAGGAGTAAGCATAAAAGTGCTTATCTCATCTGAGATTGCTCCGCATTTTGCCATGAGAAAATTTCGTATAAAAAAAGGCGGTTTTATGCCTTATCATACCAATAGTGTCGAACATGAACAGTATGTGCTAAACGGCAGTGCAAAAGTTGTTATTGACGGTAAGGAGTATGTAGTAAAAAAGGATGATATACTTTTTATACCGGCCGGCATTCCTCACTCTTATGAAGTCATAGGAGATGAAGATTATGAATTTTTATGTCTTGTGCCAAATCAGGAAGATAAGGTAGAAATTGTCTGAAGATAAAAAAACTGTTTTTATCACAGGATGTAGCAGTGGTATAGGCTATCATTGTGCAAAAAGAGTAAAAGAGGAAAATGAATTTCATGTCATAGCAAGTGCAAGAAAAGAAGAAGATGTCCAAAGGCTTATAAGCGAAGGGATACAAGCACTTAGAATGGATTTGAATGACAGTATGTCTATAAAAAATGGATTTGATGAAGTACTTGATAAAAGCAAAGGCGGGCTTTATGCTGTTTTTAACAATGCCGGCTTTGGTCAACCCGGTGCCATAGAGGATTTAAGCAGAACCGCATTAAAAGAACAGTTCGAAACCAATCTATTTGGAAATGTAGAACTTACAAATCTTGCTATAAAATTTTTTAGAAAGAAAAAAGAGGGAAAAATTATACAAAACAGTTCAATTTTAGGATTTGTTTCTTTTAAATACAAAGGTGCATACAATGCAAGTAAATTTGCTCTTGAGGCTGTAAGTGATGCTTTAAGACTTGAATTAAAAGGGAGCGGTATAAGTGTTGCTCTTATAGAACCCGGTCCGATTAGAACCGATTTTAGAAAAAATGCATATGAGAAATTTAAAAAGTATATAGAGTTTCAAAACAGTTATCATAAAGATAACTATAAAAAGAGTATTGAAAGATTTCAAAGCGATAAAGATGATCCGTTTACACTTGATAGTGAAGCTGTATATATAGTTCTTAAAAAAATTCTAAAAAGTAAATACCCCAAAGCAAGATATCAAGTAACAATTCCTACAAAACTTTTTTGGACATTAAAAAGAGTATTGCCTACATATCTGCTTGATATGATTGTAGATAAAATATAAGGAGAGAATTTGAAAATAAAAAGACAAAGCAATATAGAAAATATTTTAGATAAGATACCTACTCCTTGTTATGTGCTTGAAGAAAAGCTTTTTGAGCAAAATTTAAAACTTTTAAAATATGTAAAAGAGCAAAGTGGAGCAAAAATACTTTTGGCACTTAAGGGTTACTCTTTTTATGAAAGCTTCGATATGGCAAGAGAATATCTTGACGGGTGTTGTTGTAGCGGTCTTTATGAGGCAAGGCTGGCAAATGAAGAGTTTAAAAAGGAGATTCATACATATTCTCCGGCATTCAAAGATGATGTTATAGATGAAATAATAGATATTTCTCATCATATAACTTTTAACTCATTCTCTCAGTACACAAGATACAAAAAGAGACTAAAAGGCAAGGCGGTAAGTCCCGGTATCAGGGTAAATCCTCAACTCTCTTTTTCCGAAGCCACCATATACAATCCGTGTGCTATCAATTCAAGGCTGGGAGTTACAATCATAGAATTTAAAGAAGAATTGCTTGAGGGTATACAAGGGCTTCACTTTCATGCGCTTTGCGAACAAAATGCCGGAGCCTTGGAAGCGGTTCTTGGCAGTTTTGAAGAGAAGTTCGGCAAATATATTCATAGAATGAAATGGATCAACTTCGGAGGAGGTCATCATATTACAAGAGATGATTATGATGTTAAAAAACTTATAAAGATTATCAGAGATTTTAAAAAAAGATATAATGATATCGAAGTATATCTTGAACCGGGTGAAGCGGTAGGGTGGCAAAGCGGTGTATTGGTTGCAAGCGTGGTTGATAAAGTCCATAACGGTATGGATATTGCCATACTTGATACTTCAGCTGAAGCTCATATGCCCGATACCATTATCATGCCATATCGTGCGGAAGTGAGAAATGCAGGCAAAGAAGGCGAAAAAAAATTTACTATAAAGCTGGGCGGCAACACTTGTTTGGCAGGTGATTTTATGGGAAATTACAGTTTTGATAAACCTTTAGAGGTAGGAGACAAGGTTATATTTGAAGACCAAATGCACTATACGATCGTGAAAAATACCACATTTAACGGGGTTAGGCTCCCGAGTTTGGGGATACTTAGAAAAGATGGAAGCTTTGAAGTAGTTAAAAGTTTTGATTATAATGATTACAAAAGAAGAATTTAGCAAAAAGAGTAGTATAATATTACAAAAATTTTGAGGTAAAAATGGATATTATCATAGCCGGTGCAGGAAGAGTCGGATTTAGATTGGCAAAGACTTTATGCACAAAACACAATGTAACCGTAATTGATCAAAATGAAGATGCCCTTAACAGACTCCAAGAAAGCATAGATATATTGGCCATTGTCGGTAATATAGAAAATCCCAGAACTTATGATTCTTTGGTTGACAGAGAATCGGATCTTTTTATAGCGGTAACCGATATGGATGAAACAAATATCATATCAACTCTTATTGCAGATGAGACTATAAAGGTTAAAGACAAAATAATAAGGCTTAGGAATGAATTTTTTGCAAAATCCGGCATAAGTAAGAGATTGGGTATTACAGCTTCGGTTTTTCCTTTTCATCTTTCTGCAAATTCGGTTAAATCTTTGCTTGATTTTCCAAAAGCAAACAATGTAAAAACTTTTACCGAATTTGAACAAAAGCTTATCTCGGTAAGAGCTGCAAGCTCTATATCTTTAGAAGATATTGTTTCTAACAGTATAAAAGTAGTCGGTATTGAAAGAGATGGTAAATTTTTTATTCCGAATATTTATGAGACAACACAAAAAGATGATTTGATATATCTTTTCGGAGATGTCAAAGATATAAAAGAGTTATGTTCTTCTTTAGATCCGCAAATGCCTTTTGATATCAAAAATATAGTGATTTTTGGGGCTGATATGCTTGGTATCGAGATAGCATCTCTTCTATCTAATTATGATGTCAAGATAAAAATTATAGAAAAAGATTTGGATAAATGCAAAAAAGCCTCTGATGTGCTTCAGGAAAATGTTACGGTTATCAATTCCAAATATGGAGAGCATCATCTTTTTAAGGAAGAAAATCTTGAAAATGCCGATATGCTAATTGCATCATCAAAAAATGATGAAGAAAATATTATAAAATGTCTTGAAGCAAAAGAGTATAATATCAAAAAAGTTGTGGCTATCAATAATGATTTGGAACACTATTATCTTATGCATAAACTGGGCATTGTTGCGGTAAGAGGTCCTAAGACAAATGCTTACTATTCGATTTTGGAAAAGATAAGTTCAAGCTCTATCATAAGCCAAAGAAAATACTGCGGAGGCAAAGGGGTTTTGATGAGCAGGAAGATAAATAAAAATTCACTTCTTTTAGATACATTCATAAGACCTTTGGATATAACTAACAGTTGTTCATATATTGTAAAAAAAGATAAGATTGTAGATTTTGATAAAAAAAGCGAAGTTGAAGAAGGAGATGTTGTTTTGGCCTTCGGAACAAATGAAAATGCCGAAACGATAGAAAAATGGATAAACTCTCTATAAAAAATATTTTAAAATTTATCTCTATAACACAAATGGCACTTAGTTTGTTTTTTTTGTTGCCTGTTGCAGTAGGCTATATTTATAAAGAAAATGCCAATAATTTTTTGATATTTGTAATTTTATCGCTTGTTTTTAGCAGTTCGATCTATTTTGCTCTGAGAAATCATAAAGTAGAATTAAATGTAAAAGAGGGTATTTTAGCGGTAAATCTTGTTTGGATATTGCTTGGTTTTATGGGTGCTTTTCCTCTTTTTTTGTATACTGACATACCGCTTAGTTCAGGTTTTTTTGAGGCTATAAGCGGCTTTACGACAACCGGTGCTACGGTTTATGCGGATATAGAATCTTTGCCAAAAATGATTTTGATGTTAAGATCTTTGACTCATTGGCTTGGAGGTATGGGTATCATAGTTTTGGGAGTAGGACTTTTTTCCATTATTAACCCGAGTGGATCTCTGGCACTTTTTAAAGCGGAATCAACCGGTATAAAAACTGAGAAATTAACTCCGAAGATAAAAGATACGGCTTTGAGGCTGTGGGGTGTTTATGCGCTTATTACTTTATTGGATGCTATTGCTTTGCATTTAGAGGGCATGAATATATTTGATGCTCTCAATCATGCATTTTCCACCATATCAACAGGTGGTTTTTCTACAAAAAATGCTTCTTTGGGATATTTTAATGATAATTCCATTATTATTTGGACAACAACCGTTTTTATGATAATTTCAGGTATGAACTTTTTGGCACATTTGAGATTTTTCTATAATGATATGAGTGGCTATGAGAGTGAGGAAAATATATGGTATATAAAGATATTTGTAATTCTTGGTTTTGCTTTGTCATTGATACATTATGAAACCACCGGTGATTCTTTGTATTTTTCTATGACACATGGATTTTTTACCATTGCATCAATACTTACTACAACAGGTTTTGTAACATTAAATTATGAAAATTGGGGACATCTTGCAGTTGTTGTGGTTTTTCTCGCTATGTTTATAGGCGGTAATACCGGATCAACAGCAGGTGGAATGAAAGTGGTAAGATATATAGTTTTATTAAAATCGCTTGCACTTGAAATAAAAAAGATACTTCATCCAAATGCAATGCTGAGTATTTTTTTAAACGGAAACAAAGTAAAAGAGAATGTTTTAAGTGCAACGGCGGGATTTTTTATGCTATTTGTTATATCAAATGCAATTTTAACTTTATACCTGTATGCAAGAGGATATGATGCACTAACTTCAGTGAGTGCCGCAATAGCCTGCATAGGCAATATAGGACCCGGTTTCGGACATGTGGGACCTGTGGATAATTATGCATTTTTTTCGTGGTATGATAAAATTATCCTTTCAATTTTTATGATCATAGGAAGATTGGAATTTTATACCGTAGTATTACTTTTTTCCAGGAATTTTTGGAAAAAGTTTTGATCTTTCCAATTAAACAAGAAATTTACTTTTTTATTCCTTCTAAAAAATTCTCAAATATCTCTTTTGAAGTATTTTCATCACAATCTTCAATACTGTCTTCATTAAAACAGTATTGTATATATCCAAGCACATAAGAGCTGTATATATGAGATAGTTTTAAGAAGTTATTGCTTTTTAAAGGAATTAAATGAGATAATTTTTCAAATTCCGGTTTTAAAAACTCTTTTATGATGATTGACGGATCTTTTTTGCTTAATTTCATAAAAAAAAGAGGATCTCCCGTGACAGGGTCTTGTATGACATCTCTTTTTTGTTTAAATATTTTCAGTTTCATTTTTGTAAATACGATAAGTCTTTCGTCGGGGGAATCTATCTCTTTGCAAGCTTCGCACAATGAATTGTAAAATTCTCTTATTTGATATATGACATATTCATAAAATAATTTTTCTTTGGATTCAAAAAGTTGATACAAGTAACCGACAGATACTTTGCACCTTTTTGCCAATTCGTTTATCTTTAAAGAATCATATCCGCTCTCTTCGATATAACTGCTCGCCTCTTGTAAAATAAACTCTTTTTTTAACTCTTTTATTTTAGTTTTAATCTTCTCTTTCACTTTAAAATTCCTTAACTTCAGTAGGTAATTATATAAATATTTTTCTTAATTAAGAATGAATTTATAGAAAAATGAATATAATTCACTATCAAAAAAGGGAGTTCGTATTGAAAAAAATCGGAATGCTGATTATTGTCATTATGGTGATAGTTTTCGGATACAAAGGGTATGGCTATCTTGAGTTTAGAAGCAAAAATGCCGTCAGTGATGCAGGTTTTGTAAAAAGCGACAGTTTAAGCATATTAAATTTTAAAGTTGGTGGAAAAATTGATAAACTTTTATACAAAGAAGGTGATAGTGTTAAAAAAGACATATTGCTTTCAAGTCTTGATAAAAGAGACTTTTTGGTTGCTTTGAAAAAAGTTCAAAATTCTATAGCTTCACTCCGCAATAAAATTTTGGCACTTTCATATAAAAAAGAAAAAGTTTCAAAAGATATCAACATTTCAAAAATTATTGCAACTAATGATATAAAAGCATTTAAGAGTAAAATAATATCTCTGCGATTATCTATAAAATCCAATACCACCAAACTTAAACAACTTCGAAAAGATACAATGAGACTAAAAAAACTGTCAATGAAAAAATTTGTCTCAGGAGATAAGTTTGAGCAGTCAAAAACCGCTTTAAAATCTCTAAAAGAGCAAATTTTAGCTCAAAAAGAGGAGTTAAACAGTGCAAAATTTAAATTGGATAACATAAAAGAGAAGTTAAATCTTATAAAAAATGATGAACTCAATATAAAAGAGTTAATTAAAAATATAAAAGCACTTGAATTTCAAAAAAAAGCTTTAGAAAATTCTCTTGAAGAATTGAAATTGAAATTAAAATATTGTGATTTGTTTGCCCCGTTTGACGGAGTAATTGCAAAAAGATTTGTAAATGATAAAAAAGTAATAGCAAAAGGATATCCTGTTTATGCTTTGGTAAATCCGAAAGACATACATGCCGAAGTTTTGCTTTCAGAAAAAAAACTCCATGGCATAAAAGTCGGAAATTCGGTAACGATAGAAGCAGATGCTATAAAAGATAAGAAATTTAACGGGGTTGTAGAGTCCATTTTGCCGGCTTCTGCTTCAACTTTTTCTCTTGTTCCGAGAGATATAGCAAGCGGTGAGTTTACAAAACTTGATCAGAGATTTGTTGTAAGAATCAAACTTAAAGAAAAAAAAGGCTTAAGAGTAGGAATGAGTTTAAATGTGGCAATCAAGAGAAATCATTTATAACTTTTACAGGCATTATAAACAAACGAGTAAAGATTGGATATGAATGAAAATATAAAAGAGAGTTGGAATATAACAAAAGCACAAAGAGCTCTTTTTAGTATTATTGTGATGACCGGTGCTTTTATGGCCATACTCGATACTACCGTAGTTGATGTTATAGTGCCTAAGCTTACGGGACCTCTTGCAAGTGATATGTACGGAGTACAATGGATTATTACAAGCTATATGATAGCCGCGGCAATAGCACTCTTGATAACAGAATATTTGATAAAAAGATACGGTGCAAAAAAGATTTTTCTTTTTGGAGTAATGCTTTTTACTGCGGCATCATTTTTTTGCGGTATAAGCGATACTTTGGGATCTATTATCGTTTTTAGAGTTATTCAAGGAGTTGGAGAAGCTCTTATCATGGTAACTAGCCATATTATGATATTTTCCTATTTTCCACCAAAACAGCAAGGACTTGCTATGGGTATATTTGGTCTTGGAGTTAGCTTTGCTCCGGCACTTGGACCGACTCTCGGAGGATATTTGACAGAGTATTATGGCTGGAGAATGGTTTTTTTTATCAATGTGCCTGTCGGAGTTTTGCTGATAACGGCAGGGCTTTTGTATCTGCCTAAGGATATAAAATTTAAAAAATTGAATTTTAATTTCATAAGTTTGTTTTTTATCTCATTTGCTACTATATCGCTTCTTATAATGCTTTCAAAGGGACAGCAAAGAGGATGGTTTAATGATGAACTTATAGTTTTTCTCTTTTTTGCATCCGTCATTAGCTATTTGATATACGGATTTGTCGAGATGGTTTCCAAGCATTCTCTTATCGATTTTACTCTTTTTAAAAATTTTGATTTTACAAACGGTATTTTACTCTATACATTTATAATGGGTTTTAGTATGTATCAGTATTTTTATCTTTTACCGGTATATTATGAACATATTAAAATGCTACCGACTTTAGATGCAGGAATTGCAGTATTTTCATTTGCGGTTTTTATAGGTTTTTTTGCTCCTTTGGCCGGAGTGCTGAGTGATAAATTTGGAGCAAAAAATGTACTTTTGGCTTCAAGTATTATTTATTTGTTAACCTCATATTTGCTACTGCCGTCATTAAATTACTACACTCCTCTTGTACAGGCAGAGCTTTTAACCATACCTTTTGGTATAGCCATGGGACTTTTTTTTGCTCCGGCAACAGTTTTACTTTTGCAAAATGCACCAAAAGAAAAAGGTGAGCTTGCCATAGTTTTGATGGATTATGTCAGATTTGTAGGAGGAAGTTTTGGAACGGCACTTGCTACAAACAATATGGAATATTTTAAAAATCTAAATTTTCATCATTTTGAAGAATTGCAAAATCCGGTTTTTATAAATGACTATATAATAAATGCCAAAGAATTTCTCGGGGTTTCTATAGATCAGATAAAAGCAATGTTTAACGGATATGAAACATTGATGAGTTACAGTTATGGTTTTGGGGGAGTATTTATGCAAGCGGCACATTGGGGAGCCATAGGGTCGATATTTGTTTTGATGCTGTTTGTAACAAAAATATTTAAAAAAGGAAAAATATGATAAAAAAAATCTTAATTTTATCATTTGTGCCCATGTTTCTTTTAGCAATTGATATAAAAGATGTATTAAAAGGAGTGGATGAAAATCTGCTCATAAAATCAAGCAGTAAAAAAGCAAAAGCTTTGGAGCAAATGGTAGGATATTATGAGAGTAAAAATTATCCGAAAGTAGATATCGGTATTAGTGCCATAAGACTGAGGAAAACTCCAACGGCAACTTTTGCCATACCTCCTTTGCCTCCGGTCTCTTCGGCGGTAGGAACAAAGAGTAATTTTACGGGAGAGATAAGTTTTGTGTATCCGATTTTCACAGGATATGCAACTAATAATCTGATAAAAAAGGCAAAATACAATGCCATAAAAGCAAAGCTTGAAACAAAAAACCTAAAAAGAGAACTGTATTTGAAAACCATTAAGCTATATAGCGATATATATAGTCTAAATCAAGCTATAAAAGCTACAAAAGAAGCAGTAAAGGCTCTTAGTGTATCTTTGAGAAAAGCTGATAAAATGTATGACAATGCACTGATAAATTTATCAGAAGTATATAATATCAAGGCAAAAAAATATAATGTCATTGCTTCGCTTCAGACACTAAAGGCACAGAAGAAATCTCTTATCAACTCTCTTTTGTATATAAGCGGTATAAAAGTGGATAAAAATGTAAAATTATACCCCGATACTGTTGCAAAAAGAAAAAAAAGCATTATCAAGGAAGCTTTAAAAGAGAGAGAAGATATTAAAATTATAAAAAAAGAGTTGGATATATCCAAAAGCGATATCAAACTTGCCGATAGTAAATTTTATCCCTCTATAGCTGTGGTTGCCGGCATAAAAAAAGAAGGAAATAGTTTAAGACTAAACGGTAACGGTTATGCCAATGCCGATAAAAGCTATATAGGGATAAACTTAAAATGGAATATTTTTGACGGATTTGGAAAAAACAGGGCAAGTGAGGCCGCAAAGCTTAAAAAAGAAGCTATAATGCTTTACCTTGATGATTATGAAAGAGTTGTAAAAACAAATATCCAAAATTCATTTTTTATGCTAAAATCACTTTTTGATAAACTAAAAGCGGCTAAAGAACAGTTGAAGAGCGAGAGAGAGTATTATAAATTGACTAAAGGAAGATTTGAAAACGCATTAAGCTCGGCTGATGAATTGAGTCGTTCTATTGCTGAGATGGCAAAAGCAAAAGCACAAGTCGAACAATATAAGGCTAAAATATTTTTTCAAAAATACAAAATTATGCTTCAAGCCGGACTAAAATATTTTAAGGAGAATATTTGAAAAAAGCAGTATATGTTTTTATAGCAATTTTGATAGTTCTACTAAGCTATGAAGCTTTTTACAGTTATATTCAAGAGGGCGGTATAAAAATTATACATGACAATACAGGAGCTATAACAAAGCAAAGTGATGCTTATCTTCATTATAAAATATTAAATAAAAAACTTTTGTATGACTATGGGATTGATTTTAGAGTATTGATCAAAAGCAATATAAAAGATAAAAATAGTTTTGCCAAAAAAGAGCTTCAAGCTATGCAAAATCATCCAAGAAAGATAAACCCCAACCGATATGCTGACAAATTTATATTTGTTTTGATTAATCCTATAGACAAAAGTCTGATAATAAAAAGTAATATAAAAAAATATCCTTTGCATATCTTTTTTCAAGCAGATAAAACTGATATAAAAAAATATGTTATATCTCTTGAAGAGATTGCGCTTGATTATGAGTGGAAAAAGAGACTAAATAAGCAGTGAAATTAAAAAATATAAAGCTTAAACAAATTATTTATTATATTGTATGGGCTTTTATACTGTTTTATATGTATGCAAAATTTGCCGAAATTCATCCTTTTTCAAAAAATTCAGCATTTTACAATACAAGATGTGGTGCAAACAAGATAAAAGCTCCCGAAAATGCTGTTAAGTATGACGGTTTTGCACAGTAGGCAAAACAATACTATTTTTTTTATATCGTACAAAATTTGTATTTGACTATATGGATATCTACAAAAACTGCAAATCATAAAAGATGAACATATAATTTTATCATACTATATTTAGCATTTTATAAGTATTTTTTGGATAAAATCCGCAACAATTGACTTATTTCTTGTTGGATAACTCTTTAAAGCTATCTTGGTATAATTTTATATTTTTCTCGGGACTAACAGTTTTGGATATGTTTTCTTTTGATACTTTATCTATTATTTTTTTATTGCTTATTTTTCTTGGAGTTATACCAAATCTTTTTTACTCGTTCGGGTATATGGATGCCGTAAAAGCAAAAGCTCATTACCACATACATTATTTTGCTTTCATATTATCCATGATAGGCGTGGTACTTTCAAACAATTTTCTTTTATTCCTCTTTTTTTGGGAATTGATGAGTCTGACAAGCTGGCAGCTTATACTAAACAATCCTAAAGAAAAAAGTACAAAAGATGCTGCAAAATTTTATTTTTTTATGACACATTTCGGTTTTGTTTTTATATTGCTTTTCTTTTTGATTGTTTCAAATGGACATTTGACATTGACCTTTAAAGAGAGTGCCTCTATGGCACATAATTTTGCCTATCCCACACTTCTGTTTTTCTTGATAATTTTTGGTTTTTTAAGCAAAGCCGGAGTTGTACCTTTTCATGTGTGGCTTCCTTATGCCCACCCTGAAGCACCAAGTGCGGTCAGTGCTTTGATGAGTGGCATTATGTTGAAAATTGCAATATATGCTTTTTTTAGATTTTTATTTGATGTTTTGTATCCATGGCCGCTGGAGTGGGGCATAGTTGTTTTAATTCTCGGGTCTCTTTCTTCTCTTGTGGGAGTTTTGTATGCTTTGAGTGAACATGATATAAAAGCTCTTCTGGCAAATCATTCCATAGAAAATATAGGTATTATTTTGATAGGTTTTGCAATGGGTATGATATTTGATACATTACATTTATATACTTTGAGTGCTTTTGCTTTTATCGCATCTTTGTTCCATACTTTTAACCATATGAGTTTTAAATCTCTTCTTTTTATGGGGGCGGGAAGCATACTTCATCAAACACATACTAAAAATATGGAAAAGTACGGCTCACTTATAAAAAATATGCCCGTAACCGCTTTTACATTTTTGTTAGCATCAATATCAATCTCTGCTCTTCCCCCGACCAACGGTTTTTTAAGTGAGTGGATGATATTTCAGTCAATGCTCTCTTCGAGTTCAATTACTCAAATATCCTTAAAGATTTCAATTCCTTTTGCGGTATTTGCTTTGGCACTTACCGGAGGTCTTGCTATAGCCTGTTTTGTCAAAGCTTATGGTATTACATTTTTGGGGCTTTGTAGGAGTAAAAATGCAAAGCATGCAAAAGAATCGAATTTTTTAATGAAAACAGGTATGGTTTTAATGAGTTTGGTTATCATATCCTTGATGCTTGTAACACCTGTTTATATAAAGCTTTTTGATAGAGAAAGTTCCGTTTTGCACAATGTTTTTATATATGACAAAATTTTTAAAGACGGAATTTTCAGCATGCATTCGGTTGCAAATAACGGCGGAGTGGTGACACCTGTGGTTTTATTGGTGGTGCTTTTGGCAATAAGCTTTTTACTGTTTGTTTTTTATAAATCATTGAAGCTTCCTTTGAGAAAAGAGAATTCTTGGGCATGCGGTTATCAAACAAATCACAGAACCCAATATTCTGCTACCGGATTTGCCGGACCGATTAGAAGATTTTTCTCATGGCTTTATAAACCCGAAGAACACAATGAAAAAGTAATTTTTCACGGCCATGAGAGTAAATTTAAAATGGCATTGTATGAAGTGCATGTAAAGCCGTTGTTTGAAAAGTCACTTTATGCAGGTGTTAAAAGAGTAGTAAACTATATAAGTTATTTTGTTTACAAAGTTGCACATTTTGAACAAAGCAGGTATGCGGCAATTATATTTAATCTTATGCTTTCTGCTTTATTCGGATACAGGATAGTCGCGGGGGCTTTTAGCTGGGCCAATTTGATTCTTGAAGCAATATTGCTTACCATCTCAATAAAAATTTTACTTATTGGTGATAAAAAATGAGCTATGTTTACTATGTATTGTCTATCATTTTTATAGCATTTATATCTCCGCTTGCAATTGGTATTATCAAATCGCTTAAAATGTGGCTTTTTTATAAAAAACCCGCTTCTGTTTTTCAGCCTTATAGAAATTTCTTAAAACTGTTTCAAAAAGAGAGTATTGTTTCAAACGAAGCAAGTGTTATAACTGACATATCACCATTTCTTGTGCTTGCCCCGCTTGTTTTGGTACTGTTTTTTTTACCCCCTATATTTGGTAAAAGTTTTTATATAGGTTTCGTAGATGCTTTTACCATAACAGGACTTTTGGCACTTTCTACATTTTTTTTGATGCTTTTGGGGCTTGATGCCGGTAACAGTTTCGGCGGAATCGGCTCAAGCCGAGAAGCTTTCATATCGGCTTTGGTTGAACCTGCAATGATATTGACTGTTTTTAGTATCTCTTTAATGGGAAACAATCTTGGTATTGCCAAAGCTGCCATAAACTTAAACAAACATTTTCCCGTGGAGCATATGGCAAGTTTTACATTTGCTTTTATAAGCTTTTTTATACTGCTTATTGCAGAAACGGGAAGAATTCCGGTGGATAACCCTGAAACTCATCTGGAACTTACTATGGTGCATGAGGCAATGATACTGGATATAAGCGGTGGATATTTGGCACTTGTAGAGATAGCGGGAAGTTTGAAGTTTATTATATTTGCAACTATTTTTGTTTCTCTTTTTATGCCGTTTGGACTTGGAGTAAATCCTCTTCTTTCTTTTGTAATATTTTTGTGTAAAATCTTTTTGGTGATATTTGCAGTAGCGGCAGTAGAAACAAATATGGCAAAATTGAGACTTTTTAAAGTGCCGAATTTGCTTGGAATTGCTATAGTGTTTGCATTCTTATCACTTATTAGTTTTTATATATTGGGAAGTTGAAAGATGATTGATTTTTTCATAGGACTTTTTTTGGCGAATTTAATAGTCTCTCTTTTTACCACAAGACTTCATATGCTGATACTTTGGTATGCACTCAATTCTCTCTCGCTTGGCATTGCGGCACTGCTTATCGGTCAAAATCTGCAAGATAATCCTATGATATTAACCGGAGTGGTAACGATAATACTCAAAGGCTTTGTGCTTCCTTATATTTTGAAATATTTGAGTAAAAAATTTGACTTAAAAAGACAAATAGCTCCAAATAT
>CAZKWE010000020.1:0-27353 GCA_964556545.1 uncultured Campylobacteraceae bacterium | reverse complement strand
ATTATCCAAATATTTAAGCACATAATGCCTGTAATTTTTATATCCTCCATGCAGTTTATAAACTCTAAAACCGATATGATCAAGTATGGTTGCGATACCTCCGCTTCTTTGTCCGCCTCTTGCACAATAAATAAATATTTTGGTTTTTGGTGTATAATTCAAAAGTTCATTTTGCAAGAAATTACCCATATTTTGACTTAAATAGCTTGCACCGAGTACTTTTGCATCAAAAGGAGATTTTTTATATAAAGTTCCCACCTCTTTTCTTTGAGTATTGTCTAAAGCATAAAGATTTACAGCATTTTTTATGTGTGATTCTTCAAATTCTTCCGGACTTCTTGCATCTATAAGTAAAGAGTCTTTATCGATATTTTGTAAAAAATTTTCAATTTCAATTTCGTTTAGCATAATCGTATTATATATAAATATTTAAAAAAAATTTATAAAATACATATAAATAAGATAAAATTTATATATTTTATATTAAAATCTTTTTTATGCTTTAAATATTAAGTTTTGCTACGGTAAAAAAAGGAAATTTGCAAGTGAAGAGAAAAAATTTTAATTTTTTGAACTATATTATACTCATACCGTTGTTTACCATTTTGTTTTTTCTATTTATAACTGTCGGTATATATACTTATCTAAATATTGAAGATGGCAATAAATTTATAAACAATATTGAGACAGCATTGATTCAAGACAAAAAAAACACCATAAAAGATAGAGTCGATTTTGTTGTAAATTGCATAAAAAGTAAACAAAAAGAGTTAAGAAAAAAAATAAAAAATAAAAAATATAGTAAATCTCAAATAAATAAAATGACTCAAGATACCAAAGAAGATATAAAAGAGACTATCGATAGTTTTCATTTTGGAAATAATGGTTATATTTTTATATATAAGATATTAAATTTTAACGGAGGAGATAGATTTGCCATTATGGTAGCAAATCCCAACAGAATGGATTTGGTGGGAAAATATATAAGTGATAGTTATAAAGATGCAAAAGGATTTATGTTTAGAAAGGAATTTTTAAGACAGATCAGACAAAAAGGCGAAGCGCTTGTTAAGTATTACTATAAAAAACTAAATAGCAATAAAACAAGTCCTAAAATTTCATATTTTAAGCTCGTTAAAGAGTGGAACTGGGTTGTGGCTTCCGGCATATATCTTGATGATGTTTATGCAAATTCTTCATCAAAAAGAGATAAGATTTTTTCAAATATAAAGAAAAATAATTTGATAATATTTTTAGTAGCTATCATAATTTTAATTTTTTCCATAATATCATCAATGTTGCTATTTAAGATCATAAAAAAAAGATTATTAGATTATGACAGTTATATTCATAAGCAAAAAAGAGCTCTTTATTTAAGCAATAGAATATTGAAAAAGCAACTTTACACAGATCACTTAACAAAACTTAAAAATAGAAAAATTTTGATACAAAATCTTGAAAAAAAGAGTTTTTATGCATTAGTGATAATAGATATAAATGATTTTAAAACCATTAATGAGCTTTACGGAAGCAAGTTTGGCAATGAAGTTTTAATCCAGCTTGCTAAAATTTTATCGGATTTTGGTAGAAAAAAGAGTTGCCTTTATACCGTATATAGGCTCGGATCTGATGAATTTGTGTTGTTTATAGATAGAAAGAAAGATTTTAATGTTTTTAAAAACATGATAGAATCTTTATATTTTTACATTTTATCCAACGATTTTAAACTTGTCGAAAATATTAAGATAAATATAGATGTTACCATGGGTGTCGCTTTGAGCAAAAAAAACACCCTTTCAAAAGCGGATATAGCACTGAATTATGCTAAAAAAAATGATAAAATGTATGCCGTATATTCTCAAAGTATAGATAATAGAGTGGACATTAACAAAAATATCAAAATTAAGCAAAAATTGCTTGATGCGGTAAAAGAGGATAGGATAACTCCATTTTTTCAACCGATTTGTGATAAAAATAAAAAAATCGTAAAATATGAAGCTCTCATAAGAATAATAAACAAAGATAATGAAAAAGTTTTATCTCCGTCGGAATTTTTATTGACAGCCAAAAAATTAAAACTCTATCCGAAACTTTCAAAAATAATGATCGAAAAAACATTTAAAAAATTTAGAGATAGTGATAAATTTTTCTCAATAAATATATCTTTAAATGATATTGTCAATATAGAAACAGTGGGTTTTATTGAAAATATTATAATCCAAAATCCTAAAACAGCTAAAAGATTGATATTTGAGATTCTTGAGAGTGAGGGTATAGAGGATTTTGAAGTTACTGAGAATTTTATAAAGAAAGTAAGAGATATGGGTGTAAAGATAGCTATAGATGATTTTGGAAGCGGTTATTCGAGTTTTAGATATATTCTTGAAATCAAACCGGATTTTATCAAGATAGACGGAACTTTAATAAGTGATATAGAATACAATAAAAACAATTTAATAATGATCAAAAATATCATCAATATGGCAAAAGATTTAGATATTACGGTAGTGGCGGAATTTGTAGAGTCAAAGAAAATTTTTGAAATTTTAAAAGATCTTGATGTTGATGAGTTTCAGGGGTATTATATAGGAAAACCGAAGCAGGATTTATAAATGGAGAAAGGGTGAAAAAAGTTAATAAAAAATACAATCTACGCTTGTAATATTTTATATATTCGGATATAATATCACTCTTAATTCAAGCTACTTCGCTTTATCGATATACTGTTTTTTCCAAACACAAATCAAAATAGAGTTTATGGGTTTGGATTAAAATTTAATATAAAGATTTTCAATGCAAGAAAATTCAACCATACAAAGTCAATTTTTGGATTTCGGTTTCAAAGATGAAATAAACAAAGGCATACTAAATGCCGGTTTTAAAATCCCAAGCCCGATACAGGCAAAAGCCATACCGATTATAAAAGAAGGAAGAGATTTGGTTGCTCAGGCTAACACGGGAACAGGAAAAACAGCAGCTTTCGGACTTCCTGCAATGGATAAAATAGCCGGGCTTAAAGGTGTCGGGCTTTTAGTTATTACCCCAACAAGAGAGCTTGCCTCACAGGTGGCTGACGAATTATATAATCTTGGAAAATATGCAGGAGTAAAAACGGTAACGGTTTACGGAGGAAGTTCGTATGCAAGGCAGTTGGATCTTATAAAAAGAGGAGCAAATGTAGTTGTTGCAACTCCGGGAAGACTTAAAGATTTGTTAAGCAGTGGAAGACTTAAAGATTTTAATCCTGAAATTGTAGTTCTTGATGAAGCAGATGAAATGCTTGATATGGGATTTTTAGAAGATATAAAAGATATATTTTCTTATCTTCCGAAAAACAGACAAACAGTGCTTTGTTCGGCTACAATGCCAAAACCTATAAGAGTTTTAGCCGATAAGATACTCGACAATCCGGCAACAGTGAGCATTGTAGATAAAGATAATGCAACAAACAAAGATATAGAGCAAAGTTACTATGTTATTGAAGAGAAAGAGAGAACCGATGCTCTTGTAAGGCTTATTGATCATAGCAATCCTGATAAAGCTATCATATTTTGCAGAATGAAAATAGAAGTTGACAGACTTGCCGATACTTTGATATCAAGAGGATATGATGCCAAAGGGCTCCATGGTGATATGGATCAAAGAGCAAGAGACGAAGTGATAAAAAACTTTAGAAACTCCAGGGTCAATATACTTGTTGCTACCGATGTTGCGGCAAGAGGGCTTGATATAAAGGGTGTAACTCATGTTTTTAACTATCATATACCTTTTGATCCTGAGAGTTATGTTCACAGAGTAGGAAGAACAGGAAGAGCCGGAGAAAAAGGCGAAGCTATTACCCTTATAGCTCCGATGGAGTTTAAAGAGTTACTTAGGATTCAAAAAAGTATGGGAGCCCCCATAAAGCTAAAAACCATTCCCACATCTTTTGATTTACAGGAAAAAGAGTTAAATGATTTAAATAGTGAGATAGTAAAAACTGATATAAAAAACGAAGCAGGCATTATACTTTCAAATCTGCAAGAAGAAAACGATATTGGCGAGATTGCTCTTAAAGCTATTTCTCTGCTTTTGTCAAAGCACTCTTCAAAAGGACCGGAGCATATAGGCTTCAGTGAAAAAGAGGCAAAAAGACTTTTGGAAAAGTTCAAAAACAGTAGTGGCAAAAGCAAAAACCAACGAGGCAGAAGAGATGGAAGAAGTCGAAGCAGAAACAGCAGAAATAAAAGCCGAAGCAGAAAAAGATAAACTCTGCGGAATTGACGAAGCCGGCAGAGGATCTCTTGCCGGTCCGCTTGTAGTAGCGGGAGTTGTTTTAAAATCCCGTATAGAAGGTTTAAATGACTCTAAAAAACTAACCCCTAAAAAAAGAGAAGAACTCTTTGAAATCATCAAACAAAATTCATACTGTAAAATAATTTTTACCGATAATGAAACTATAGACAGAATCGGTCTTTCGCTTGCACTTAAACATTCCATAGAGGAGATCAAAAAACATTTTGGCAATTATCGGATATTGATGGATGGAAATACAAACTTCGGAGTTATCGGAGTTAAATGGATGATAAAAGCCGATGCAAAGATACCCGAAGTAAGTGCCGCAAGTATTTTGGCAAAAGTAAGCAGGGATAGATATATGATAAAAATTTCCAAAGAGTTTTCTGACTATGGTTTTGAAAAACACAAAGGATATGGCACGAAAGAGCATATTGCCATGATAAAAAAATATGGCTATTCGCCTTTGCACAGAAAAAGTTTTTATATAAAAAAATTAAGAATTTCTTCGCTTTTATGATATTTTTAAGTACAATAAGTACAATATCAGTATTGAAAAAATATAAAAAACAGGGAGAAAACAATGTTTAAGAATATGACTATTAAAAAGAGATTGGTTATTCTTACTTTTTTAGCGGTAACTACTATATTTTTATATGCTATTTCTAATTTTGTATCCAATTATGAAAACTACAAGGATGCCGAAGATAGTTTAAAGATAGCATCATTATCGGTCAAAATGAGCAATCTTCTTCATGAGCTTCAAAAAGAAAGAGGTGCAAGTGCCGGATATCTTAACTCAAAAGGTAAAAAATTTGTTGATATTCTTGAAAAACAAAAAATCAGCACAGACAAGAAATTGAAAAATTTAAGAGATTATATCCGTAAAAATCATAACATTTATACCCAAACCGTAGAAAAAGATATTGATTTTTCCGGTATTGCCGATATGAGAAATGCCGTAAAATCTCTAAAAATAAATACAAAAAAAGAGGTTGATTACTATACGGCTCTAAATAAATCTTTGATTGATACTATTGCAAAATTTTCTATCAGTATCAAGCATCCGGAGATTAAAAATATTATGAATTCATTACTTTTGTTTATTTCCGCCAAAGAAAGAGCGGGAATCGAAAGGGCAGTTTTATCGGGAGTTTTTGCAAGAGATAGTTTCAATCATTTTTTATACTATAAATTTGTTTCCGTTTTGTCTCAGCAAAAAGTTTTACTCAATTTATTTGAACACACAGCGATTGATTCGATAAAAAAAGATTTTGATACCATAAAACAACAAAAACCTTTTACAGAGGTTGAGAGAATGAGAAAAATAGCGCTATCAAAAGATAGTGGTTTTGGCATAGATGCAACATACTGGTTTAAAACGATTACAAAAAAGATAAATTTACTCAAAAAATTGGAAAACAAGATAGATGATAAGTTAAAACAAAGAGCAAGTGAGATAAAGAGTGAATCTTTGACTGTTTTAATTGTCATTTCGATAATATCTTTATTTGTTCTTATGATTATAGCTACAATTTCCAAAAATATTATGGATTCCATATTGGAAGCTATCGAGAGGTTTAAAGAAGTTATAAAAGATGTAAACAATGGTAATTTATCAGTTGAGGTAGAGAGACGAAAAAAGCCGAGAAATGAGATGGATGAGATTACAAAAGAGCTTGATTCGTTAGTAAAAATTATAAAAGATATTATAAACAGAATAAATACCTCTGTTGATTTGGCATCAAAAGGAGATTTCTCCTTTAGATTAAATGATAATGGGCTAAAAGGTGATTTTGCAACGGCAATTCATATGGTTCAAAGCGGTATAACGGCTATGAAAGAGGCTCATCAAAAACAAGAAATTATCAATTTCGGTACAAAAGTTAGAGATATTGAGGATGTTGGCAAAGGACTCTCTTTGTTGCAAAATGAAACATCAAATCTGGTGGATAATCTTTCATATATATTTAATTCGACAAAAAACACAAGCGAACAGTCCACACAAAGTTTGCAGATGCTTGAAGATGTGCTTTATAAATTAGAATCTCTTTCCGAACAGATTAATGATACCAATATATCGATTGCCGAATTAAATGAGATGAGTAACAGTATCACTTCCGTAGTTGATCTTATCAAAGATATAGCCGAACAGACAAATTTGCTCTCTTTAAATGCTGCCATAGAAGCAGCCCGTGCGGGTGAGCATGGCAGAGGTTTTGCAGTTGTTGCCGATGAAGTTAGAAAACTGGCTGAGAGAACTCAAAAGGCTACAAGTGAGATAAATGTATCTATCAATACTATGAAACAAGAGACCGATTCGATAGTTTCAAAATCAAATCTTATGAAAGAGGTATCAGACGAAGTTTCTCAAGTGGTTGTGGAATTTAAAGAGTTGATGACAAAACTTGAAAATGACTCCAAAGGATTGTCAGATTTGACTGATGATATGAAAAATCAAGTGTTTTTAATATTGGCAAAAATAGACCACATAATATTTAAAGCTGATGCTTATAATGCTATCGTAAACAATGAAAAAGATAAAAATTTTGCAAATAGTGATACTTGCAGGCTTGGAAAATGGTATAAAAATGATGGAAAAATTATCTTTGGAAAAGCTCCGAGTTTTCCGAAGATAGAAAATCCTCATAGAAGAGTCCATGACAATGTTATAGAGAATATGAGATATATCCAAGATGGTGATAAGAGAGTGGAAAACGAGCAAGTCATAATAGATAATTTTAAAGATATGGAAAAAGCAAGTTATGAATTGTATGAGCTTTTTGATAGATTAAGAGAAGAGGTAAAAAAGTCTAATTTGCATTAAAATATTGATTAAGTTTTTCTTGAGGTTTTCCTATGTGGTATCCTTGGGCAAAATCTATATCCAAATGAATTACTCTATTTAGTATTTCTTCGGATTCTACATATTCAGCTATAGTTTTGACCCCCATTGTTTTGGCGAAATTTACTATAGCCTTAACTGTTTCAAAGGATTTTTTATCGGTATGTATATTTTTTATCAGTGAAGCATCTATCTTTAGAAAATCTATATTTAATTCTATAAGATGGGCAAAGTTTGAGTATCCGCTTCCAAAATCATCTATGGCAAATTTACATCCTGTGCTTTTAAAATCAGTTATAAATTTGCTTATTTTTTCATAATTTTTTATACTTTCGCTTTTAAGTATTTCAAAAACTATTTTATCATGATTTTTTAATCTTTCAAAAGATTTTTTTATAAAATCAATAGTTTTTTTATCTTGCATATCAAAAGATGAAAGATTTATTGAAAAAGATATGTCAGGATATTTTAAAGCCGTATCAAATGTTTTTTTGATGATATTTTCCGTGATATAAGGATAAAGTCTTGCTTTTTTGCAATCTCCAAAAAGCTGTAGGGAGATATTATCGAGCCGTCTTTTTCAATCAGTCTTGCGAGTGACTCATATTTGGTTACGGTTTTTGTTTTGACATTGAGTATGGGTTGGAAAAATGGTACTATTTTATCATTCTTGACGGCTTCTTTTATTTTTCTAATCATATTAAAGTTGTGTTGGATATTAAGTTCTATATTGTCATCTTTGCTGTAAATTACCAATTCAGTATTTTCTTTTTTGGCTTTCTTAAGTGCTATATCGGTTTTACTCATGATAGATTCTTTTTCAAAACTGATGCCAACCGTTGAAGAAAGTATAATTTCCTGAGAATTGACTGTAAAAACTTTATTGTTTAATGTGTTGAGAATTTCTTTGATATTGTTTAAAAATGTGCTATTGTCAATATCTTTATAAGAAAACAGAGCAAATTCATCCGAGGGGAGTTTATATACATTTATATCATAATCTTTAGCAATATTTTTTAAAAACAGAGCATATTCTTTAAGTACGATATCACCTGTTTTTATACCGTAAAAATCATTTATATCTTTAAAATCATCTATATTTATATATGCCATTTTTCCAATATTGTAGGACTTTAAATCCTCTTTAAGATACATTCGATTCGGAAGACCTGTCAATTCATCATGCTGACTGATATAAAGTATCTGCTATTCTCTTTGTTGCAACTCTTTTGC
Organism: uncultured Campylobacteraceae bacterium; assembly: GCA_964556545.1. GTDB lineage: Bacteria > Campylobacterota > Campylobacteria > Campylobacterales > JALSKU01 > JALSKU01. The sequence continues at coordinate 19,000 of CAZKWE010000020.1, read as the reverse complement.
TTTTCTATCCACCATGCTTTTAAGAATTGCATTGAACTTTCTGTTTTTTAATGAAATGTAAAGCACCAAAATAAGCAATACGGAAAAAAGTATAATATTTTTTACGGTTTCAAACCATGCAATTCTTGTAAAATATGCCTGCAAGTGAAATTTTGGAATTTTGATACTCAATACCCCTCTTATATCACCAATTTTATAGCCATAAGCATTTTTATAATTTTTTTGTATAAAACTTGGTGCATTTTCTATCTTTCCGTGACATTTTAGACAGGGTGCTTTTATCTTTAAAGGAATGGCATATTGATAAAAATTTTTATACTCTTTGAAATACTCCTTTTTTGAAGGATTGCTTTTAAAGGTTTATAGCCGAAAGCTCGTATGGATCAGCTTTGTTTTTAGGATTTCCGGGGTTATCCGAGACAGTTTTGATTTTTATGTGATCTTTATTTGTATCGGAGAATTTTTTTGATATGATAGACGAGCTAAATGACGGAAGACCTTTTAGTGTATTTTTCGTAAGAGGTATGATGCCTTTTAGATAGAGATTTTGATAGTATATCCTGTTTGTCATAGCATAGTCAGACAAAACTCTGCTGTGTTCTAATGTTATTTTGGTTTGTTCTTGTCTGTTTTGCCACAGTGTTGTTATGATTTCAATAAGTATCACGGTTAAAAATATGATAATAGTAAAATATAAAATATTTTTTGATACAAACCTTTTTACAAATTATCCTTAAAATGACACATTTATATAACATGATTAAAAAATATTAATATTATATCGGAAAATATACAGTTTTATCTTAATTCTTAAGAAAGCAGTCGGTACAATGTTAAGTACTTATAAAAGGAGAGACAATGAATTGTGTTTATTTTGATAACAAAAGAATTTTTCCTAATAAAATAGTTTGTGTTGGGCGGAATTATGTAGAGCATATAAAAGAACTTGACAATGAAATACCTGAAAATATGGTACTTTTTTGCAAACCGAATTCTGCTGTCAGTGATAAACTAAAATATGTCAGTGAAGATAACCATTATGAGGGTGAGATAAGTTTCTTGATAAAAAATCAAAAAATTTCTGCAGTAGGCTTTGGGCTTGATTTGACCAAAAGAGAACTTCAAAGCTATTTAAAATCCAAAGGTTTGCCGTGGGAGAGAGCCAAATGTTTTGACGGAGCAGCTGTCTTTAGCGAATTTGTCTCATTTGAATGCAATATAGAGGAAATCGGAGTAGAACTTTGGAAAAATAATAAATTGGCACAAAAAGGAGGAGTTGACTTGATGATATATAAACCTTTGGATATACTCAAAGAGATAGAGAGTTTTATGTCCGTTCAAGACGGAGATATCATAATGACCGGCACTCCCAAAGGTGTAGGAAAATACAAAAAAGGCGATAAATTTACAGGCCGTATTTTGTTTAAAGATAAAGTATTGGTTCAAAAAGAGTGGATAGTAAAGTCTTGATTTTATCGAGAAAGAAAAAATGATACTTGCAATTTCACTTTTTTTTGTAACTCTTTTGTTTGTTATCTGGCAGCCAAAAGGATTGCAGATAGGCACAACAGCAATCATAGGTGCTGTTTTGGCATATTTGCTCGGAGTTGTCAACTTCAATGATATATTGGCAGTTATCAATATAGTTTGGGATGCAACTTTGGCATTTGTAGGTATTATACTTTTGTCTATGGTGCTTGAAGAGATAGGCTTTTTTGACTGGTGTGCCATAAAAATGGCAATACTCTCAAAAGGCAGTGGCCATTTGATGTTTGTTTACTCTCTTCTTCTTGGCTCATTTGTTTCTGCTCTTTTTGCCAATGACGGAGCCGCTTTGATACTAACTCCTATACTTTTGTCAAAGATGAAAATACTTAAATTTGACACAAAAGCCATTATAGCTTTTTTGCTTGCAGGAAGTTTTATAAGCGACAGTGCATCTTTGCCTTTTGTTTTTTCAAATCTTACCAATATAGTAACGGCAGATTACTTTCATATAGGTTTTTCCGAATATATAAAGCATATGTTTATCCCATATATGGTAAGCACAGTTGTATCTATAGTTTTTTTATGGTTGCTTTTAAGAAAAGATATACCGAAAAAGGTTGATATACAATTGCTTAAAAATCCTGATGAAGTATTGAAATCAAAAATGCTTTTTAAATTTTCATGGTTTTTTTTAGCCATACTTCTTGTGGGATATTTTGCAAGCGATATTTTTTATATACCGGTCAGTATTTTTGCACTTGGCGGAGGTTTTATCTTTTTGCTTATAGCGGGATATACAAAAAATGTAAAAATATGGCTTATTGTAAAAACAGCTCCATGGCAGATAGTCTGGTTTAGCATAGGTTTGTATATAGTTGTTTACGGGTTAAAAAATGCGGGATTAACCGGGTATTTAAGCTTGGCATTACATTATCTATCCTCACGGGCAGGTATCGTATCTGTTGTCGGTACCGGTTTTATCAGTGCAATTTTGAGTGCGATGATGAATAATTTGCCAACGGTTATGATAATGGATATAGCACTAAGACATGTGCCAAATCATATTTTGGCTTATGCCAATATCATAGGGTGCAATTTGGGACCCAAGATGACACCGTTTGGTTCGCTTGCCACTCTTCTTTGGCTTCATGTTTTAAGCAAAAAAGGTATAAAAATAACATTTTTACAATACAGTAAATTCGGACTCATAATAACCCCACCTGTTTTACTGATAGTTTTGATTAGTTTATCATAAGGCGGCAGTATGAAAAAAGTTTTAATTATATGCAATGGCAATAGTTGTAGAAGTATTATGGCTGAAGCATTGATAAATAAATATTTTAATGATATCAAGGCTTTTAGTGCCGGCATAAAACCAATTGGCAAAGTAAACCCCAATGCAAAGAAAGTTTTAAAAGAAAATGGATGCTGGGATGAGAAATATCATTCAAAGTGTTTAAATGAAATTTTGGATATTGACTTTGATCTTGTGGTTACAGTTTGTGATCAAGCAAAACAGAGTTGTCCTTCGTTTTCGTTGTCTGTAAAAAAGATACATATAGGATTTGAAGATCCCGATAAGAAAACATACGATAAATTTGAAGAAATATACAATAATATAAAAAAAGAGTTATTGCCGAAAGTACAGGAAGCTTTGGTATAAATTTGATTGGTGCGGAAATGATTTCGGTGCTATTTTATGCAAAGATATACTTTGACATTCGGAGTATTTACTTTATATATAAAAAATGATAAAATTTATATGTAACTTTCTATAAATGTATATAAAGAAAAAAAGGAGAAGTTATGTTAAAAAATTTAAGTATATCAAAAAAAGTGCATATTCCGCTAATTGTATCTGTTTTACTTGGAATTTTAATAGTAATAGCAACAAGCATAGTTTCGATAAAGAATTTGGAAACATCTACTTATGAAAAAGAAGTAAAAATGCTTAAGGTTGATTTAGATAATCAAATCCGATCAAAATACAATGTATGGCTTACCAATGCAATGCAACTTGCAAGAAACAGGGCTATTGTGGATGCCGTTGTAGCAAACGACAAGGCAACTCTTAAAAAAATTATTGCAGGAATCGGTAAACTTTACAGAGAAAATACTCCTTTTAAAAAAGTTAGCGTTCTTATAGTAAGTCCATCTTTAAAAACTATTTTTAAATCATGGAAGCCAAATGACTATGGTGATAGTTATGCAGGTTCAAAAGCATTTCAGAAAGTTTTAAAAACAAAAAAACCGCTTATCACTTTTGAAGAGTCAAAAAGAGGTTTAAGATTAAAAAGTGTATTTCCAATGTTTTTCAATAATGATTTTATAGGCATACTCTCTTTCGACGGTGGTATAAACAATTTTGGAGGAGTACTAAAAAAGAGTCATATAGATTTTTTATACTTTTTAGATAAAAAATATGCCTCACTTTTTAAAAAAGCTAAATATATAAAAGAGGGCCATCCTCTTTCAAGTTCAAAACATATTGATAAAGATTTTTTAAATTATGTAATGTCTAAAAAATTTAGTCTCCAAAAGGCAATTACTTCCAAGTATCTTATAGATAAGAGTTATTTTGCAAAAGCATTTCCTCTAAAAAATTTTAAAAATGAAACTATAGGGTATGCTTTAATGGGTATAAAAAGCGATCTTGTCAGAGCAGCTGCCAAAAGTGTCGGAAATATGGTAATTTCACAAGTTGTGATTATAACAGTTATAGATATATTTATAGTATTGCTTATAATGTTTATTCTCAACAGGGCTATTATAAAACCCATAAAGAATCTTGATGCAATAGCAAAAGAGTTAGCGCAAGGAGATGCGGATCTTTCAAAAAGAATCGAGTCGGATTCAAATGATGAAATAGGAAATGCCATTAACAGTTTCAACAAATTTATTGAGAAAGTTGAAAATATAGCAAAAGAAGCTGAAAAAGAGGCTAAAATAGCACAAAATGCCGAGAAAGAAGCTATAGAGAATCTTAAAAAAAGTAAACTTTTTACATCTTTGGCAGACGATCTTATAGGCGGTTGTATTCATGATTCATCTAATGTTCAAACTTCTCTTGCGGATAATATGCAAAGTATAGAAGATATAAATAGCATAAATGAAGAAACCGAATCCATAATAACAGATGTTCAAAAAGGAGTTTCTGAACTGGTTGACAATATTAACTCAATTGCACAGATGATGCATGGAGCAAAAGAGAGTTCTTTACAGGTAAATGAAAATGTTGAAGAGATAAGTAATGTGGTATCGCTTATAAAAGATATTTCAGATCAAACTAATCTTTTAGCTCTTAATGCTGCCATAGAAGCAGCCCGTGCGGGTGAACACGGTCGAGGTTTTGCAGTTGTTGCAGATGAAGTTAGAAAATTGGCTGAGAGAACCCAAAAAGCTACCGGTGAAATTGAAGCCAATATCAATATTTTAAAACAAAACTCCAATGAAATGCTTCATAGCAATGAAAAAACAGAAAATATTACAGATGAATCAACCGAGAAATTGACAGCTTTTACAGATACGCTTGATCATTTGATAGAAAGTTCAAGAGTTACCAAAAAGAAAAATGAGGATATCAGCAATGAGTTGTATATAACTTTGATTAAGATTGATCATATGATTTTTAAAGCTAAAGGATATAAAGCTATTTATCAAGAAGATGCAAATATACACCTTGACGACGATAAAAATTGCAGACTTGGCAAATGGTATATAAATGATAAGACCAAAAAAGAGTTTGCAAAACTGCCATCATATTCTGCAATATCCGAGCCACATAAAAGAGTACACCAAATCATAAAAGAAGCTCTTGAGATTATATCATCCGGCCTTGTGAATGAAAAAGCAGAAGAAATTTTAAAACTTGCCGAAGATTGGGAAAACAATTCAAGCAAACTTTTTGATATTTTAGACCAACTTATAAAAGAAAAGAAAACTAATTGATATATTTGGAGCATATACACAAAACATATATGCTCCAAAACTCTCCTTATATTTTTGCGAAAGATTTTAATACTATTTTTTCTTTCCTTTGAGTTTTATATCTATAACTTTGCTTTTTGTTGCATTTGCATTTTTATCATAAGCGACTATCATATAGAAATAGTGAGCTTTTTTAGCTATATTTTTATCAAGAAAACTTTTTTTATTTTTTATAAAATTTGATGCATTAAAGTAGTGAAGTATATCTCCGCTGCTTCTGTATACCTCAAACCCGTTATAATCTTTGTCTTTGCAATCAAAAGATACAAGAATTCCTTTTTTAACTTTTTTAACAGCAAAGTTTTCTATTTTTGGCGGTATTTTGTCGGTCATAATCACACTATATACTTTTTTTATTTTTGATTCATTTTTACTGGTATCAACAGCGGTTATAGTATATATATTTTTACCGGTTTTGGCATTTCTGTCTTCAAAGTAACTTTTTAGCAAAGGTTTTTTGTTGAGTTTCTTCCATTTTTTGCCGACCTTTCTATAGATATTATAATGATCAAAATCATATGTTATAACCTGTGTCCATTGAAGTATTATCTTTTTTGCATAAGTTTTATATCCCTTTAGAACAGGTTGTTTCGGAGGTGTAACATCAGGAAGTTTTACTTTTATAATTTTTGAAGGCAGAGATTCATTTAGTGTGGTATCAACTGCACTTACACGATAATAATATGGAAATCTGCTGAGGGTTTTGGCTCTTTTGTGGATAAATCGATTTGTTCTGATGAGTTTTTTATTTACAAGACTCCACTCTTTTTTATCCATATTCATTGAGACATAGACTCTGTATCCTGCCAAATCTTTCTCTTTGTTTTGCTTCCATGAGAGTTTTACTTCTCCCGGTGCTGTTTTTGCTTTTAAGCCTGTCGGTTTTTTTGGAGGAGTTATATCTTTGGAAAAAGCCATCATAATTATTGACGGTTTTGATTCGCCTTTTAGGTTAAGAGCCGTTACAAAATAGTATGAAGATTTTGACGGTTTATAGTATTTATCAAGAAAAAATTCTTTTTTTAATGGTTTTTTGTTTATCTTGTAGTATCTGCCTGTATATGTCGGACTTTTATAAATATTGTAGCCAAGGGCATTTTTAACTTTTCTCCATCTGAGAATTACACCGTTTTTGGTAGTTGTGAGAAAAAACTGTTTAACTCTCGGAACAGATTTTTTTATGCTGTATTTTATTTTGATAATTTTGGAAGGTTTACCTTCTTTTGAGAACATATTTAGTTTTTTTATATAGTATGAGGCAAATTGTGATTCTTTGATATTTTTATCCACATATAGATATTTTGCCTTTTGTGCAAAAGATTTGCTTATGTATAGGGGCAGCTTGTTAAGTTTTTTAAAGTTCTTTTCATCTTTTAATTTTCTGTATATATTATAAAAAGCAAAGTCATCTTTTGTATCCCAGGAAATTGCTATACCCTGCGGTATGGATTTTGCCATAGCCCACATGATATCACTCTCTTTGGGAAATTTTTTGGTTGAAACTATTATCATCCTAATTATTGCTTTTTTGCCGTTTTTATAAGCTACTATCTTGTATAGGTACAAAGAGTTTTTTTTGATCATTTTATCTATAAAATAGTGTCCAAGGTTTTTTGCAAAACTGTTTTCTTGAATTGCTCTTAATATCCTAAAAACAGAAACCTTGGGCTGGATTTTTAAGATGGAAATTTGTTGGTTTATATCTTTTGCATCTTTAAAAGGGTATATCATAAAAATATAATCTTTGTCATACCCGGCTCTTTTAAGTTGGCTCAAAGATGACGGTTTGATTGTTGCTATGAGTTTTGGTTTTTCTCCTTTTTTTGCTCGATAAATTTTAAAAATATAATTACTTTCGTAATTTTTTAAAAACCATTTCAATTCTATCTGATTGCCTGAATAATTTGCAAAAAGATAAAGTCTGTTTTGTGTTTTGCCATATAAGAACAGTGTTAATGAAATTAGTAATAAAATGAATTTTCTCATGATTATATCCCCGCACCAAAATTCATGGTGCCTCCGTTAAAAGCACCATTGCTGTCAAAAACTCCGCCTCCGGGTATTCCTCCCGGACCAAAGCCGCCTCCTGGTCCCATATCGTCTCCCGGTGCCATATGGGATTTTGCCATATTTTGATCTATATTATATTCGTGTTCGCTTATGGAGTGAGAACAACTATCAAAAGTATCGCCTGATTCAAGCTCCATATCGGTTTGATATAGAAGTAAATTCGGATTGTCTGCAGCATAGTATTGAATCTGTGCACTATAATCCAAAATAATTCCGGGTAGTGAAAATTTTTCCCAAGAGCTAACGATTTTATCAATAGTTTGAATTTGATTAAGTTTATTTTTAATCCTCCAATGTGTTATAACTTTTGTTGTAATACCTGTTGTAATGCCGATACTCAATAAATCATCATGAATAACTACCGATACCAAACTATTATATCCTGTTTTGCACCCCGGAGGTGTTACAGGAAGTGGTTTTGGATTGCCCACTCTTCTTACATCCATCATAACGGTTAATTTTGGATGCAAATTATCTTTTGCTTTGTTTATTTTTCTTTTTGCCTCTTTTATGGCATTGTTAAACCTGACTTTAAAAGTTGAAGTACGCACTACTTCGTGTTGATGATTGTCAGGGTAGTATACAATGGCTATTTTGTATTTGTTTGCTCTGTAGTATTTGTATCGTTTGCCATCATTATAACTAGTCAAGATATAATCTCCAAGAGCTTCAGGGGATTTTAAAGTAATAGGACCTTTTCTTATGTAAGGTGGAATTTGAATAGAAATATTTGATGAGACAGTTGATGATTGTATACTTATCGCGTTTGTCTGTGTACCTGCTGTGTTTGAACCGTTGCTTTGCTGATTTTGATACATAGGAGGAACCGCTCCGGCATTACCGGCGATGGATGGTAATTGAGCCTGTGCGGTATTTTGCTGTAAACTATCCGGTATATTATCAATGCCATTGTCTATTTTATAGTTGTTAAACGGATTTGCAAATTGATTGTCCACCATAAATGTTTCTCTTATTTCTCCCTCTTGATTGACACAATATCTGTATACCCTTAACTCTTTTGCAGGTATAAAAGTAGCTTTATAGGTAGATGGATCCGGTGCTGTAAAATGTCCAAAGATCAAGTTATCATCAGAGTCATAAAGAACAACTCTGTATTTATCGAGGTATTGATTGTTAAAGCCACCCAGTCTTGCAATGATATCTTTATTGTATTTGATTTCAACCTTGGTATCTTCGCTTACATTTTCCTGATTGTTTGAAGGCTTGATATAGCTTACCATTGTATCAAAGTCTATCTTGTTATTGTTTCTTGTTCTGTAAGCCATATTGAAATTTTCTGATTTTGTTTCTGTTTCGCCGGTTGAGGGATCTGTGTAAGTCAAAGTCATAGTGCCAAGTATTGCATAATTTGTATTTTTTGCAAGTACACCTGTCGGAATGATAGCTTTTCCTATGGTATTATCTTCAAGATCTTTTACGCTAAAGGCTACATTTGTGTACGAGATGCCGTTATACTTTCTTAAATGTATATTTGAAAATGTTATATTGACCGGCTGATCTTTGGAAAAAGTCGTATAAACTTTAAAAACAGGAAGTATGCCTATGCTTGTATTGCTTGGTTCGATTCTGTCAAGTATCTTTGGCGTATAAGTTTCTGCTTCATGAAGTTCTCCGCTACCATATATATATCCGCTAAATGAAAAACTTTTGCTAAATGCATGAAATGTTGCTTTTGCCCAAAGATAACTTGGGCTTGGAGTGGCAAGTTTTGCATGTACATCAGCTCCCACATTTAAACAATATCCGTAACATGCTTTAAGATTAAGTCCGGCATAAGCATCGGCATAAAGTTGAAACATAGGCCTGTAAATAACAAGTGCTTTTATCATAGCGTTAAATTTTAACTCCAATTTCGGATCCGGTCCCCACCAATCTTTTTTCCATGTTTTTTCAAATCTGATGCCATTTCCTATGGCTAAAGCATGAGTGTCTGCCATGAAAAATCCTATGCCTTCATATCCAAGTATGCCTACACTAACATATCCGAGTTGTTTATCTATATGAAATGCAAAACCATAATCTTCATCGGTTCCTATAAATATATGCTTGTCACTGCTTGAAAGCATAGCATCCAGACTGCCTTTTACGGTTACTCCGTGATATTTGACATTTGCCGTGGCTGTTACATGAAGAGATTTCGGATTTGTAGAAAATACCATCATGGCAGAAATCTTTCTGTCAGCAGGAGAACTGTGTAGATTGGCCATGATCCAGCTATCGCCCTGCAATACCAGATTGTTTAAGTTGTGACCGGTGAAACTTGCGGTTATGCTGATTTGACCATTCCACATATAGCCATTATCTCCGCTTGTTCCCATATAAGTACTAAGCATCAAGGCAAAACCGGATCCGTTTGGAACAAAATCTTTTTTACTCTCATTGTAAATCATATGATACGCCACACCCCCACCTACTTCATAAAGGCTAAGAGGTATAGGAGAAAGAGGTATGCCGCCTGAAATACCACCGCTTAAACTTGCCATCCAGTAAAATATACTATCTTTATGACCTATTTTGAATTTACCCTGAGCCGTTATAAGTTGAGCTATATTCATACTTAAAGATGCACCGAAGCCATTACCGTAGACAGGGTCTTTGTCATACCATATCAAACTTCCTTTTGCTATAACGCCGCTTTGTTTTATATCTACACTTATATTATCAACTTTTATATGTTTGTCGCTATATAAAGATACTCCGCCTTTGGCGCTGACTACTTCAAGAGAGAGTCCGCCTTGAGCTTTTAGATAAAAAAGATTGTTTTCAAAACCGATTCCGAGTTTATCAATACTTAAAGTCAAACCGCCCAGACTTGCATTTGAACCTGATGTGTCAAACATTACACCGGCACTATCTACGCTTATGCCGCTTTGTGATATTTTTAGATTTTGAAATTCCAATGAAGAAGCAGCACTAAACATTGGGTTTTGCGGTTTTATAGTTCCGCTCATTTTTATCCAAAAATCACTAAATGAAGGTGAGGTTGAGAGGCTTGTAAAATTGATACTTGCAAATTGAGGTATGTTTATGGCTTGAATATTTCCTTTTATACTAAAATCTTTTATGCCTGTTCTATCAACTGTTGCTCCCAAGGTTACATTCATAGCTTTTGAGCTACCTAAAAATGACGAAGTTGCATATGATACTTCCGCACTTCCTGATGTATCGTTTCCGGCAAATGCTACGGACAATTTAGTAAGTTTTAATTGATTATAAATAACAACCGGAGATGCCAAAGTCACAGTTCCGTGTATACCTGTGGAGTTGATTGAGAAATTTTGAAGATTTATTTGTGTATTGATATTGCTGTATCCGAAGTTTCCTGAGAAGTTTACTGCCAAATTTTGTATAGAATCAACATTTAAACTTCCGCTTAAATCTTTGAACTGAAATTTATTGCTTATGGTTAGAGTTTCATTTTGAGGAAAACTCCATTTGATTTGCTTGGTTGCCTGGACAAACGAGATGGTGGCTTTTGCATTGGATTGATCAAAGAGTTGTTTAATGTTTAATTTTCCTCCAAATTGATTTAGAGAGATCGGCATACTTTTAGATGAATCAATATGAACATCAAGATCGCTTATTTCAAGGGCTACTTTGTCTTGCAGAACCGAGATGGTGTTGTTTGTCCAAGAAGCTGTTATATCACCTTTGAAACCACTACTTGATATATCAAGATTTTCCGCACTTATTTGGTCTATATTGATAGCTTGCAGTATGGAAGATTTGATAATGGCTTGCGAGCTGAATGTAACTTTGTAATGGTCTTTGCTGGTTTCAATGAGTTGTCCGCTTATGCCGTTGAATCTTATAAAATTATTGTCATCTTTTCTGTATATCAACTCATCATCAAGCGAGAAAGTGTATGTTTTAAGACCGTTTTCTCCAGTTTGATAGGATAGAGATGCTTGTTTGTTGCCATCAAAAAGTTTTCCAAAAAACAAAGTGCCGTCTGCAGAATTTAAAGAGTTGCCCTGTGTTCCCATATTGCCGCTGATATTTTTTAATTCTACTCTTACATCATCACTGTCATTCGGGCCAAGATCCAAGATGGTGAAATTGGCCGAAGCATTTGTAATTTGCACATTCCAATTGATTTTGTGTTTTGTGATAGTCGCATTTGTTACTTCTACAACCCCAAGATTTACAGAGTTGCTGAAATTATAATTCGTAAAGTCAGCAGTTGTTGCAAAACTTACTGACGGATTACTCCAGCTTGAAAGATCTATATTTCCTTTTAAATTTGTAACAGGTATGACACCTTTGGAGTCATTTATAAAATTTATAGGACCTGCGATATTCCATGAAAAAGTTTTGGGAACTTTTATGCCGTTTTTCATAAGTGGTACAAGAGGGATTTCTTGATTGTTTAAAAGATTTGTAAAAGCAAGAGTAGCATTTAAGTCGCTGACTCCCATATCAAATTTTTCTCTTGTTAGAGTTAGATGCATGGTAGCCGGAGAATTGTTATCAAATTTAAGATCAACTTTTTTATTCTCTTCGGAGTAGAGATTGATATTGTTTAAAAGTACATTTATATCGCCGTCAAAACCCTCTTTGGAAATTTTTGCATTATGCAGAGCAAGACCTTGGAATGTTGAACCCATTGAAGGTATGCTGGCTGTTGCATTAAGAGTGATAAGAGGGTCTTTTAAATCACTCAAATCGATTTGTCCGTTCAGATTTGAGACAGTGACCGGTGAGCCGGCAAGCGTATTGCTTCCCGATACTGAAAATGAGTATATATCATTACCCATGGAGTGTATGTTTGCTATGGAATTGTTTAAAAGGTCTCCGAAATTTACATTTGCCTGTACACTACTTGCCCCGACTTTTAAACCGCTTGAATTTATCTTTAAATAAAATGACGGGTTTTGGGTAAAATGTAATTTTACATTTTTATCTTTCCATATATCTATATCTTGCATAGTGAGATTTAAATTACCGCTGAATTCATGTTTTGATATGGTTACATCTTCCAATGATGCACTGTTAACAAATTTAAATACATCACTGTAATGTGAAAGATCAGCTGTTGCATTTAAAGTTATGATAGGGTCTGTCAAGTCTTGAAGATTCAGTGTTCCGCTGAGTGCATTTAAATTGATGCCGCTGTTTAAAAGAGGTATGTCAGCTTGATCTACGCTCCACGAGTAGGTATCTTCTATGGCTTGTCCCCCTTGTTGGACGAGGTTGCTTATGTTTGCAACCGCATTGTTTAAAAGATCTCCGAAATGTAAGTCCGCCTTGGCGGATTTAAATCCCATTTTAAAATCACTTCCTTGTAGCTTTAAAGAGATACTGGGGTTTTGTGTAAAATGCAAAGAGACATGTTTTTCTTTCCAAATGTCAAGATCGCTGAGTTGTGGCGTAATTGTAGCTTGAAAGCCTGATTTTGAAATTTGAACATTTTCAAGAGAAACAGCCGTCATTGTGGAGAAAAAGCCTCCGTATTGGCTAAGATCCACTTTTCCGCTAAAACTTATCTTAGGATCTTTTATATCGCTTATATCAAGTTTTGCATTTGTAATATTTTCAACATATGCTTTTGCTGAAGCAAAAAGTTTGTTTTTGCCGGAAATCCCCCAAGAATAAACACCTTTTTGTATGCTTGCAAGAGAAGCGGTAGCACCTCCTAAAAATTCTCCAAAATTGATATTTGCTCCGCCCCCGTCTATATTGAAGTGAATACCGCTGTTTAAAATAGAAAAAGATATGGTAGGAGATGAGGTAAATTGCAAGGATATATCTTTGCCGCTTCCGCCTCTATCAAGCAGTACTATAGGAGAGAAACCGCCATTTTTTGTAATATTGCCTTCAAATCCTTCATTGGAAAATGATGCTCCAAAAGTTGAATTGTCAAATGCTTTTATAACAGGATTATCATATTCGTTAAGTTTTGCAGTTGCATTTAAAGAGATTGATTTGTGAGCCGGATTTATGGATATTGAACCATTTTGTATAGCAAATTTGCTATCTAAGATATATAGTTTATTGCTAAAATTTATAGTATATGTTCCGGAGTTGTTTACGGCATTTTGAAGAGAAGCTATATAATGGCCTGCATTTTGTGCTGTTTTTAACAAATCTCCAAAATCAATAGATGCATCAAGTGTACCAAAATCAAAATCAACACCGTTGTTTGCGATTCTTAAAGTTATGGAAGGATTGCCGTTTATAGTTAGTTTTACTCCGTGTTCCGCCCATATATTTATAGGGGAAATACCTCCCACGGCACTAACACTGCCTTCAAATCCGCTTGAATTTATCGTAGCATTTATAGTTGCACCGTTGATGGCTGAGATCACGGGATTGTTGCTGTATTCATTCAAATCAAGCGAACTTCCCAGAGATACGGATTTGTTTTGTAAATCCAAAGTAACTATAGAGTTTGATAATTTTACTTTGGAATTTAAAAGTCTAACGGTGGCAGGAAGATTTATCTGAAGTGCATCAGGCTCTTCGGCCAAAGCTGCAATATCAGCCATTACATTTGAGGCATTGTTGACATCTTTTAGCAAATCCCCAAAATCAAGTTTGGCATTGATATTTGATATTTGAAGTTTAGGCAAAGTTGTAGCCGCTTTTACTTCAACATGCAGTGTAGGACCGGCAGATCCGTCAAATATGATTTTTACATTTTTTTGCGGATATATATCTATCGGTGATGGTTTGTCCGCAGTAATATCCGCTATAAAGCCGGATTTTGATATAGTTCCCGATATATGGGCATTGTTTAATTTTTTAGCTATGATATTGTCATACTGAGAAAAATCAACTTCTACATTGAAAGTTATAACGGGAGAGTGTATATCGCTTAAATCAACTGAAGCATTCAAGCCGTTCGGTAGTTTTATCTTGCTTCCAAGCAGTGATAAAGCATTTGATATATTTATTGACGGGTGTTGTAAGTCTGCAATAGTAGCAAAAAGATTTGAAGCCTGAGTATTGGCATCTTTTAGCAAGTCCCCAAAATAAATTTTAGGAGTAATGCTGCTATATGATATATTCGGGTGCGTATCTGCATTATGATAACTTATTGTTATATTCGGATTGCTTCCTTCAAATACGAGTCTTACACTTTTTTGAGGAGTTCCTCTGTCTATAATAGTGATAGGATTTAATGAGCCGTTTAAGGTGATAGAACCGTCAAAACCGGTTTTTTGTACGGTCGCACTAAGAGTCGCACTGTTTATGCCGTTTAATACATCATTTGCATATCCCGATAAATCAATATTGCCTGAGAAGTTCAAAACAGGATTTGTTATATCTGAAAAATTGCCTCCTATATGAAAACCTGAAGGTAGTTTAAGCCCGGTATCAAAAAGATTTAAATCATGAGGCAGTGTAATATTGATATTTTTAAGGTCATTTATAACTGTTTTAAAAGATACGCCATTGGCATCTTTTAGTAAATCTCCAAAGTTAAGTTTGGCATTTGGGAGATTGAAAGAGACCTTTGGAAGAGTATCGCCGATAGTATAAGAGAGATTGATGTTTCCGTTTGTTATATCAAGAGATACACTCTTTTCTTCCCATATATTTATACTTCTGCCGTTAAAAGGTATATCAAAAGAGAAATGATCGGGAAATAGTCTGCTGTTTAACGGTATGGTTTCATTGTTTAGTGTTTGAAAGATTGAAGAGTTAAATGTAATAGTACCATCTATTTTGTTGTTTGCCGGGATTGGTGAAAATGTTATAGTATTGATATGAAGATCAAGAAGTGGCGAAGAGATAGTAAAAGGCTGATTGTAAGTTATATCTCCAAGTGTTATTTTTCCGTTTGCATAGCTTAAATCCGAAAAAGATACCGGTATATTATTTGTACCGATAGAAGAGATTTGACTTATATATGGTATGGTAATTACTCCAAGACCTGATAACTTTCCGTTGTTTAATGTTACATTATTGCCAAGAGTCAAAGTAAAACCTGCTATGGTTAGAGTGTGCGGTAGAGCATTTGGAGTGGCAGTATCTGTCGCATTGTTTTCTGTCTGATTTTCTCCCTGTATGTCATTGCCTTCCTCATTTTCAGCAAAGTATTCTGACTCGCCTGTTGCAGGCTCTTCCTTCACTACTCTTATGGCAAAACGATATTTTTTCCCAAGTTCGGGTATAAAATTCCATTCCCATTCGCTGTGGCCATTGGCCCTGCTCCAGGTATTTCCTGCATCGGTTGAAATCTCAACAAAAAGTTTATCCACAGGAGTATTTTTGTCATCGCTTTCCAAAAGACCCTGTACGATAATTTTACCGTTTTCCAAGTCATCTTTGTAAAATTCTATATCTCTGTTATCCAAAGTATCAAATTCTCTTCCGTTTATGGTTATATCATCTATAAAACCTATATCATCTGCATTTTCCACTTTTTTACCAAAATCTCTTTTTTCATCACTGTCTTTATGGAGTATATTGTAGATGGTTGAGAGAAGTTGACTTCTTAGAGGTTCTTTAAAGTGCGTTTTGATATATTTTATGAGTTCGGCCGTACTCATACTGCCATGCCATCCGGATTTTTTAATAAGCATAGCTTTTTCATTTTGGGTATATTTTCTAATGGAAACTTTATCGCCTTTTAAATAACTTCTGTTGCCCGCATTGACAACTATATCACCGCCGGAGGTAAACAGGATAATTTTACCGTCTGTACATATAACAACTTCATTATTGTCGCTTACTTCTCCGGCAAAAACAGTACCCCTTATGCCTATTGTGGCATTTTTTGTCTGGAGCTTAAATCTTTTCGGAGCAATTTTTCCTATCTCTCCGGTTACGGTTTTAAAAAAACCTTTTAAAATTTTAAATTTTATCTTTGAATCTTTTTTACCTGTAAAAACATATGTGGCTATGCTGAAAGTTGTATTTTGTCCGAGAGAAACTGCAGTATTGTCTTTAAAGAAGATTTTTACCTTTGAGTTTGCAGAAGTTTTTATAATATCATGTTCTTCAAGAGAGAGTTTTTTGGTAATATTAATGTGCTTATTTGATCTTGTAAGTGTTGCTTTACCCACAATATCAACTATTGTGCCTACTGAAGCATACATATAAATTGTATATAGTGCAATTAGCCATAAAATTCTCATCATTTACTCCTTTTGACTAAAACCAAATTTTGCAATTATAAAAACATTTTTAGTTTTTGATGCAAAATTTGGATTAAGATAACTTTTTTTTCAGAGTTTTATTAAGCTTAAAAATTTATCACATAAGATATCTTTGCTTTATATTCATTATAACTACTGTTTGGAGTATTTTCTATATCATTATGTTTTTTTTCAACCAAAAATCTGATAGATTTTTTTCCTTTATTGTCAAGTTTATAATTTGCTCTTGCTTGATAAGAGGAATATTCGCTGTTTTGGCTTGCTTCTTTAAATGCATATCTTGAGAGATAATTCAAATCAAAAGAGAGCCTTGAATTGTGAGTATAACCAAGATCAAGTTTTAAACCATAGTTTGTGTCGATATTTCCGGCAGTTGAAACTCTTTGCTGATTGAGAGTAACATTTATGCGATATCTCCTTGTTTTTGATAATCTTTTTTTGTATCCTACGGTAAATCTGGCTGATTTGGATATGTTTGAACTGGCATTATTGTCATTTGCATCGCTGTAGTCCAGACCAAAGGCATATCTCCATCCGCTTTTTTGTCTAAGATTGAAAGTCAATCCTGCAGTTTTTGTGTTTGAATCGGTTCCTCTTCCTTTTATATCCATATTTGAAAATCGTATATTTATATCTGACCTCTTGATGGATTTAGGTCTGTAATTAAATGATATATGTTCATATGAAGTTCTTTTTGTTCCGTTTAAATCATTGTTTAGATTGTCTCTTTTAAATCTGACTCCAAATCGTGAAGTAAATCTTCTTGATATTCTCCAACTGTTGGAGTTTTCAAACTGCTCCATATCTTTATTTGCACTTCCGGCAAGCGATATGTATTTTGGCGAAATTCTTGTATATGTAAAATTACTTCTTAATTTTCTCAAAGAAGGTCTTGTTAACAACTTTATCTGTAGTGCGGTATGAGATGAGACAGGTTTGTTGTTTTTCAAATCATCCGTTGCATCAGTTAAACCAAATCTGCCTTTTAAAGTTATATATCGGTTAAATCTCCATTTGCCATCAATTCCAAAGCTTACACCTTTTTTACCAAGAGTAGTGGAGTTTGCATCACCGGTGGATAGATCATCTTTGTAGCCTGCGATACTAAAAGATATCTCCTGAGATCTTTTGTGTCTGTATTTTGCCATAAATGCACCATTATAAGCATCGGGCTGTTCGTTGGCAACATTTTCCACCATTTCTTTCCATGTAGCTTTTTTAATACCGCCTATAAAAGTATAATCCCATGTTTTCATTTTTTTTGGGGATTTGTAAGTAGCTTTAAAACCTTTTACACTTCCGCCAAATACATAAGGGTTCAAAGATGCCGAAACATCACCTGCTTCAAGATACCATCTTTTGTTTTTTAAAAATGAGTGAAAATAAAGGAGAGTAGCACCATCTTTTTGTATGGCATTGTCATTGGTAAGTCTGCCTCTTATCTCAACCCCTGCTGTCGCATTTTTAAGCGGACCCAAAAATCTCAAACTCAAGTCCTGATTATGAGTATAGCCTTCTCTGTTAGCACCCTGTCCGTTCGGACCGTCAACATCAACAGCCTGAAAATAGCCGTTTAGCCGCCCACTGTAAACCCACTTATCTTTTTTCTTATCCTGGGCCGAAAGTAGTGTTGAAAAAACTAATACAAGTAGTAGTATCTTTTTCATTTTCATATCCTTATTTATAATTGATTAGAATAAAAATTCAGAAACATTTGCTGTAACTTTGTTATTGTTTTCATTTGATTCTTCTATAAGATTGTTCGGATCAACTTCAATTGTTCCTTTATATGCACCGATAAATTGGCAATTTATTTCCCCGCTTGATTCTCCCGGACCGATATCTGCTGAATACTCATCTGTAGTAGAATCGTTTTCTGATGTAAGTTTGTATTGGATGCTGCCGCTGTTTGTTCCTGCGGTGCCTATATTTTTTATCACAAAATTTCCATTGTTTTGACAAGTTTCAACAATAATCAAATCCGGCAATCCCTGTTCTTCTGTTCCACCATCTTCTTCTGTTCCTTCTTGTTTTTGTGTTCTTTTTTGTTCTTTTTTTTCCTCTCCGGCTATATGAGGTACTTCTTTTTTCCATTCCGATAGACTCTCGCCCCATAGATTGTTGCCTGCTAATTCTATAAGTTTGTATTTGCCGTTTATCTCATCAAACAAAAATCTTGAATATCCTCTTTGTACAAGCTCATCGGAGCCATTTATAAGTTCATATCTTTTTTCCCATTTTACATACAGATATCTTTTTATTCCGTCACTTGTTATCTTATCTATCCAATAATCAAAATCAAGTATTTCATAAGTTCTGAAATCTTT
>CAZKWE010000019.1:0-6298 GCA_964556545.1 uncultured Campylobacteraceae bacterium | reverse complement strand
AATATAACGGCAGTAATAACAAGATAAAAGATATAGATAAACTGAAAAAAAAGTATAATTTGATACCGTTTTGTCCCGAAGTTGAAGGAGGTTTGCCTGTGCCAAGGCCTCCTTCGGAGATAGTGTCCGTCACTCCTTTGTTAAAAAGTGCAACAGAATCTTTATTTTCTTGAGTCATTATTTCCTCAAAACCGCAAGATTTTATTTTTAAGATAGTATAGCTTCAAATGCCCTTAAAACCGTATGTTTTTGGTAGTTTTACAGTCAACTATTGCTCCACCTTAATTTTTAATGACCAATAATATTTAAAGAGATATTACTATCCGTTAGAGTAGTTTTAAAAACGAGAGCTTGACTTTTTAAATCAACCATCTTTTTAAAGATAATTTTTCCATTGATTTTAATATCATACTCCCCCTCTTTAAGATCAGCTATTAGAAAATTTAAATCTTTTATCGAAGATTTAAATTTAATATCAACTCTATCTCTAAGACTTTCTTTACAAGACAAAATTACTAACCAATTATCAACTTTAGTGCCACAACTTTTACCATCATCAATACGATATATCTCATCAAAATTATTTAAAGAAGAATCTCCCATCTTGATTACATTAAGTATCTTTGCATTTTTTGTAGCATTTATATCAAAAACACTCTGCCATCTTCTTTCTGAAGGATCTACAACCCAATCTTCAATATCTCTCCACTCTTCTGACTCATCTAACAACTTGATTTTAACATCTACTGGTTCCAATGTTTTTTGAATTAATTTATAATTGCCACTTTTACCGAATTGAGAAACGGTATCGCCATCTATATGAGGTTTGGTTAGAGATCTTAATCTATATCTTATATTTAGAGGTTTTTTAGTTGTAACTCTATCGAAAATTACAACATACTTTCCGCTCCAAAATAAATATCTTTTATAACTATTAATCTCTTCAAAAGCATCATATTTTTCTGGATTATCATTCCATTGTCCATCAGCATTTAGTCTGCAATAAGCAAAAAGTGGCTGTTTTCCATACAAAACTTTATCTATTGTAGCAGTCTTTTTACTATCAAAGATTGATGTTCCACTACAATCAATTCCATTATAAGAGCAATCATTTTGTATAGAAAGGGTATTGAAAAAATCTCCATGCAATAAAGATTCATAATTTCTTGCGGCTTTAGTTAAATATCCATCACCATACCACAATGAAAAATGTCCCTGATCTGGTGATTGCTGATCCATAGGAATCGAACCATCTCCCCTAAATATTCCCCAAACTGATTTTGCACCCCATCCATCTTTAAAAAAAAGAAAATCTGGATTTTTTACAAATCTAATTAAAGGCAATTCCTCTTTATATGGAGAAATAATACTTTTATTATAATCAGAAAAGAAAAATTCCAAAAAATTATCATCTGTATAACCTATGTCGTTTTCTTTTTCATACCCTCTTATCAAAGAAGCTTCATATTTATATCCGCTTCTATCTGCAAAATAGCTCAATATTTTTACTGCTCTATGTAACCACGGTTGAGTATTAAGAGCGTTGGAATCTTGCCAAGATCCATAATCTTCAATCTTCTCTCTATTTGGAAGTGTTAAATATATGATTGCATATATCGAATTTTTCCAAAAAGGTTTAAGATCCTTTTCTATTTCATTAAAATCATATCCGAATGCCGTCATTAAAGTTAATTCATATGCCGCAATACCGATAATGTCGGTTGAAGGAAAGTATGCCATTCCTGTAAAATAGACTCCCCCAAGAGCTGATTTTATAATATCTCTGTTAGATATTCCTCTGCTTAAATAATATCCTCTATTCCAACCGGACCAACCTCTATCGAGCATAACTATTGATTCGTTAAAATCTCCATATAATGCAGCCCCAAACATTAGATGCATCATACCTGTCAATAAATTGTTGTCGCTATCGGTTCCGGAAGCATTGATATTGTATTCATTCCAAAATTTATCGCTTATTTTTTTCATTAAATTTTTATAGTATATTTTTCTTTCGGGTGTCATTCCGGAATAATTATACAACCAGTCATATGTCAAAGCAAGATAGTGGAAACTTTCGTGGTCTGCATCTCCGTATTGAGAAAAATCATCTGTTACCTTATCCATTAATTCCAAAGCTTTATCTGCATATCTATTATCATTAGTGAGTAGATATTGCAAAGCTAAAGGAGCTGTAAAATTTTGAGGAGATATTTCGATTCCGTAAGGATCATCCGAAGGATCATCATTGACGATACTATCACATAAAGATTTGAAATTTCTCCACTCCGGAGTATTAAGCTCTTTAAGTTTTTTTAAAATTTTTAATCTCTCTTGGGTTAACCATAAACGGGGATGAGATTTGTAAGGATAAAATTTTTCCGGAAAATTCAAAGAATTCAAATCCTCTTTAGAAATAGTAGAAAGTTTTACTTTGCATTTATCACTTGCTTTTATCCAAAAACCGCTTCCTCTTTTAATTAATCTTAAATACTCAGCAGAAGATGGAAATCTATAAATTTCATGACTATCTATATAAATATACCATTTTGATTCTTTGTAGCCCCATACTGATTTTACACAACTATTTTTAAATATATGAGGATCGATATCCACATATGCTCCCACTAAATTCCAGCCCTTATTAAGTTGTAATATTTGTTGAGAAAATAATACAGTATTAAGCAATAATACAATAATGATATAGTTTTTAAAAATTCTCATTTTATATCCTCCTAATATTTGCCTTTTAGTTATTTTTATCTATTTCTCCAAATTAAAAAAGAAGTCAAACCTTTACTTTTAACTTCAACATCACAGTTTAGCATATAAAACCCGCATTTTCTATTCGGATTTTTCTTGTCATAGTACACCTTTGTTTTGATAATTATATCATAAAAAATTAAAAGTAAAGTCCTGATTTCATGGTAATTCCCAGTGAGCCTCTTTTTAGGTGCGATAAGGCACTAAGATATTTTATGTTACAATATTCCTTGTAAAGTTTTCAGTTTTAGAGGTGGTCTATTATTGCTCCGCCAAGCAACTAACTCAAATTTTACAACTCTTTTAATTTTTTTGCAAAATGGAAGATAATTATGTTTTTACGCATTTTTTTACTTTGTGCAGTTTTTTTTGCTTTTGCTATGAGTGGCGAACCTGTAGGAATTCATAGAGGATGGCAAATAGCAGGAAGCTCCAATTCGCTTGAAAGCATGGATGATTTTAATCGAACTTATATTGATATTGTCTGGTTCTATGACGATAAAACTGATCAATGGAGGGCTTTTTCCGCTGATTATACTATCAAAACCTTGATACAAAATAGTGGTTTTAATAAGTTGAGCAAGGTTCCGGCACATAAAGGATTTTGGATTTTAAGCGAAAAAAGCGGTATTTTAGATATGAATACAACCGAAAACAACTCTTCTCTTCATCTTACTCCCGGTTGGCAACTTATCGGAAGCAGCATAGGTAGTGATGATTTAAGTGAGTTTAACAATAGCAAAATTGAATCCGTCTGGACATACAAAGATAGTGGCTGGGAAGCTTATTTAAAAAAGGGTGCAAAAGACTTGGACAATCTCGGTATAAAGTCTTTACACAAGATTAAAACGAACGAGGGTTTTTGGATAAAAGTTTTGGATGATACGACAATATCATTTTCTGACACTGTTGAATTAAACGAAACAGAAAGTCCGGCATCACCGACAGATGATGCTTATGACTACAATTTTGACAATACTGCCATATTAAAATTAAAACAAAAGTCTTGCAATAATTGGAAAATGGATATTGAACTAAGTTCCACCGACCCGGAGGCAAATAAGCAATATTTTGAAAATTATCTCTCTTCGGCTCTGGATAAAAATTTAAATCAATATCCCATATATGCTCCCCAAGGAAAAGCTGGGGATTTTAATATTAGCATATCAAACGGTACTATAGATTTAACCAATTATAAATTACCGGGAGATATAAACGGTGATGGAAAAGTGGATGATACAGATGCACAGATGCTCATATTGGCTCTTGCTATGAGTCCACTTGCAAGCACCTCCTTCTGCATATGATCTCGATCATGATGGAAATGTTGATAAAAGAGATCTTTTATATCTTGCCGCAAGATTAACGACACAAGTTGCAAGCTTTGATTTTTACACATTAGATGGGGAAAAACTTCCTATCCCATCAATGTAGTGGAATTCAAGTAGATATATAAATGATTTAGATAGCTCAATTCCTTCTAACATTAGAGTTATTGCAAGGGATGAAAACGGAGCAAGCAGTTCAACTGATATCAAAATAACATCTAATGACTGGTATCGCACTTTAAACAGAACTCTTTTAAGAGAAGTGGATAATTCACAGGAGTGCAACTTAGATATGTCATCGTTTACACCACTTATAGAGGGAACAGACAATAAGTATGTTATTGGGTTTGAAGGAACTGTAAAATATATAAGTGGTTTTACAATAGAAAATAACAAGATGGTTAAGAATCTTGGAAAATGTATAGACTCTTTAAAAAAGTTTTATAAAGCAAGTAAAGTACATAGATATTTTATACCAACAGATATGGGATTTAAAACAAAATTTGCTTCAGATAATAAAAAAATTACATTTGCTGTTGAAGATGGCTATCAAATTCCTGCATTAAAAGATATATCAGAGTATAACAATAAAATACATGATATTATTTTCGATAATAAAGCAAATCATTATAAAATAATTACTTCTCATGTTAATGTTAAAGGTAAAATTAGAAAAATATATACTGTAGTTCATATCAATACTAGTTTTTTAGAAAGTTCTAAAAAATATTCTGCAGAAGGACAAATAAAGAGAAATGCTTCAGATAGATATGAAGACTGTGGAAAGATTAAGTATCATAGATATGGACCTGCAAAACAGATAGATGATGTCGAAACTGGTCTGCAAAGAGTAAGTCATAGTATTACAAAATATAAATTTAATGCAAACCTTTCTAAGGGACATTATCATCAATCAAGTATTGTTTGGCCTAAAGGAAATGAGTATTTATTAAATAAAGAGTTTATAATAAAAGATAAAGAAAATACCAATAACTTTACCATTCCATGGATACCAAATAGTGTTAAAGGTCATATATATGATGTCTTCAATCAATCTCTGAAAGGTAAAAAATTGGTGCTTCGCTCCACCTGCGACTACACATTAAAAAAATATGCCACATCAGATAATGAAGGCTTTTTTGATTTCAAAGATGTAGATATAGGAGAGTATGAAATTTTAGTAGACGGCAAACCTAAAGCAGTTGCAGTCCAAAGAGGAAGCGGTGATGAAGTTGATGTAAAAGATGAATCTCTGTGGCGATTTTCTGTAAAATTTATAGGCACTCCCGTTTTAAGAAACGGCTTTATGGAGATCAAAAAATTTAAACTTGATTGCGAAAATCCCAAAGATCAAGAAGGAAGCGAATATATTGGAAAAATATGTGCTGAAGTCTATCCTGAAAATGAAAATATCACATATGGTGGTTCTTTGACTAAATCTGATGTAGGATTGCCTTTGCAGATAACCACCTATGGGATAAACTTTGATGCAAATACAAGATGGGTGGAAGCACCAATATCTGAAGATATAAGCTCAGTGGCTTATCGAGGTGGAGATACACATAATATTTATAATACATGTGTAGGAAATTTTCCTCCCCACTCGCTTGAATACATAAAAGAGCATAAAAGAATACATTTTACCTCTTATGGAACGGAAGGAGCTACTTGTATATTTACCCTTGAGCCATGCAGAAACAACAGTTGTGATGATAATGGTCCACAAAGAGAAGATTTTGACGAATTTGACGATTTTGATACAGGCACACAGAGCGAATCTTCCAATATGACTCCGGGAAACGGTCCTGGTGATGGCTAACAGAGTTAAGAAGTTGAAAGTTAGGGGAGGAGAAAGACCTCCTCTTGTTAATTTGACGAAAATATCTTAAACAATCAGGTAAATTATGATATAAAAATATTAAAGCCTATAAAATTTTTCTTGCTGGTATTGTTGAAAAATTTTTATGAATCTTTTATCTATTTTTGATGGTTTTGAATTTTTAAGATAAACAAGTTTTACAGACATTGTAAAAATTTTTTCTTTGTTATTGTTAAATATATCCTGGTGATAATGTCAAGAAATGTTCGCAATTTCCAAACTCCTCATGTTATTAGGCTGCATTTTGCAGCAACTCTTCACGCTTAATCATTGCCAGTTCCAGCTTTTGTGGTTGGATATAACTTCTTTCTACCTCCCATTCTTCAGT
>CAZKWE010000018.1:0-14570 GCA_964556545.1 uncultured Campylobacteraceae bacterium | reverse complement strand
AAAATTAACCGATTTTCTTACAAACGATTATGAGCAAGTAAAAGAGTTGTTTAGAAGAATGATATTTAATGTAATTGGTAGAAATCAAGATGACCATGCTAAAAATTTCTCTTTTATAATGAATGAAAAAGGTATATGGAGCTTATCTCCTGCTTATGATATTACATATGCTTATGGAAGTGGATACACAAAAGAACATCAAATGAGTATAAACGGAAAAACTTCAAATATAAATTTAGAAGATTTATATAAAATAGCTGATATTGTAGATATTCCAAAAAAAGAAGTTAATTTGATTGTTGAAAATATTGGAGAGAAGTTTTTGGAATTCAAAAAAAGAGCCCTAAACCTTGGTATTGATAAAAATTTGATAGAAGATATCGACAAAAATATAAGATGGAATATTATAAAAAAGGATAAAAATGTATTCGTTTAAAGATCCTACTCCCATACTGCTTTATACACCAAAAGAACTTATGGAAAAAATTGTTAAAAGAGTTGAAAAAGAAAGATTAAGACAAAATATAACCCAAAAAGAACTTGCTAAAAAAACTGGAATTCCTTCTGCAACTTATAGGAATTTTGTATATAAAAAACAGATTTCACTTATAAATTTTATAAAAATCCTTAAAAAATTAAGGATGGAAGATGCTTTAAAATTACTTGTAGATACTCCTATGGAAGAAGAGATAGCTAAAGCCATAGAGATGCTAAAAGATAAAAAAGAGAGAAAAAGGGCAGGAAAAAAATAAATAATAATCATCCACTATTTTTTTTAAAATATCTATTATTTCTTGCTTTATTACATTAAACAATTCCCTATTTTTTAAAAATTTCATATAAATCTAATATTCCACCCCCCTCGAAAAATAGAAGAATTCTTTATCAAAAAATTTTACAATTTATTTTTACAGGCATCCATATAGTAATACATTGCAAACTCTCCAAAATACGGACCAAATATATTAAGTACGGGTACAAGATTGAAAAGTGAGGCTGTAAAAGTTATAAACCATATGGAAAATCTATGCTCTTTTATCATCTCTTTCAATCTATCTTCATTATAAAAAATTGACCCCATATCATAGGAAAAAGTATTTTTTCCAAGCCACATCCAAACTCCGATTTGTATAAAAAAGTTTATAACCGGGATAAAAAGCAAAGGAAAAAAGAGCAATGAAAGTATAAGATATACAGCACCGTCTTTTAAAGTGTAAGTTATAATTTTAATCCGGGAAATTTTTTTCAAAGAGTATCCAAGCCCCATATCCAAAATATTTTCACTGAACATTCCCACAAAAAGCAAAAGTGAAACTATAAAAAGACTGTAAAGCAGATAAACGGCAAACAGATATGCCATTGATTGTTCTATCGTTTCAAAAGGAAGCCATGTTAAAAGTTTTGAGAGTGCATGATGGATAGCAGTATGGTTAAAGTACCATATAACCGTCCAAAATAAAATAATTCCAAATGCTATCATTATGATATAAAAGGGATATTTTTTTATATTTGATTTTTCCATGATAAATATGCCGAAGATGATAATAACAAAAGCAAAAGTTATAAATACTGTTTGAATAAATATGACTGATGAGAGCATCCATGCACCATTGGATTTGATAAGGGCAAAAGGTATAAACTCCAAAAGAGAAGCAGTAAAACCAACAAGCTGATGCCACAGTACAAAACCAATGCCAAACCAAATCACCATAAGTGCCATCCCGCTTAAAAGTGCAAATTTTGCTACATTCCATTTAACAATTGTTTTAAAACTTTCTATCAGGGCATATAAAAGCTCATTCATAGTTTTCTCCCTTGCCTTTTTGAAATTATACCACTTTTTATCTTTTAGAGAGAATGTTAGTAAAAATGTGCTAAAATTAGGAAAAATATCGGAGGTTAAAATGAAAGCAAAGATCGAGAGACTCAAAGAGGAAGTAAAAAAAAGCGATAAAATGAAAGAAGAGGAAAAAGAACAGGCTCTTAGCAAGATACATGAATGGTATATAGAAGATAAAGCGGAAGAAAAAAATGTACTTGGCAAAGAGTTGTTAAAAATATCCAGTGAAATAGCACCTATCTTGGAAGAGATAGGATTGGTCTGATAAAATTTATTTGATGGACATACTACTGCATGCTTTACTTCAGTTTGTAGATAAGATAGGATATGCGGGTTTGTATATATATATGTTTTTGGTGGGAACTTTTGTACCGGTTCCAAGTGAATTGGTGCTGATACCAAATGGCTATCTTGCCTCAATCGGAGAAAAAAATTATCTGCTTGTTTTGATAATAGGGTCGTTGGGAAGTTTAAGCGGAGCAATGTTTAACTATTATTTTGCTTTGTATGTTGCCAAAAAATTTTTGAAAGGCAAAAGAATTCTTGGAAAAGTAACAAGATTTTTTAGAAAACATGGAAAGATATCAGTTTTTCTTGCTCCTCTTACTCCCGGAATGGGGCAGTATATATCCATACCGGCAGGCTTGTCAAGACTAAAACTCAACTATTTTATTCCTTTGACATTTTGTGCCAATGTGATATGGGTAAATTTTATGCTTCTTGTTGGGTATATTTTCGGTAATACCGGTGATAATCATCAAAAAGTCGTATATATCACTTTGGGCTTATTGTGTATGGTTATAATAATATCAACTGTATATGTATATAAAAATATCAAAAATAATTCATAGATTATTAGAGGTACCCTTAATATACTTGCATAATTCTTGTCAACTAATATTATACAAATCATTTACCTTTCATTTTTAAAAAATGTTATAATTGCATTAAAAGTTTGTTGTCTAACAGATATTTAACGAAGATAAAAGATATAATATCACCAGACAAATAAAAAGGATATATCATGGCACTCGTCCAATCATTCGGGGCAGCGGAAGTAGTTACAGGTTCATGTCATTTACTAAAGATAGAAAATGAGCCAAATATCATGGTTGACTGCGGAATGTTTCAAGGCAGAAATGAGGAGAAAAACTTTGAACCGTTCGGATTTGAGCCAAAAGAAGTTGATATACTTCTTATAACCCATGCCCATTTAGACCATGTCGGCAGGATTCCAAAACTCGTAAAAGAAGGATTCAACGGTCGTATCGTATCTTTGCGTTCTACCATAGACTTGGCTGAAGTTGTTCTTTTGGACAGTGCTCATTTAATGGAAGAAGAGTTTAAAACAAGGTATAAAAAGGCACAAAGACGAGGTGAGGAGAGAAATGTAAGAGAGCCTTTGTATAGTGTAGAGGATGTGGAAGATGTTTTAAGTCTTCCCATAGAGTATATAAAATACGATGAAGAGATAAAACTTTCACCAAATATAACGGCAGTTTTTAGAAATGCAGGACATATACTTGATTCTGCAATAATAGAAATTTACTATAAAGAAAACAATACGGATAAAAAAATAGTATTTAGCGGTGATTTGGGCAATCATAATGATTTGGTTATGTCCGATCCGACCAAGATAGATAAAACCGATACTCTATATATAGAATCAACTTACGGCGATAGAAATCATAAAGGCATAAAAGAGAGTATAGATGAATTTAAAAAAGTAATAACAAATACTCTTTTAAATCAAGGAAATGTGCTTATTCCTTCTTTTGCTATAGAGCGAACCCAGGAAATTCTTTGTATATTAAAACAAATGTATGATAAAAAAGAGTTGCCGCTTTGTGAAATATATATAGATTCTCCTATGGCCATAAGAGCAACCAAACTTTATGATTTGTACCATGAAGAACTTAGTCAAACTTGCAATGATTATTTAAAAAGGGATGGAAATATTTTTGAATTTCCTTATGTAAAATATACTTTAAAGAGTGACGAATCCAAAAAAATCAATGAAAAAAGAAGCGGATGTATTATCATAGCAGGAAGCGGAATGTGTACCGGAGGACGGATACTTCATCATTTCAAGCATAGACTATGGAATGAGAGAAATGCACTTTTATTCGTCGGGTATCAGGCTGAGGGAACACTTGGCAGAAAGATAATTGACGGGGCAAGAAGTATAAAAGTATATCACGAAGAGATAGTAGTAAAAGCAAGTACTTATACTATAAACGGTTTTTCGGCACATGCTGACCAAAATGACTTAATCGAATGGATAGGAAATTATAAAAAGTTAGATAATATATATCTAATTCATGGCGAAAAAGATAAACAGCTTATTTTTAAAGAAGTAATCAAGGAAAAATTGAACAAAAAAGCTCATATCGTAAAGCAGGCTGAAAAGATATGGATATAGGGAGGATAAAATGGATAAAGATAAAAAAGAGAGTATTCAAAATTTGGATAATTTAAAAGGGTTAAGCAAAGAAGAGGTAAAAAAAAGAGTTCAAAAATTTGGCTACAATGAAATAAAAGAGAAAGAAGAGAGTTCTTTGCACAGACTTTTCAGAAGATTTTGGGGCCCGATTCCTTGGATGATAGAAGTTGCGGCCATACTTTCAGCAGTTGCCAAAAGATGGGAAGATTTTATCGTTATTATGATTATGCTTTTGGTAAATGCTTTTGTTGACTTTTATCAAGAGAGTAAAGCACTTAATGCCATAGCTGTTTTAAAGAAAAAATTAGCCAGAAAAGCGACTGTGCTAAGAGATGGAAAATGGCAGCAAATAGATGCAAAAGAGATAGTTCCTGATGATATCATAAAAGTAAAGATTGGAGATATAGTTCCGGCAGATTGCGAACTGTTGGGCGGGAGTGACTTTTTACAGGTTGATCAATCCGCTCTTACGGGTGAATCACTGCCCGTAGATAAAAAATCCGGAGATTTGCTTTATGCCAATGCCATAATCAAACAGGGTGAAATGATTGCCAAAGTTACGGCAACAGCACTCAATACTTACTTTGGAAAAACAGTTGGTCTTGTGGAAAAAGCGGAAAAAAATGAAAAAAGCCATTTTCAAAAAATGGTTATAAGAGTAGGTAATTTTTTGATTATTCTTACTGTTTTTATGATAGCAGTTATAGTTTATGCGGGATTAAAACGAGATGAACCGGTAGTTGATCTTCTTATTTTTGCACTTGTTTTGACTATATCGGCCATTCCTGTTGCAATGCCTGCGGTTTTGACTGTTACCATGGCTCTTGGCGCCAGAGCACTTGCGGCAAAAGATGCTATTGTTTCAAGGCTTGCCGCAATCGAAGAGATGGCCGGTATGGATATACTCTGTTCTGATAAAACAGGAACTCTTACACAAAATAAAATGAGTCTTTCAACCCCTTATATTGTAAAAGATTATAATGAAAATGATCTTATGCTCTATGCGGCACTTGCAAGTAAAGAGGAGAATAACGATCCTATTGAAAAGCCGATATTTGAATTTATAGATAAAAATAAACTAAGACAAACTCTATCTTCTTACAAGCTAAGTAAATTTTTACCTTTCGATCCGGTTCATAAAAGAACCGAGGGTCTGTATGACGGCAAAGTGTGTCATGTTTTTACCAAAGGTGCACCCCAAGTGATACTTGAGCAGTGCAATGATAAAGAATTTGATAAAAAAGAGGCTTATAGCAAAATTGAAGAGTATGCAAGCAAAGGTTTTAGAACTCTTGGGGTAGCTTATAGAAAATGCGAGGAAGAAACTTATCATTTTGTAGGTCTTGTTCCTTTGTATGATCCTCCCAGAGTTGATAGCAAAGAGGCCGTAAGTGAGGCAAAAGCAAAAGGTGTAGAAGTAAAAATGGTTACAGGTGACAATATTGCCGTAGCCAAGTATATAGCAAAAGTTTTGGGAATCGGTGGCAATATAGAAGATATAAGAGAGTTAAAAGGTGAAAGCTTTGATGAGTATCTTTTTTTGGCAGAAATATTATCAAGAGCTATTACAAAAAATTTAGAACCTAACGCAAGCCCTGATGAGATAGAAAAAACAGTATATGATATAGTTGAAAAAGTAAAAAAAGAGTTGTATAACAGGCCTTTGCCAAAAGGTACTATCAAAAAACACGAATCGGAGATTATATCTTTAATAGAAGATGCAAATGGTTTTGCTCAGGTTTTTCCGGAGGATAAATATTTTATAGTTGATGAGTTACAAAAAGCAGACCATATAGTAGGTATGACCGGTGATGGAGTCAATGATGCACCGGCTCTTAAAAAGGCAGACTGCGGTATTGCTGTCAGCGGTGCAACTGATGCGGCAAGAGCCGCAGCGGATATAGTATTGATGTCGCCGGGTCTTACAGTTATAATAGATGCGATAAAACAGGCCAGAACAATTTTTGAAAGAATGAAAAGTTATACAATTTTCAGGATAGCTGAAACTATCAGAATTATCATTTTTATGACTCTTGCCATAGTAATATATAATTTTTATCCTATCACTGCTATTATGATTATTGTTTTGGCACTGCTTAATGATATACCTATAATGACTATAGCCTATGATAATACAAAAGTGAGAGAACAGCCGGTCAGATGGGATATGAAAGAGATATTTGTGTTGGCTTCATGGCTTGGACTTGCAGGAGTTTTAAGCTCTTTTACACTTTTTTGGATACTTATCTCATATATGCATTTACCTCTTGATTTCGTTCAGGCGGCATTTTTTGCCAAACTGGTTATAGCGGGTCACGGAACGATATACAATACAAGGATAGATGACTGGTTTTGGAAAAAACCATGGCCGTCATGGACACTTTTTGATGCAACTTTCTTAAGCAGAGTTGCAGGTACTGTTATAGCAGTTTACGGATTTGGACTTATGACACCGATAGGCTGGAAATGGGCAGCTTACATGTGGGCTTATGCACTAATTTGGTTCGTATTTAATGATGTAGTTAAAATGATAGTGTTAAAATATTACAGAAAAAAACTTGGTATGGATGTGATATAAAATCTTTGATAATTTGAGATAAAACAACAATGGAGATTTGATGAATAAAAAAGAGTATAAGAAAGAGCTTTATGATTTACAAGTGGAACTTGTGAAATTTCAAAAAGAGGTTATAAAAAGAGACTTGAAAGTTTGTGTCATTTTTGAAGGTAGAGATGCTGCAGGAAAAGATGGTACGATAAAAAGATTTTTGGAGCATTTAAGTCCGAGAGAAGCAAGAGTTGTAGCACTTGGAAAGCCGAGTGACAAGGATAAAAAGTCATGGTATTTTCAAAGATATGTGCCTTACCTGCCAAGAGGTGGTGAAATAGTCTTTTTTAATCGCAGTTGGTATAATCGTGCAGGAGTTGAAAAAGTGATGGGTTTTTGTACTGAAAAAGAGTATAAAGACTTTATGAAAGAGGTGAAGAGTTTTGAGCATCTTTTGGTACACTCAGGTATTATAGTTGTAAAATATTATCTTGATATCAGTAAAAATGAACAGTACAGGAGGCTTGAAGCAAGAAAAAAAGATCCTTTAAAACAGTGGAAGATTAGTCCTATAGATAAACAAGCACAAAAGTATTGGCAAGCATATTCTAAAGCAAGAGATAAAATGTTTGATAAAACTTCCTTTACATTTGCACCATGGTATATTGTCCATACAGATGAAAAAAAAGAAGCAAGGATAAATACCATGAAACATTTTCTCTCAATGATGGATTATCATGGCAAAAGAGAGGATATGTTTATTGGAGGTACTCATATATATAAAAATGATATTTTATGTACATTTGATACAAATTGTTATACAAAAGGTTTAATTTTTCCATAACTGTTTTCGGATTGCTTTTGGTCGGGTGCTTATTTATAAATTTTTTTTAAAATTTATGATATGATGCCATAAGGTTTCCAAATATTAATATACGAGTAAAATATGCATATAGAAAAAAGTTTGATAGATTTTATGATAACTATTGTTTTTAGCTTTTTAATCGGATTGGAGGTAAAAACATACAAACTCCATTTTCATGAAAAATCATCCAATTATTTTTTTGGAAGTGCCAGAACTTTTACATTTGTAGGAATGCTCGGATTTTTATTTTATCATGTTAACTTATATGCATATTTGATGGTTTTGGCATCTTTGAGTATATTGTACGGTATGTTTTACTACCAAAAACTTTTAAACAACAAACAAAGTATCATTTTGTTTCTTGTTTTATTGATAGTTTACAGTTTCGGACCTATCAGTATAAACAATCCCATATGGATGACTTCACTGGTTTTTGTTTTGGTGATTTTTATCTTGAATGCAAAAGTCGGTATCCAAAATTTCAGCAATTATGTAAATAAACAGGAATTTGAGACTTTTGGAAAGATGGTTTTGCTTTCTGCTGTTATATTACCGCTGTTGCCCAATAAAGATGTCATACCTTATATCCCGATATCTCCTTTTAAAATATGGCTGGTTGTAGTAGTGGTTTCCGCTATAAGTTACGGCGGATATATAGCGCAAAAATATTTTTTTCCTTCAAAAGGATATTTTCTAACAGGTCTTATAGGAGGTATATATTCATCAACAGCTACCACGGTTGTTCTTGCAAGAAAAGCAAAATTATCCGATTATAATCCTGTTATAAACGGAGCTATCATTGCTTCAACTTCCGTAATGTATTTTAGACTTATAGTCGTAGCTTCTATTTTCAATATACAAATTGCAAAATCCATTATAGCCCCTTTTTCGGTATTTGCTTTTTTAGGCATGACAATATCGCTCTCTTTTTTATATTTCAAAAAGAAAAGGGACACAACTCATGATTTTGTAGATAACAATCCGCTTGAACTAAGAACAGCTTTTGTATTTGCAATTCTTTTTATAGTTATGATGGCTTTGACAAAATACATTACCAATGAATTTGGATCTATCGGACTCCGGATATTTTCATTTGTTGCAGGTTTTACCGATATAGATCCGTTTATACTCTCTTTGCTAACCGGAAAATATACTATAACTTCACAAGAAATATTTAATGCTATACTTATAGCAGCGGGAAGTAACAATATTTTAAAAGCTATATATGCCTTATGGTTTGGAGGATGGAAAAATACCCGTTATGCAGCTTTGTGGATATCTGTTTTAGGTACAGGAACAATAATATGGAGTTTTTTATAGATAAAATATTGAGGAGGATAAAATGAAAACAGATAACAAAAATGAACTCCCATGGGAACATCCGAAATTAGAAGATGAAGATCCGAATGCCTTAAAGCTTATCAAAAAGATAATGAGCAATCCAAGCTATAAATTGGCGGAAGAAGATGAAGATTTTATATATGCAGATGAAGCAAGGGCGATAAGACTTGAGCTTGATTATCTAAAAGCCGATGTAATTATGAGACAATACGGCATAGAGCATACCATAGTAGTTTTTGGGAGTGCCAGGATAGTTGAAAGAAAAACGGCTCTTAAAAGATTAAAACAAATTCAGGAAAAAGTTGAGAAAAAACCTAATAACAGACAACTTTTAAGAGAATTGTATGTAGCTGAGAGAATGGTTGGCAAAAGTATATATTATGAAGATGCGAGAAGATTTGGCCAGCTTGTTGGAAAAAGCGGCAAAGGAGTAGATGACTGTAAAGTTACACTTATGACCGGTGGAGGACCGGGCATCATGGAAGCGGCAAACAGAGGTGCATATGATGTGGGAGCAAAAACTATAGGATTAAATATAAAACTCCCTCATGAACAGTATCCAAACCCCTATATTACACCCGAACTTTGTTTTCAGTTTCACTATTTCGCCATTAGGAAAATGCATTTTTTAAGTAAGGCAAAAGCTTTGGTGGTATATCCGGGGGGATTTGGAACATTTGATGAACTGTTTGAAACATTGACTCTTATCCAAACAGGCAAATCAGAAGATATTCCGGTAGTCTTGGTGGGTAGAAGTTACTGGGAGAAAGCCATAGACTTTGATTTTTTAAAAGATGAAGGAGTTATAGCACCAAACGATACCGATATATTCAAATTTGCCGATAATGCAGCTGAAGCATGGGAATATATACTTTTATGGCATAAAGGCAGGGGAAAATCATTATTTTAAATTTTATTTGAATTTGGCTCTGATATTTAAAAAATCATCAAGATTTTTGAAAAATATATCAACAAGTTTTGGATCGAAATGTTTACCTTTTTGCTCTTTTATGTATGAAAATATTTTATTATCTTTCCAAGCTTTTTTATAGACCCTGTCGCTACCGAGAGCATCAAATACATCGGCAAGTGCTGTAATTCTTCCTACAATAGGTATATTTTTTGCTTTGAAACCGTTAGGATATCCGGTTCCATCGTATTTTTCATGATGAGTAAGAGCAACAGTTGCGGCTGTTCGTATAATTTCTCTATTTGAATTTTTAAGCATTTCATATCCAAGTTGACAATGTGTTTTCATAATTTCCCACTCTTCTTGGGTCAATTTCCCCGGTTTGTTTAGTATATTATCCGGAATTGCTATTTTTCCTATATCATGCATTGGTGAAGCTATTTTTAAAAGTTCCGCTTCTTTTTTACTAAAACCATATTTAAGAGCGAGTATTTTAGAATATTCGGCAACTCTGCTAACATGATTTCCGGTTTCCCTGCTTCTTGTCTCTCCTATTGCACCCATAGTGTATATAATATCTCTTTGTGTATCTTCTATCTCTTTTTGAGCAGTAATAAGATCGGTTATATCATTTTGAACTATTACGAATTCCACTATCTTGTTTTCATTATTTATGATAGGGCGAATAGTGGTTTCCATATATATTTTATTATTATCTTTTTTATCTTTGACAAGAGGCATCAATCCTTTCCAAGATCTTTTATATTTTATCATAGCTTTTAGATTGCTAAATTCCGTTTTTAGAAAGTTTCTATCTATTATCTCTATAAATTTCTTTTTATTTACAAAATCCTTTTTTTGACATTCAAAAATAGAGCAAAATGCATCATTGACATAGAGTATGTTAAAATAAGGATCGATTCTACAAAGTGCATTACTTTCATCTATTATTGTTTCGTACTGTTTTAATATATACTCTTTTTCTTTAAGTTTATGGATATTTCCAAGCAATTTTTGCTCTTTTTTATAAGTATCGGTTATGTTATCTTTAATGGAGACAAATTCTGTTATATTGCCTTGGGTGTCAAGCTCCGGAAATATGTGAGCTTTTAGATAGTATGTTTGTCCTTTTTTATTTTTATTTTTAAGAATTCCGCTCCAGACATTTTTAGAAAGTATAGTATCCCATAAATCTTCATAAAATTTTTTTGGTACATCTTTGTGTCTTAGTATAGCATGAGTTTTTCCTATAAGTTCATCTTTTGTATATCCGGAAATTTTTTCAAAATTTTTGTTTACTTCAGTTATTATTCCGTTTATATCTGTTTTTGAAAAAATTGTAGATTGTTTTAGCATATTCTTAAAAAAGTGAAGTCTTGAAATTTTATTTTCAAGATCGTATGAAGTTTGCTGAATGAGATGTGTTAATGCTTTTAAAGTCTTTGTTTTCTTATCTGTTGTTGTAGGATTTACAGATAGGGTATTTTTTCTATCGGGATTTTCACTTAATCCTAAGAATGTTGAAGTTATGTTTAACATAAGATTTTGGGATTTGTTTGTAAAAAATTCTCCATAAGTTATAAATCCGGCTGTCGGAGCAACACTGTTTAAGAGTCTAAATTCGTCATTTAAGTGATTTTCCATTAGGTATTTTCTTGCCGAACAAGAGTAGATATATATAGATTCCACCGGATTTTTTGCAAATTCTCCCACTTGATATTTGGTATTTTTATCATTTAATTCAATATCACCAAATCCGATTTGAACTTCATATCCTTCTTTAACTTGTCCTGCAAGTATAAACTCTCCATTTTGTCCGACAGCTACGGGAGCTCTTGCTATATCCATACCGTTTTCTTTAAACATAAGGGGAAATTCTACTCCTGCGGCAGGAAGATCATCGGCTATCTCATCTCCTAAATATTTTCTGTATAAATCTTTGGGAGAAATTCCATCTATCAAATATACTATATTTTTATCGGCTTTGGTAATTTTAAATTTATTTCCTATTTTTTGCCAATTGAAAAGATAATCATTGTAAATATTTAAAATTTTTGAATCTATAATAGATACGGCGACTCCTTTGGTGGAGATTTTTTCCCCTGTCCCAACTACTGTTTTCATATCGAATTTTCTATTGTCGGCGGCATTTCCTCCCGCAATCGTTATTTTAGATGCAAGATGCTGGAGTTTTGTCAATATGGCTTGTGCATCATTTTCATAAGGGTTGTTAAAAAGTATGATGAGTTTGGAGTCTTTTGTTAAGTTTTCATATATTTTTATTGCGGTATCATTTTCATTTTTTTCTTCTATAAGAATTGTTTTAAAGTCCGAATTTTCAAATTGTGAAAGTGAGACTACAATGCTATTTTCCAGCATATTGCCATCAATTATTTCTCCAGCTGTAGATGCGGCTATGATTTGAGAATTTGGAAAAATATCATTTATCTCTTTAATTGTTTTTTTGAAAAAATCTATATTATTGTTGCCTATAAACAGTTGGATTAGATATCTTTCTTTAGTATTTACAGCATTATGTTTTAAATTTGATAAAAAATTTTCTTTATTCTCAAATTTAAAAGTTTCATTTTTTGCCTTGGAAAAAAATTATTAGATTATATTTAAAATGAACTTAAGCAATACTTATTAATATGTATAAACTTTTATATAAAATAATTTTTGTTTTGAAATAGCAAAAATTTATTATTATCATATAAGTTTTATATGGATAAAATAGTATATATTTTTAAAAGGAGTTATTGATAAATATTTTATTATTTGTTATCTTGTTTATTGTGATATGTTTTTTATATCGAAAAAATTATAATTTACAAGAGAAAGTATTTGAAAAAAACAAACTTCTTATAAGACAGGCAAAACTTGCTTCTATCGGTGAAATGCTTGAGCACATTGCTCACCAATGGAAACAGCCTTTGGCACAGATAAATTCTATCGTTTTAAATATAGAAAGTAGTTACGAAGATGGAAAACTGCATAAGAATTTACTTGAAAAAGAGTTAAGTCAGATAGAAAATCTTACATTTTTTATGTCGGAAACCATAGAGAGTTTTAGAAATTATCTCCATCCGGATAAAGAAAAAACAGTTTTCACTATGAAAGAGGCTATCGAAGAAACACTCTCTTTGATAATGCCTCTTCTTAAACATAAAAAAATAGAGTGTAATGTCAAGATTGAAAATGATAAAAAAGTAAAAGGGTATAAAAAAGAATTTGTTCAGAGTCTGTTGGTTATTTTAAATAATGCCAAAGATGCACTTTTGGAAAAAAATCCGAAAAATCCTTATATACAAATAAATGTTAATATGATAAATGAGAAGATAGTACTTCATATACAAGATAATGCAGGAGGCATAGAGCAAAAAAATATGGAAAAGATTTTTGACCCGTATTTTACAACTAAAAAAAAGAGCAAAGGCACAGGACACGGTCTTTCAATGGCAAAAATGATTATAGAAGGCAGTTTCGGAGGTAAAATAAGTGCTAAAAATGAAAAAGACGGTGCAAATTTTAGGATAGAATTTTGAAAGAACTGTCTATATTGTATGCTGAAGATGAAGAGATTACCAGAATAAACTATGCAAATTATCTTAAAAGATTTTTTAAAAAAGTATATGAAGCAAAAGATGGCGAAGAGGCATATATGCTTTATATGGAAAATAAGCCGGAAATTTTACTTTTAGATATAGATATGCCCAAGCTTGACGGTTTGGAAGTAGCAAAAAAAATTAGACAAAAAGATAATTCAAGCAGAATTATCATGCTAACAGCAATCAAAGATATCGAAAAACTTATAGTTGCCACAGAGCTTAATTTAACAAAATATCTTCCAAAGCCGATACGAAGAGAAGAGTTAAAAAATGCACTTAATCTATCAGTCAACCAGTATAAAAAAATAAACAGCTTAAAAAACAAAATATTGCATATTTCTAATGATTTGATATGGGATATGCAAAACAAGGAACTTTTTTATAATGCCAAGGCAATAAAACTGACAAAATATGAAAGAAGTTTTTTTACTCTCTTGCTCAGCAAAAAAGAGCAAATTTTTTCTCAGGAAAATATTATTACTTTTATCTGGGGAGATGATGCCTTGCTGGATTATAATCCGGCAAGACTAAAAAATCTTGTAAAAAGAGTCAGAAAAAAACTGCCCTTTAACTGTATTGAAAATCACTACTCTTTGGGATACAGGATAAAAATCGACAATTACAACAGTCCCATTTGAAGTTTAGCTTCGTCACTCATTTTTTCCTGCGTCCATGGAGGGTCAAATACAACTTCAACTTCAATGGATTCGATAGAATCATCTTGCATTCTGCTTGGAATACTTCTTACCAAATCAACCAAAGTTTCAGACATAGAGCAAGTTGGAGATGTCAAAGTCATAACGACTTTGCATCTGTTTAACTTGCTTGTTTCATCTTTTTTGCATTTTACATCATATATAAGTCCAAGATTGTATATAAGTACCCAACCAAAAGAAACCCCAATTAATAGCACAAAAAGAACGGTATGAATGCAAGGCAGATTTTTGCAGGACTACCCGTAGGTAATTCAAGAAAATCTAACGAAGCAGTCGTGCCGTTATCTTTGTGCCCGAAG
>CAZKWE010000017.1:0-4929 GCA_964556545.1 uncultured Campylobacteraceae bacterium | reverse complement strand
ATTTTAAAAAAAACAGGAAAAACTTCCATGAAAGTGAATTTTTCGTTAAAATGGTCAGTTATAATTATTTGATATTTTAAGGGTATCTCCAATG
Organism: uncultured Campylobacteraceae bacterium; assembly: GCA_964556545.1. Lineage (GTDB taxonomy): Bacteria > Campylobacterota > Campylobacteria > Campylobacterales > JALSKU01 > JALSKU01. The sequence continues at coordinate 4,835 of CAZKWE010000017.1, read as the reverse complement.
CCCTTAAATACCATTGTATTTCAGGAAAGAAAGATTATGTTAGATATATTTAAACAGACAAACAGCTTTTTGACAAGAGCAAAAGAGAGAAGCAGTTTCAAGTATGTTTTGAGATCCGATAAAAGCGGTTTTTTTATAGAGGTTTGCAATACCAAATTAAAACCCATTGCAGATATAGATTACAGAGTTTATAACGGTTTGGACAGAGAGATTTTAAAACTTTTGGATGATTATCAAAAAGAGAGTTTTTTCAGTATCGACTGGGAAGAGTCTTCAAACAAAATTTATTTGCACAAATATCCGAAAATTCTGGAACTTTTAAAACAGAGCAATAAACTTTACAGTGATAATGACAAAAAGATAGAGTTTGAAAAAGATATCAAAAAACTTTCTGTGGAGATAAACGGCAAAGATGATATTTTAGAGGCTGTTTTGAAGATTGATGAAAGAAGTGATTTCAGACTCATATCATCCTCATATGTTTTAACTGCCAACAAGATTATATCGATTGAAAATACGGGAGAAAATTTCGATAAAATCCCAACTTTGAATACTCTCATAAAAAAAGAGAATCTTGAAGAGTATTTGAGTATATTATTTACCTATTTTAAAAATATCGAGATCAACTATGATGAATACGAGATTGTTTTTAGAGATGAAAAAAAAGCTATAAAACCGGCTGTTATCTTTGAAAAAGTAACGGGTGAAGATGAACTCATACTGAAGATTTCCGCAACTATCGGAAATCTGCATCCTGATTTTTTCAGTAATTTCAATATTTCCAAAATTTCACTTGTGAATGATTTAGAAAAGCAGATCAATGTATATGAATGTGATTTCAATGATGTTTTTAATCTCTATTCGTCAGTTTACAATATGCTAAACAGTATAAAAAGAGCCAATAAAAATGCAACTTTCAGTGAAGAAGACGGTGAATTTATAATTGACAGTGAGATAGCAAAAGAGTTTATTGCAAAAAAGCTTCATACCGTTATAGAAAGCTGTGAACTGTTTGGCAGTGAGAAGTTAAAATCCTACAACTATAACACCCAAAAACCGACTTTGCATATAAATTTCAAAAACAAAATAGACTTTTTGGACAGTGAAGATGTAACAGTGAATATAGGTGAAGAGAAATTCAGTCTGTTTGATATTATAAATCTGTATAAAAAACACTCTTATATTCCTCTAAAAGAGGGACAAAAATCTATAATAGACAAAAATTATATCTCAAAACTGGAGAGAATCTTTAAAAAAGAGGGTAAAAAGATAAAAGTCTCTTTTTTCGATTTGCCGGAAATAGAAGAGATGATAGCAAAAAAAGAGCAAAAAGTTTTTAAAGATTCAAGAAAATTTTATGAAGGATTTAACAGGCTCAAAAATGCAAAAACAAGATTGCCCAAACTAAATAATGTCAAACTGAGAGATTATCAAAAATACGGTGTCAAATGGCTGAAATATCTTTATGATAACAATTTCGGAGGATGTCTAGCTGATGATATGGGTCTTGGAAAGACCATTCAGACTATAGCTTTGTTCTCTTTTTTATATCCCGACACAACAACTCCCTCTCTTGTGGTGATGCCAAAAAGTCTGCTTACAAACTGGCAAAATGAATTGCAAAAATTCAACCCTTCTATAAAATATTATCTCTATTACGGCAGTACCAGAGATGTAAATGAGTTTGAAAACCATCAGGTGATACTGACGACCTACGCCATGATCAGAAACGATATAGAAAAACTGAAAGATGTGGAGTTTGAGACGGTTGTACTTGATGAATCTCAAAATATCAAAAATATGGATTCCAAAATCTCCAAAGCCGTAATGCTGCTCAATGCCAAACACAGATTTGCTCTTAGCGGAACACCGATAGAGAACTCTTTGAGTGAACTTTATGCGCTTTTTAGATTTATAAATCCGGGTATGTTTTTGTCTGTAAATGATTTTAAGAGAGATTATGCCGTTCCCATACAGTCCGAATCAAACGAAGAGGTGGCAAAAGTTTTAAAAGCAAAGATATCTCCTTTCATACTGAGACGGCTGAAACAGGATGTTTTAAAAGAGCTTCCTCCAAAACAGGAGCAGGTGGTCTATATAGATATGGATGAAAACCACAAAAAATTTTACAATGAAAAAAGAGTCTATTATAAAACTCTGATAGATTCCCAAATAGCGGTAAACGGTATAGAAAAATCGAGATTTGCCATACTTCAGGCATTTAATGATCTAAGGCAGATAGCTTCAGCGCCGGAGTTGAAAAGTGACGGTATCATCAAATCATCAAAAATAGAAACACTTTTTGAGATGCTGGAAGATATAGTCTCATCAAACCACAAGGTTTTACTGTTTGCCAACTATTTGGGTTCACTTGATCTGATAGCCCAAAAAGCAAATGAATACGGTATGGAATATCTGATGATGACTGGAAGCACCAAAAACAGACAAGAGGTAGTGGACAAGTTTCAAAATGATAAAAAATACTCCCTTTTTCTTATGACCTTAAAAGTCGGCGGAGTGGGACTTAACCTGACCAAAGCCGATTATGTGTTTATATTTGATCCGTGGTGGAACAAATCGGCTGAAAATCAGGCGATAGACAGAGCCCACAGGATAGGGCAGAAAAATACCGTATTTAGTTATAAGATGATAACAAAAGAAAGTATTGAGGAGAAGATTTTGGAACTTCAGACTCAAAAACAGGAATTGACGGATATGATTTTGAGTGGTGACAAAGGCGGCTTAAAACAGCTTAGCAAAAGTGATTTGGATTATATACTGGGGTAGAAAATGGAATTTTTAAAGTTGGATTATGATGAACTGGCAAATGTTTTTCGGGATATAACCAAAAGAGAGTTTATTGAAATTTTAAAGTTTGGTTATGCATTTTTAGATAAAAATCTGTTTACAAATATAAATAAAAATTTTACAAATGTTTCAAAAGAGAGATTGGTAAATATCACATTAAAGCTTTTGGAAAATGAGGATTATAAACAAAAGTTTTATAAAAAACTGGTTTTTGACGAGGTAAGAAAAAAAATATATCACAGTATCGTCTGGGATGACAACAAACCGGATGTTGAAAATTTGAATATAAATCTTAGAAAACAGCCTGTAACTTACTATCCTAAAAAAGAGAAACTCAAAAATCTGCCGTTTATCACTAGAAAGTATAATTATGATTTGGATATCTTGATGATTGAAGAGCCGATGAGGTTTTTTTTAAAATATATTCTGCCTGTTCCAAACGATTATTATATAAAATCCTACCAGACAGCGCCAAAAACTCAATATGCTTATGATAATGAAAGTTTTATCATAGAATTTATAGAACTTTTTGATGAAATGTTTGAAAACAAACTTTTGGAGTACAACAAAGCAAAAACAAAACTTCTCGTAAAAAGTATCAAACTGTTAAAAAGCAATTCGGCTTTAAAAGAGTTTTTTTCTTCCGGCACTTATGCAAGTGATTTTTTAATGGGAATAGTCGGAAACTACTATCAGATGACAGATAAAAAATCCAGATCCAAAAATCCTTTGGACGAATTGAAAAATATAGTTTCATACTATATCAATGATAAACTTAATTTTATTGTAGCCAAAATCTTTATACAACATATAAGAGGTTTGAGATTGGGGCATTATTATCGTGAGCAAAAAGAGATGTTTGACAATGTTTATCTTGTTTTACGAAATATATCTGATAAAGAGTGGGTGGAGACTGATAATCTGTTGAGTAACAGAAAATATAAGGGATTTAAATTTTATTTCGATTCACCATGGAAAACAATGGATGCTGAGATAATACTAAACGGACAGATAATATCTCATGTAGAAGATGATTATTATCAATATTTCTATAATCCTGTTATAAAAGCAAATCTTTTTGCTTTGGCAGTACTGGGAATCGTGGAGATAAGATATGAAGAGCAACAATTCATCACTCCTTGGGATGGATTAAAAGCCGTAAGACTGACCGAACTTGGAAAATATATTTTTGGATACAGTGAAAGTTATCAGATCAAGAAAAATATCAGATCATTGAAAAATATAAAACTAGATGAGTATAAACCTGTTATAACGGTAGATAAAGATGATGTTATAACCATATCCAAACTGGAGTCTTATTGTGAAAAATATGATCAAAACAGATATATTCTCTCCTCTTCCAAAATTTTCAAAGATTGTAAAACAGTCAAATCTCTAAATTCCAAAATAGAGAGATTTTATAATCAAATTATCAAAAATCCGCCAAGAGTATTTGATGAATTTTTTGAAAATTTAAAACAAAAAGCAAATCTGCTCAAAAAAGAGTCATCATTTATAACCATCTCTCTAAAAAAAGATGAAAAACTTTTGGAACTGTTTATGAGAAACAAAAAGATAAAAGAGCTGATTATCAAAGCTGAAGGATATAAAATATTAGTCAAAAAAGAAAACCTGCCTAAACTTTCAAAACAACTCAAAGAAAACGGTTTTTTTGTGGAGTTTTAACTCAATGCCATTTTTTTTTAAACCATCATCAATTGCATAATATGCAACTTAAATAGATGCCCACAGGTGCGATTGAAATTGTATAAATCAGTTGACAAAATAAGCGTTATATCACCGTTACAAGATATGGGAATTTTATGTTCTTGTTTGATACTCTTGGGGTATTTATCGTATAGAGAGTTTTTTTGGCGGCTTTTGCGTAAGATACTATCTGTGATGTTCCTCCCTCTTTGCCACTCTCCACGCCGTCCCAAAGAGCGATGAGGATATCGGAAATATCGGTGATCCTCTCTCCCAAAAGGCGATAGCACTTTTCCCCCTCTCTCATAAAAGAACAGTTT
>CAZKWE010000016.1:0-15096 GCA_964556545.1 uncultured Campylobacteraceae bacterium | reverse complement strand
AAGAGCCGCTTTTATGAGCGGCTTTTTCCTTCTATGATAAGTCTTAGTGCCTGAAGCTTTATAAAACCTGCAGCATCTTTTTGGTTGTAAACTTCATCTTCTTCAAAAGTACAGTAATCTGCATCAAAAAGTGAATTGGGTGATTTTCTTCCAACTACTGTAACATTGCCTTTGAAAAGTTTTATTCTTACTGTTCCGTTTACATTTTCCTGAGTTTTATCTATTGCTGCTTGAAGCATTTCTCTTTCAGGAGCAAACCAAAAACCATTATAGACTAAAGTTGCATATTTGGGCATAATTTCATCTTTCGTATGTGCTGCCTCTCTGTCAAGAGTGATACTTTCAATGGCTCTGTGAGCTTTTAACAGTATTGTCCCGCCCGGAGTTTCGTAACAGCCTCTGCTTTTCATACCGACAAATCTGTTTTCTACAATATCAACTCTTCCTATGCCGTGCATTCCCCCTAAATCATTAAGTTTTTTCAAGAGTGTTGCAGGAGAAAGTTTTTTACCGTTTAGACTAATCGGATCACCTTTTTCAAAACCAATCTCTAAATATTCAGGAGTATTGGGAGTAAATTCTAAAGAATTGGTCCATCTCCACATACTCTCTTCCGGCTCTGCCCATGGATCTTCCAAGATACCGCCTTCATAGGATATATGAAGCAAGTTTGCGTCCATAGAATATGGTGATTTTTTGCCGTGTCCTTCTATCTTTATACCATGTTTTTCAGCATAAGCAAGCAATTTTTCTCTGCTATTCAAATCCCATTCTCTCCAAGGTGCAATAACACTTAAGTCAGGATTTTTACTTAAATATCCAAGTTCAAATCTAACCTGGTCATTTCCTTTTCCTGTTGCTCCGTGACTTACCGCATCAGCCCCGGTTAATTGTGCAATTTCTACCTGTCGTTTTGCTATAAGGGGTCTTGCTATGGAAGTTCCCAAAAGATATTCGCCCTCATAGATTGTATTTGCTCTGAACATTGGAAATACATACTCTTTTACAAACTCTTCTCTTAAATCTTCTATAAAAATATTTTCAGGTTTTATTCCAAGGGTCAAAGCCTTTTCTCTTGCGGGTTCTACCTCTTCGCCTTGACCGATATCGGCTGTAAATGTAACCACTTCGGCACCGTATTCATCTTGTAGCCATTTTAAAATGACACTCGTATCAAGTCCTCCGCTATAAGCTAAAACTACTTTTTTTATATTTTTTTTCAACTTTTTCTCCGTATATTAAAATAGGTTTAATTTTATCCAAAAATAGATAAAGACTACATTCCTCTCCAATTGGCTTGTTCAATTTGTAGAAATCTTTGTTTTTCCTCTTCGTTCATAATTTTTTCATCATAATCAAATCCGACTCCGAGATTTGATAGTGCATTTGTTACTGAAGCTATAAGCATATCTCTTATAGGTATACCGTCAAACGGCCATGTAAATGTGGCTTTAACCTTGTTTGAATCCGGATCTATATCCACATTTTGCAAGATTCCTAATGTCGTTAGGCTTGCATTGATAGCCGGGTGTTGTATCCCCTCAATAGTTGAAATAATTTTTGCAAAATCCATATTATTATCCTCGATTTTATTTCTGAAATTATATCACTTTTTTAAAAATTAGCAAAATAAGCAAATTTCATACCAAATATAAGCCGTTTTTACGAAAACTTTTTATAAAATAGTAGTCCGATTGAAAGGAATTGTATGAGAGTAGATAAATTTTTAAACAGTGTAAATATAACAAAAAGAAGAGCGGTGTCGGAAGATATGTGTAAAAGCGGAGTAGTCAGCATAAACGGCAAAATTGCAAAACCTGCCAAAGAGGTTAAAATCGGAGATACCATAGAAATAAAATATCTTGATAAAACAGAAGTGTATGAAGTTTTAAAAATACCAACAACAAAAAGCATACCGAAAAGTAAAAAAGATGAATATGTGAGGATAAAAAATGTTTGATGAAGCAAAAAAACAATTTGAGAAACTGTTTGAAGGCAGAATGGATGAAAATGAGGCAAGAGAATTTTTGGTAGAATTGTACAAAAGAGGCGAGAGTGCCGAAGAGATAGCCGCAGCTACGGAAGTTATGAGAGAATATTCATTGAAGCTTGATATAGACGAAGAGTTAAAAGATAAACTTATCGATATAGTCGGAACAGGCGGCGACAAAAGTAACAGTTTTAATATATCAAGTACGGTCGCACTTCTTTTGCCGACTCTTGGCTGTGCAGTTGCCAAACATGGCAACAGGGCTATAACAAGCAGTAGCGGAAGTGCGGATATGCTTGAAGCATTGGGAATCAATCTCAATTTAAATATAAAGGAACAAACTCTTATGCTAAAAGAGTGCGGATTTACTTTTTTGTTTGCTATAAATCACCATCCGGCTATGAAATATATTATGCCTGTTCGAAAAAGTTTAAGCCACAGAACTATTTTTAATATATTAGGACCTTTGACAAATCCGGCAGGAGCAAAAAAATATCTCATAGGTGTTTTTAGTGACAAATTCTTAAACAGAATCATTACGGGACTTAGTATGCTTGATACTAAAAGTGCCATAGCTGTCAGCAGTAGAGACGGATTGGACGAAATCAGTATTTGTGATATAACATATGCAACCTTGTTAAAAGAAAGAAGAACAACAGATTTTATTATAGATCCTCAAAATTTTGGTTTTAAACTTTACTCCAAGGAGAATATCAAAGGAGGAAATGCAAAAGAAAATGCACAAATTACCAATAATATACTAAGCGGAAAAGAAAAGGGTGCAAAAAGAGATATAGTTTTACTTAATGCAGGAACTGCTTTATTTGTTGACTCAAAGGCAAGAGATATCAAAGAAGGTATAGAAATGGCAAAAGATGCTATAGACAGCGGCAAGGCAAAAGAAAAACTTGATGAAATTATAAAGATATCAAATCAATTAGGTTCATAGCGTGGGTAAAATAGAATGCGGACTTGATGAAATAGGGGTTGTTGTTGATAAATTAAAGCAGGTGATTGAAGGAAAAAATATCGTTGTTTTACTTCAAGGAGATTTGGCAAGCGGTAAAACCACTTTGGTAAAAGCCTATGTTCAATCACTCGGCATAAAAGACAAAGTTACCAGTCCTACATTTTCACTTCAAAGTCAATATGCGGACAAAATATATCATTATGATGTTTACAATACGACTTTGGATGATTTTATCTCTCTTGGTTTGCTTGAAGAACTTGAAAAAGAAGGGATCCATTTTGTAGAGTGGGGAGATGATGATTTGGAAAAACTACTTGAAAGTGTGGGTATGGATAATATAAAAGTTAAAATTTTGATAAAAAATGATAAAAGAGAGTATTATATAAATGCATAAGTTAAAAGTTCAACATTTAGAGAAAATTATAAAAAAGACAAAGATTATAAATGATATATCGCTTGAAGTAAAAAGTGGTGAAATTGTAGGACTTTTAGGGCCAAACGGGGCTGGAAAAACTACAACATTTTATATGATATGCGGTCTTATAGAAGCAACAAACGGAAAAATATATCTTGACAATCAAGATATTTCGCTTTTGCCTTTGCATAAAAGAGCAAAAATGGGTATAGGATATCTTCCTCAAGAATCAAGCATATTTAAAGATTTGAGTGTTGAAGAAAATATCGCTTTGGCTTGTGAAGTTGTTTATAAAACAAAAGAAGAAGTTGATAAAAGAGTAGATGAATTGCTGGAACTTTTAAATATAGAGCCTATAAGAAGAAGAAAAGCTCAAAATCTAAGCGGAGGAGAGAGGCGAAGATGCGAAATTGCAAGGGCTTTGTCGCTAAAGCCGAAATTTTTACTTTTAGATGAACCGTTTGCAGGAGTGGATCCGATAGCAGTTGCCGATATACAAAATATTATAAAAGAGTTATCAAATTTAAAAATAGGCATACTCATAACAGACCATAATGTAAGAGAAACTTTATCTATATGCGATAAAGCTTATGTTATAAAAGATGGCTCACTTTTGGCAAGCGGCAGTGCAAATGAAATATTTGAAAATAAACTTGTCAGAACATACTACTTAGGTAGTAATTTTAAGTTATAACGGAGAAAGGTGGTGAAGTTAAGGCAGACTCAAACTACCAAACTTTCACTTTCTTCAACACTAAGAAGTTGGCTTCCCATACTTCAGGCTGATATCGAATCTCTTGATGATGTTCTTGAACCTTTTGTAGAAGAAAATCCTTTTATTTCAATCAAATCAGGTTTTGAACGAAGTTTTTTTTATAATGACAAAGCACATACCGGTGAAATTATCGAATCATTGAGTTTTAGTAAAAAATCTCTTTATGAAGTTTTGTACGAACAAGTATCCCCACCGATTTTTCCTACTTCCAAATCACAGCAAATCGCATATACTATCATAGAAAATATCAATGTAGAGGGTTATTTCGAAGGAAATATTGATAAAATGGCAGAAGATATGGAATGTGATCCAAAAACTATTGAGAAAATAAGACATAGATTTTCTTATATGGAACCTGTTGGTGTAGGTGCCAAAGATATGTTTGAAAGTTTTCTTTTTCAGTTAAATGATTTTGAAATTGATACAGATATAAGTATGCTTGTAAAAAAACTTATATATAATTTTGAAAATATGCAGGAATTTTGCAATGAAGATGGATTTGAAGAAGCTATAAATATTATAAAAAAATTTAAAAATCCTCCCGCTATAGAGTATATGCAAGAGTCAAAACAGATAATACCGGATATCTATATAAATGAAACCAAAAGTGGCATTGAGATTGATATAAACAGTTCTTTTTATCCTCAGGTTATCCTTGATATTGACGGAGTCAACGAAAACAATGAATATATAAAACAAAAAATAAAGAGTGCTAAAGATTTGGTTGATGCTCTTGAGATGAGAAAAGCTACACTTTACAAGATAGGTTTAATGATACTTGAATACCAATATGACTTTTTTAAAGGAGGAGCCATAAAACCCATGAAATTAAAAGATTTAGCAGAAGAATTAGATAGAAATCCTTCTACTATATCAAGAGCAATTTCAAATAAATATCTATCTTGCAACAGAGGCATATTTGCATTGAAAGACTTTTTTAGTACTGCAATAGATGAAGATATTTCAAGTGCATCTATAAAAGAATTTATTGCAAATTTGATAAAAAATGAAGACAGAAAAAAACCTGTAAGTGATATGAAAATACTTAAGCAGATTGAAGAAAAATTTGGTATAAAAATAGTACGAAGAACCATCACAAAATACAGAAAACAGATGGGCATTGCCGGCTCAAGCGAAAGAAAAAAACTGTATATGTTTAAAGGTAACTTTTAAAAATTTACATTAAAGTATATAATGCCCGTTGCAAATCCTCTTTCGTATCTATGCCAAAACTTTTGCTTTCTACTTTTATCATGGCTATTTTTTTGCCGTAGTATACGGCTCGTAACTGTTCAAGTTTTTCTATGTCTTCAAGAGGAGAAGAGGGTAAATTACAAAAAATTTCCAAAGTTTTTTTGGTAAAGCCGTAAATTCCCAAGTGTCCATAAAAATTGTTATATTTTTCCCTGTCATACGGTATTTTACTTCTTGAAAAGTAAATGGCATTTTCGTTAAAATCAGTTATAACTTTTACATGGTTTGGATCATTTGCTTCTTTATCGGATATAATTTTATAGCAACTTACCATGAATATATCTTCTTTTTTTTCTTTTGTGCTTTTAAGTCTGTCTATAACTTTTTGTATAATATATGGTTCTATAAAAGGTTCGTCAGCCTGTACATTTACTATAATTTCATCATCATTTAAGTTTAATTTGTTTGCTACTTCATTTATTCTGTCAGTTCCACTTTTATGTTTATCGCTTGTCATAACGGCTTTAAAACCGTAATCCCTGGCAATTTTTATAACTTCATTGCAATCTGTTGCAATGATAACTTCATCAATATCTTTGACTCTGTTTGCTGTGGCTATAACCATTGGAAAGCCGTTTATATTGGCTAAAATTTTTCCGGGAAATCTATTGGAAGCTAATCTTGCCGGTATAATTATCATTTTTTAATACCCTTTTTGATAAAATGCTGTATAACTATATCAAAAAGGTATTGAAAATTTGTTTATTTACCAAGAAAAAGGCGGTTATTGTTACAATAGCGACACACTCTTTTTGTATGATTTTATTACAAAATTTTCTCCAAAGGGAGAGGTTCTTGATGTAGGATGCGGATGCGGAGTGCTTGGACTTTTGATAAAAGAGAATTTTAAGGTAAAACTAACCGGTATAGATATACAAAAAAATAATATTTTTTTATCCGGTATCAATTCAAAAAATAATGATTTTGAAGCAAAATTTATATATAATGATTTTTTAAAATATGATTTTGATAAAAAATTTGACTTTATAGTATCAAATCCGCCTTTTTACAGAGGAAAAAGCAAACAGAGTTCAAATATATCAAAAAAAATAAGCCGGTTCAATGACTCTTTGCCTCCGGATGAATTTATAAAAAAGTGTAATTCTTTGTTGAAACCAAGAGGAGAGCTTATATTTTGTTATGATGCATGTGAAGCGGATAAAATTTTTTTGATACTCTCGAAATACAAAATAAAGATAAATGATATAAGATATGTTCATCCGGGCTTTGATAAAAATGCCACCGTTGTACAGATACGGGCAAAAAAAAGTTCAAAAAGTTTGTTGAAATGCTTACCCCCTTTGATAACTCATACAAACGGTGAATTTAGTAAAGAGGTTAAGAAAATTTATAAAAAAATTGCATTAAAAAGTTTAAAATGTGAGTTGTAAAATGAGTGAAATTATCAAAAAAGAAGGATTTGAATATGGTTTTAAACCTTCAGCATGCTTTGAATGTAACGGAAAATGCTGCAGAGGTGAGAGTGGCTATATATGGCTTAATAATGTAGAGATAAAAAAAATAGCTGAATTTTTAAAATTAGATGAAGAAATTTTTAGAAAAGATTATTTAAATAAGATAAAATACAAATACAGTATAAAAGAAGTAAAAATAAACGGTGAATTTGAGTGTATATTTTTTAATAACAAAAAAAATAGTTGTCAAATTTATGAGGTAAGACCAGAGCAATGCAGAACATTTCCTTTTTGGGATTATTTCAAAACACATATAAAAGAGGTGAAAAAAGAGTGTATAGGTATAGTCTGATAATTTTTTCCATATTTGTTTTATTGTTTAACAGTGGATGTGCTCCAAAAAAACCAACCCCGAAAATAGTAAAAATAAAGCCGTATAAAAATGAAAACAAATATCTTTTGTATGCATTTATGTTATCTCAAAACGGGGATTTGAAAGGAGCATATAGATATTTTGTGAAACTGTATAACCATACAAAAAACATAGCATATTTAAAATATGCCATCAGTTTAAGTGCAAAATTGAAAGAGTATAATAATTTTTATAAATTAGTTACCGAGGGCTTGAGAGATTATCCGCAAAATGATATACTAAAAAGAGAACTGATAAGATACTTTTTATTTAAAAAAGAGTATAAAAAAGTAACCGATTTGACTTTAAAACTGATTAAAAATTCTAAAACTGAAGAAAATTACAAATTTGCAGGGACAGTATTTTTATCTCTTAAAAACTATGAACTTTCTTATAAATCTTTTGAAAAAGCATACAGTATCAGATATAATGAAGATATACTTAATAATATAGCTGATATTCTTTATCTTTTTTTAAATAAAAAGGATGAAGCTATAGCATATCTCGAAACTCATACAAGGCTCAGAGGATGTTCTAAAAAGGTTTGTTTTAAGCTTTTGGATATATATGCAAGAGAAAAAGATATAAATGGATTGATATCAGTTTATAAAAGACTTTATAACAATTATAAAAATGACAAATATGCAAGGAAAATCGTGGAGCTTCTTATATATCAAGGAGAAAAAAAAGAGGCTGTAAAATTTTTAAAAGAAAACAATATTGACAAAGAGCTCTTGGCGGATATATACATATCCATGAAAGATTTTAAAAATGCATATAAAGTAACCAAAGAGTTGTATGAAAAAACACATAATTTAAAATATCTCGGAAGAATGGCTATATATGAGTATGAAGGTCATCCGATTAAAGATAAAAAGCTTTTAAATTCGGTTGTAAAAAAATTTGCCAAAGTGGTGCAGGGTTTAAAAGATCCACTTTATTTAAATTATTACGGATATTTGCTGATTGATCATAATTTGGATATAAAAAAGGGTATAGGATATGTTAAAAAAGCACTGAAATTTGATCCGGATTCTCCTTATTATCTTGATTCTCTTGCTTGGGGTTACTACAAAATAGGCAAGTGTAGAAAAGCTCAGAAACTTATAAAAAGAGTTTTAAAAATGAGCCAAGACAAGGAAGTGCAAAAACATATAAATGCTATAGAAAAATGTATAAAGGAAAAAAAATAAAATGATTCTTGATGATATTATAAAAAAAACAAGAGAAGAGCTTGAAAAAAAGAAGAAAGAGTTTTCGCTTGATTGGCTTGGAAGGAGCCTTGCTTATAACCCTTTTGTGCCAAGAGATATAAAACCGTATCTGACTTCTACCAAAGATGATCCTTATAGAATAATAGCAGAAGTTAAAAAGGCAAGCCCAAGCAAAGGAGTTATAAAAGAGAATTTTGATCCTTTGGTTATTGCTCAAAAATATGAAAAAGCAGGAGCAAATGCAATTTCGGTTTTAACTGAGCCGTTTTTTTTCCAGGGCGATTTGGAATATCTTACAGGTATAAGAAGATATGTTCGTACTCCTCTTCTTAGAAAAGATTTTATTATAGACAAATATCAACTTGTAGAAGCTTTGGTATATGGAGCGGATTTTGTTCTTTTGATAGCCAAAGCTCTTAGTAGAAAAGAGTTAAAAGAACTGTTAAATTATACAAGACATCTGGGCATGGAAGCATTGGTAGAAATTCATGATAAAGAGGATCTTAAAAAAGCTATATATGCCGGAGCTGATATCATTGGTATAAATCACAGAAATCTTGAAACATTTGACATGGATATGCACCTTTGTGAAAAACTTATACCTCTTATACCAAACGGAAAGATTATAGTTGCCGAAAGCGGAATAAATGATAAAAAAACTATAAAAAGACTTCATGATGCAGGAGTGGATGCTTTTTTAATCGGGGAGCATTTTATGAGACAGACTGATATAGGTAAGAGATTAAAAGAATTTAAAAAGGTTGATTAATGGAGTATCTTTATGCCCCTTGGAGAAGTGAGTATGTTACCGGCAAAAAGGTAGAAGGTTGCGTTTTTTGCCATATAAGTAAAAATCCTTATATGGATGAAGAGCATTATGTTCTTTATAGAGATGAAGTGTGCTTTATGGTGATGAATAGATATCCTTACAATCCGGGACATTTTATGATTATACCTCATTATCATACGGATGCTTTGGAAAATTTAGAAGATGATATTTGGATAAAAATGTCATCTTTGGCAAAAAAATCGGTTAAAATGATGAAAGAAGGATTTGGTGCAGTAGGAGTCAATATAGGGATGAATTTAGGAAGTGCAGCAGGTGCGGGCATATCCGAACATATACATTTGCATATAGTTCCAAGATGGCAAAGAGATACAAACTTTATAACAACCATAGGTAAAACAAGAGTTTACTCTACGGAATTTTTAAAGGTATATTACAAGATAAAAGATATGTTGCCAAAATATATCGAAAAACAATAAGCTTTTGGAGTTAAAATGAGCGTTTTGATGGAATTTGCCATATTCCCAACAGACAAGGGAGAGAGTGTTAGCAAGTATGTTGCCAAAATTATAAAAATGATAGATAAAAGCAGGGTAAAATATCGATTAACTCCTATGGGAACAGTAGTGGAAACAAAAAAACTAAAAAAAGCACTTAAAATTTTAGACAAATCATATAAAATTTTAAAGCCATATTCAAACAGAGTATACGCTACTGTAAAATTTGATATAAGAAAAAATCGAAAAAATGCTATACATTTCAAAATAAAGTCTATAAAAGAAAAAATTAAATAAATTATTTTATAGCATAATTAGTTAATTTGTATTAGCAAAGTTTCTATTGGCAAATGATTGGTGCAAAGAAGTGAATTTCTAATGCATAATTTGGGTTTAACCTATTGAAAAACTTCCTGTTTTATAAAAAAGATTTCTAAAATTTAATATTTAAGAAAAAATATGATAATATGTTGTAAAACTATTTAAGATACCCTTATAATATTGGATGATTGCTATGAAAACAGTAAGAGAATTTTTTAGAAAACTGATTTTTGGAAGCAAGGAAGTTAATTTTGTCAAACATGCCAAATATATATTTAAAGGCATAATTGACTCAAAAGATATGAAAATTGATACAATTTCCATTATGTTTTTTCTTGGCAGATGGCTTCCATTTTCTGTGGCTATAGGTATTACTACCGGGATTATTGCCTCTTTGATGGATTTGGCAGTAATCAATATAAATAATTTTCTATCCAAGGATATAATCTATTTTTTTATTTATCCTGTTATTGTTGCGGTTATAACAGGGCAAGTTATCAAAAGAACAAAAGATGTTGCGGGCCCCGGTATAGGTTTTTCCATACTTCATTTAAGAACAAAAACTTATTTAGCGATGAAATCATTGATTTATAAATTGTTTATATCTATTCTAACTCTTTCAGGGGGATTTATAGCAGGAAGAGAAGGTCCGTCTTTTTTCCTTGGTATAGGCATAGGCGAATGGATTGGAAGAACATATGGCTTTAGTAAAAAATTTAAAGATATGCTTGGTCTTATAGGCGGAGGTGCATTTACAGGAGCCCTTTTGAAAGCTCCTCTTGGAAGTTCTATATTTGCTATGGAGCTTGAAAATATGTATGATTTTGATTATAGACCTTTTATACCTATGATTGTTGCTTCGATCGTCAGCTATCTTACCTTTTCTTTTTTTAGAGGAAATCATGCATTTATACAATTAACCCAAAAGCCTGTATGGACACTTGAAAGTATTCCTTATATCATTGCAATGGGACTTATGATATCTGTTATAATTTATATATACACACTTATTTTTCATTTTTTTGTAAAGTTTTCAGCTATTATTTCAAAAGCAAGAAAACCGATTATAGGTACTCTTGTATCTATACCTTTTATGATAGGACTTTTTTATGTAACAAACAGTACAGATATCCTTTCAGCTCCTGTTAATATGAAAATTCTTTCTAATATAGCCGAAGTTAATTTTAGTATTACTACCGATATATATATTATAACATTTACTATTATTGTTACTAGTTTTACTCTGGCTTTTGGCATACCGGGAGGTTTAATACTGCCTGTTCTTATCATAGGTGCGGCAGCAGGAAATATATTTGGGCATTTATTTCCCGATCAATTGGTAATGTTTACACTTGCAGGTATGGGAGCAGGTTTGTCAGCAGCTGCCAAAACACCTTTGGCCGCAATTGTTATGATAACGGAGATGAGTCATGATGATGTGGTTATCCCAATGACGGCAGCCGTTATAACAAGCTATCTTACCAGTTTCGGGTATAGTCTTTATTTGGGTCAAGAAAATATTTTCAAAGGAAGTTTAAAAGATTTTACATCCAGAAGTTATCCTGCAAATAATAATACTGATGATAAAACCAAATAAACAATCATGTTTCAAAAAAACACAAACAAAAATAAAATCATGATTGTTTCTCTCGCCGACAGGCGTAGCTTTAGTGATAGGAGATTTTAAGGTGAAATTTGAAGAATTAATTCACTTTTTTTTTATTCCTATAGCTATAGGTCTTATAGGCGGAGCTTCTGCTTATGTATTTCGTATTGTAGTAAAATTTTTTACTACAATATTTGATGCTGTATTTATCTTTCATTCATCTTATTTTGTTTTTATTACCATGCCTCTTATATTTTACTTATCAAATTTTTTAATATCTCATCATTTGATAAGTTCGTCAAATGTTACATTGGATAATATAGCCAAAAAAATATCACTTATGAGCGGTAAATTTTCGCATATTAAAGGATTTTTGGTTTTACTTTTAAGTTCATTTAGCATAGGCTTCGGAGTTCCCATAGGAAGAGAAGGTCCTATTGCAAAACTTGGTGGTTTAAGCACGGAAGTTTTTACGAAACTTATAAAAACTCCAAGAATAAATTTACCCATATATCTTAGTGCCGGTATTTCTGCAGCTATTGCCGCTACATTTAATGCTCCGATTGCCGGTATAATTCTTGGTATAGAAATTATTATCGGAAGAATAAATTCTTACATTATAATTCCACTTATCGTAGCGTGTACTACGGCTACTTTGGTTTCAAGAGAATTTATAGGAGATTTTACTGCTTTTTATGTTCCTCACTTAAGCTATGAAAATATATATCTTGTATTTGTTCCGGTAGAAGCTTTATTGCTTGGGGCTATAACTGTTGTCATCACTTTATCTCTGAGAAAATTTAGAATCTTAAGAGTTAAATATAGAAAAAGATGGAATTTAGTGGTTATAGTTTTGGGCTTTTTAGTCGGGCTTACTATATTTTTAGTGCCTAAAAGTGCAGGTGTAGGTTATAATTATATAAATGATATATTTCAATACAATTTTAACAGTGCCGTAGCTTTAAAAATTATGATAGCTAAAATTATCGGTATTATTTTTAGTATTGGCAGTGGTATTTTTGGGGGAATGATGTCGCCTAGTATTTTTATAGGTGCATTTGGAGGATACTGGTTTGGGAGTGAAGCTGTGGCTTATGGAGTGGACCCAAGAGTTTTTGCACTTGCCGGAAGTGCGGCGGTGCTTAGTGGAATTTCCAAAGCACCACTGAGAAGTTCGATTATAATAACAGAGTTAACCCATTCGTATCAACTGCTTGTGCCTATATTGATAGCTTCATCTATTTCAGGATATATAGCATCCAAATTTGAACCCGGGTCTTATTTTAAAAGAAGTTTGCTTCAAAGAGGTATTGATATAGAGAGTTCAGTTATAAACAGATATCTTCAAAAAAGAAATTTAAATAAATTTATAGATAATATTTCTCCAATTTCTTCCAATGAGAATATACGGGTAGTGCTTAAGATATTTAAAAGGTTACATATAAGATATCTTCCTGTGGTAGATGATGACAAGTTGATCGGAGTTGTCTCTTTGAGAGATGTTAGAAAAAGGTACATTTTAAGACAAAAAAATATAAAAGTTAAAGATATTATGAGCGAAAGACCTTTTGCTATAGAAAAAGAACATACTACAGATGATATTTTTAAAGCTATAGCCGTATTAAATGTTCATTATGTTCCGTATGTCGATAAACAAGGAAAATATATAGGAATGATTGATCTTGATAAATTGATAAAAGATCTTTCAATATCTATACAAAATTATAGGATAAATTAAAGATACCCTTAAAATATAAAGAATTTTTAATTTACTTTAGATACAATACGCTGAAATATAATCATACAAAAAAGGTCTTATTTATGGTTTTAGAAATCGGGATTATATATTTTTTATATATATTGGTAAAAGTTTATGTCTCAGTAATGGAAATAGGATTTGTTTCAAAAGCAAAATATTTGGCTCCCGTTATACTTGATAAGAAAAGATACAAAGATGCTGCCGATTATAAAATAGCAACCCAAAGAATGGATATACTCAATTCTTTATTTGATTATGCACTTTTTATATTTTGGGTTGGCTTTGGTTTAAGATGGCTTGATGGTGCAATATCAATAGATAATATATTGTTAAAATCAGTAATTTATATAGATATTTTTATAGTAGTAAATTATCTTTTTTCATTGCCTTTTGATATATACAGTAAATTTTATCTTGATAAAAAGTTTGGATTTAGCAATATAAGTGTTAAAATGTTTTTAAATGACTTATTGAAATCTGCTGTTTTGTTTTTTATTTTCGGTTCACTTGTGGTTTATATAATCAGTTATATTATACTTACTTTTTCTTTATGGTGGTTGTGGAGTTTTATATTTATTTTTGCCGTAATAATAACTATAAATGTAATATATCCTACTTTTATAGCACCGATATTCAATAAATTTATACCTCTTGAAGATGAAGATTTAAAAGAATCTATAGAAAAACTTATGAAAAAAGCAGGATTAAAGAGTAGCGGTATTTTTACTATGGATGCAAGCAAAAGAGATAACAGATTAAATGCATACTTTGGAGGATTGGGAAGTTCAAAAAGAGTGGTACTTTTTGACACTCTTGTAAAAAAGCTTACAAAACAGGAGCTTTTGGCTGTTTTGGGTCATGAACTCGGACATTTTAAACATAAGGATATTATAAAAAATATTTTTATGATGGGAATTCTTCTGTTCTTAATGTTTTTTATATTTGGAAATTTACCGGAGAGTATGTTTTTTAGTTTCGGACTGTATAAAACCCCTTATACGATTATTGCTTTCTTTTTGTTACTTTTACCTGTTGTTGCTTTTGTTTTTATGCCTGTTATGGGTTTGATAAGCAGACATAATGAATATGCCGCTGATGAATACGGAAGTGAATGTGAGAGTGCTGCAACTTTGGCAAATGCATTGGAAAAGCTTGCAAATGAAAATAAATCTTTTCCAAGAGATCATCCGCTTTTTATCTTTTTTTATTTTACTCATCCTCCTTTAACCAAGAGGCTTGAACGACTTGGTAAAAATTATGCAAAAGCGGATGAAGCACTAAAAGAAGAGTGTGAAGCAAACAAGAACGATTGAAAAATAAAATAAAATGAAACAATCATATTTCAAAAAAACACAAACAAAAATAAAAATCATGATTGTTTCTCTCGCCGACAGGCGTAGCATAAGTTTTACCCCACAAAATTTTAAAATTTTGTGGGGACCCCGAAGTGATAGGAATTTTTGCCGGAATTCATTTCCGGCAAAAAGGAGATTTTAAAATGAAAAGTATAAAAGATGCTTTAAGTGAGGGCAGAAAACTTTTAAAAGATATTACAAATATCCCTCAAAAAGAAGCTATGATACTTGCTTTAAATATTTTGAAAAAAGATCAATCTTATCTGTTTTTGCATGAAAATGATAAATTTGAAAAATATGATGAGTTTATATCTTTTGTAAGAAGA
>CAZKWE010000015.1:0-7356 GCA_964556545.1 uncultured Campylobacteraceae bacterium | reverse complement strand
TTCAAGGGTTCTGTCATACCCATTCCTTAACTCCTCTATTCTCCAAGAAGCTATATCAAAACCTACTACTTTATACTTAAAACTAAAAGCATGAGCAAGAGGAAGCCCTACATATCCTAAACCTATTATTGCTATTTTCATCATAATCTTTTCTCCCATTCATATGCACTTTGGCAAATAAGTTCTAAATTTTCATATTTGGCGGACCATTTCATTTTTGATTTTATTTTGGAGTTATTTGAAATAAGCATAGCAGGATCGCCTGCTCTTCTACCTTCTAAATCAACTCTAAAATCAACTCCGGTTACTTTTTTCATAGCTTCAATAACTTCTTTAACAGAATACCCTTTGCCATATCCGGCATTAAAAATCTCACTTTCATTTTGCTCCAAATAAGAAAGTGCTTTTATATGAGCATCAGCCAAATCATCAACATGGATATAATCCCTTACTCCCGTACCATCAGGTGTGTTATAATCACTTCCGAAAATTGCCATCTTTTCTTTTTTGCCAACAGCACATTCACTTGCTATTTTTATAAGGTGGGTTGCATTTGGAAAAGATTGACCGATTCTTGGAGAGAGTTTATCTTTTTCATAATAGATATCAGCTCCTGCGACATTAAAATATCTAAAAATGACATATTTAAAATCTTTATGAGCTTTTGCGGTATCTTTGATAACACTCTCACTCATAAGCTTGCTCATTCCATATGGATTTATCGGTAAAGTTTGGCAATCTTCATCAATTCCATCTTTTGGAAGTTCTTTTGGTTCTCCGTAAACCGCAGCAGTTGAACTAAAGATAAATTTACCAACACCACTATCAATGGCACATTTTATCAGATTTGTAGTGTTTACCGTATTGTTCATATAGTATTTTAAAGGATTTGTAACTGATTCAGGTACAACTATACTTGCAGCAAAATGGATAATAGCATCAAACTTTTTGCTATCTAAAAGTTCTTTTACTTTATCAAACTCTTTTAAATCAAACTTTACAAATTCAAAATCTCTTATCTTTTTTAATGTGTCCAATGTTTTTATACTTCCGGTTGAGAGATTATCCAAAATCAAAATCTCATTATCTGTATATTCTAAAAGCTGTTTGGCAACATGACCACCTATATATCCGGCTCCACCGGTTATAAGTATTTTCATAATATAGCCTTTAAATTATTTATCATCTATTTTTAATTTTTATTCTTTAGTTTTATCTTCTTTAAAACTTTTGATAAATTCTAAGAAAAATACCAAAAACACAGAAAAAATAAGTCCTGTAACAAATGCAACTGCGATTATCAGTTTTTTCTTTGGTTTCGCAGGATAATCATTTGTAATAATATCTCCAACAATTGTTGTATTTTTATAATTATACATTTTAAAACCTAAAATATTGCATAATATTGATAGTAAACAAGAAAATTTGTAACTTAATTATGTCATAAGCTCTTTTATGGCTGTTATGGCTACTGTTGCACTTTCACTTTTTAGTATCATCGCAGTATCAAAACTGTAACATTTTTTATCTTCAAATTGCTCTTTTTCACTTTCGGAAAAACCGCCTTCGCACCCTATAACTATACTGTCAATTTCTCTATTGTCTATACTTTTTCCTCCAAAATCAAGTATGGCACTCTTTGGATATCTTTTAAAGTACTCTTTTAAACTTTTTAGTATCTCTATCTCCATCATTTTACTTCTGCCACATTGTTGGGAAGAATTTACAAGTATCTTTTTCAACCTTTCAAGATTTATTTTAAAATTTTTTTGGCTCCTATCACAGTAGATAAATGATATTTTGCCAACACCCATCTCATTTAGCATAGGCAATGTTTTTTCTATAATTTTAGTATCTATGATACACCATCCTATATGCAAATGTTTATTGGGAGCTATAACCATCTTTTGTTTACTTTGCAAAACAAACAAAGCCTCTTTTTTGGATATGCTTTCTATCTTGTAAAAATATATAAAATCATCTTTTAGATTTCTTAAAGCTATACTCTCGCCAAGCTTGTGTCTTCTAATCTTAAAAATATATTTATATAATTCATTTTGTATAATTATCTTATTCTGTGAAGCATTTTCATGATATAAAAACTGCATTTTTTATTCCCGGGCTATAATATTTTTTAAACTTAGTTTAAATTTACTTCCAATTCCCTTTTGAGAATCGATATTGATATAAATTTTCTCTTTGTCGCAGTAAGACTTAACTATGCTAAGCCCCAAGCCATATCCACTCTTGCTCTCATCTGCTTGATAATGTCTGTCAAATACTCTAAAAAGTTCACTTGAATCCATTCCTATACCATTATCTTCTACTATCAAATAATCTTTTTTCAATATAATTTTTACATATCCGTTTTTTTTGTTATATTTGATGGCATTTGATATAAGATTGTCTAAAACTTTTATAAAACCCATCCTGTCAGCTTCCACTTTTACATCTTCCAATTCTGCGATAATTTTTATATCTTTGCTTATCTCTTTAAATTTTTTTATACTTTCAATACATATATCCTTAAGATTGAACAATTCCTTATCAACCTGCTCAATCTCTCTTTTTATATAATAATCCATCCCTTTGTAAAGCTGTAGCAAATCCTCACATGCTTTTTCAATCCTGTCCACTCTTTTTATATTTTTTGGATTTTCGGGATTTGTTTTTATCATTTGAGCATTGGCTTTTATGGTTGCTACCGGTATATTTAACTCATGAAGAGTATCTTTTAAAAGCCTGTCAAGAAATTTGTTGGTTTGAAATATTGGATTTAAAAAAAATAGTGCAAGCATATATCCGCCAAAAAGAGATATCAAAAAAGCTGCCATTCCTATAAGATAAAATAAATTTTCACTCAGATAAAATCTATCAATTATCAAATATATGATAGAAAATATAAAAAACATCCATAAAGAGAAAAAGAGAGAAATTTTTACCAAAACCCATTTGTGTTCTTTTTCCATCAAACTCTCACTGTTTTATCATTATACAAACCTATATCCAAGGCCTCTTATATTTTCTATCGTCTCTTTACCAAATATCTTTTTTAAATTATTTATATATACCCTCAAAGCCCCGCTGCTTACAACCTCTTCACTTTGCCACAATTCATCTTTTATCATATCCTTTGTTACAACCTGGCCCCTGTTTTTTAAAAGAAGTTCCAAAAGTTGCAAATCCTTTAAGTTTATCTTTATCTCTTCACTGCCCTTTAAAAGCCTTTTTCTTTTGACATTATAACTGTAGTTATCATTTATCTTTATAATTTCTTCGGGCTCGACTCTTTTTAGAACAGCTTTTATTCTCATTAAAAGCTCATCCAAATCAAAAGGTTTTTTTATATACTCATCACACCCGGCTTCATAACCCTTTGTAATACTATCTTTATCAACCGAAGAGGTGATAAAAATTGCAGGAGTATTATCTCCGTATTCTCTTAACTCTTTTAAAAGCTCTATGCCGTCAACAAGGGGAACTTTGATATCCAAAAGATAAAGAGCATAAGTATTTTTATAGCTAAGCCGCAAGGCTTCCTCTCCATCTTTTGCAAGATCAACACTATATCCTTCATTTTCCAAAAAATCTTCCAATGTTTCCAAAAGCAGTTCATTGTCTTCAAGAACAAGTACTCTCATAATAACTCCAGTTAAGTCTTTCTCCCGCAAACATAGGAATAACTTCACCATATTTTTCAGGCACCAAAAACTCTTTTTTTTCTAAAATTATATCTTTTTTTATCGGTTTTATGTTATATATCTTTCTTGCATTATTACTTATAAAATTTTGAAGGTTTTCAAGTTTATTATGTTTTTCAAACAAATCACAAAGCGCGGGAAGTATAACCGGAGCAGAAAATACTCCTGCCGCACACCCGCAAGACTCTTTTGAGCTTTGCGGATGAGGAGCACTGTCGCTTCCGAACATTACTTTCGGATGAGCGTTTAGTGCAACTTCCAGCAAAAACTCTTTGTCTTCTTCTTTTTTTGCTATGGGTTTGCAAAAAAGATGAGGTTTCAAAAGTCCTCCTACAACATCATCAAGTGTGATAAGCAAATGGTGAAGAGTTATAGTTGCATATAAATTATCAAATCTGTCTAAAAGTTTTACACTGTTTTTATCTGTTATATGTTCCATAATTATCTTTAGCTTTGGAAAAGATTTGGCAATTTTTTCATAAAACAATCCAAATTCTTTCTCTCTGTCAAGTACAAATCCATTTGTTTCACCATGAACCAAAAGAGGCAATTCAAGTTCACTCATAGCTTCAAGTGTTTCTTTTAAATCTTCTGTTTCAAAACTACTCACTCCTCCCTCGGAATTTGTTGTAATTCCGCTTGGATACAGTTTTATAGCTTTTATATATTTTTTTGCCTCCTTTAAAAATTTATAATTATAGTCATTTTTAAAAAACAAAGTCATATAAGGCTCAAATTTATCACCATTTATAGCTTTTTGTATCCTTTTTTTATATGCCTTTACATCTTCTATGCTTGCAATAGGAGGGACAAGATTTGGCATTATTACACCACCTGCAAAATACTTTGAACTGCATCTTGCTATATTTTGCATCATTTTTCCATCTCTTAAATGCAGATGCATATCCAATGGTGAGTGTAGAGTTATCTTCATAAAGTCTCCTTTGCCTCATTTATCAATCGTTCGATACTCTTTTGATAAAGATTTAAACTCTCTTTATCGGTTGCTTCATATCTTGTTACAAGAACAGGAGTAGTATTGGATACCCTTACAAGTGCCCATCCGTTTTCAAAATTTATCCTTACTCCATCTATATTGATGATATTTTTTATATCCGGAAGATAAGAGGGTCTTTTAAAAAGTATCTCTTTTATCCATTTCATAAGTTCAAATTTTTCATCTTCTTTGACGGGAATCTTGATCTCTTCGGTTGAGTAAACCTTTGGCAAAGCATCTATCTCTTTATCTAAATTCATACCTTTTTTTATCAGTTCAAGCACTCTTAATGTTGCATATATAGCATCATCATAACCGAAATATCTATCTGCAAAAAAGATATGTCCGCTAACCTCAGCAGCAAGATCAGCCCCCGTCTCTCTTATCTTTACTTTTAGATTGCTGTGTCCTGTTTTGTACATGATGGCTTTTCCACCCATCTTGTTTATCTCATCATACATTATTTTGGAGCACTTCACTTCTCCTATAACTATCGGTTTTTTCATCTGTTTTGCAAACAGTATGGCCAAAATATCACCTTTTATATTGTATTTTTTAGTCAAAACGGCTATCCTATCCGCATCTCCGTCATACGCAAATCCTATATCAAAGCCATCTTTTAATTCCTCTTTTATATCTTTTAGATTTTCTTCTATGGTCGGATCCGGATGATGGTTCGGAAAATTTCCATCAGGCTCAAGATATAAACCTTTATAATCAAATCTTAAATCATCAAATATATCTTTTATAACCACTCCCGCTACTGCGTTTCCCCCGTCTAAAACAATTTTTGTTTCAAGTCCTTTCAAAAAAGAAAACTCATTGACCATATAGTCTATATATTTTTTCTTGGCAGGAATTTTGATAGAGGCTGTATTGTCTTTTATCGCTATATCTTGCATTT
This sequence comes from uncultured Campylobacteraceae bacterium, assembly GCA_964556545.1. GTDB lineage: Bacteria > Campylobacterota > Campylobacteria > Campylobacterales > JALSKU01 > JALSKU01. The sequence continues at coordinate 1,754 of CAZKWE010000015.1, read as the reverse complement.
TAAAAAATTTATCTCTTAAAGCATATATGTCATTTCCAAAAAACGGCTTTTTGTCTATGGTTATTTTAAAGCCGTTATACTCTTTTGGATTGTGCGAACCTGTTATCATAACTGAACCGGCAGGAGTTATACCGCTAAATTCCACATAGTTGGCAAAATAGCAAACAGGAGTTGGAACAAGCCCCATATCAAGCACCTTTACCCCGGCTTTTACAAAACCGCTTGCAAGATAGTCTTTAAGTAGTGGCGAATGAGTCCTTGCATCATAGCCAATAGCCACATACTCTCCATGTTTTTTTATTTCCTCACCCAAAAGATAACCTATAAGTTTTACACTTTTTTCATTTAACTCTTTTTCAAAAATTCCTCTTATATCATATTCTCTAAAGATATTTTCCATCTGTTTCCTCAGTTATTTAATTGCATATATGAATTATACTCTTTACTACTCTAAACTACACTTAAACTTATTTTGGATAAAATAAGCTTTCTAATTTTGGTCGCATAGCTCAGCTGGTAGAGCACCACCTCGACAAGGTGGTGGTCACAGGTTCAAGTCCTGTTGCGACCACCATTACAATATATAAAATGAGGTAATTTTTGGAAGATATTATAGCCATAAAAGTTAATGATGATATCGTTGACTTACAGACAGCAAAAGAAAACGGTATCGATACACGGCAAGCTAAAAAAATATATCTTGATAATTCAAAAGAATCTCTCAAAGTTTTAAGACACTCTACTGCCCACCTTATGGCGCAAGCTGTAAAAAACCTCTACCCTGAAGCAAAATTTTTCGTAGGGCCGGTTATAGAAGATGGTTTTTACTATGATTTTAGAGTTGATAAAAAACTTGGAGAAAGCGACTTAAAAGATATAGAAAAGAAAATGAAAGAGCTTGCTAAAAAAAGATATGAGATAATAAAATACACTATAACCAAAAAAGAAGCTCTTGAAAAATTTCAAGATGACGATTTAAAGCTTGAGGTATTGAAAAATATACCTGATGATGCAAAAATCGGTATCTATAAACAAGGCGATTTTGAAGATCTCTGTCGTGGACCGCATCTGCCAAACACCAAATATATAAATTTTTTCAAGCTTACAAGGATCGCTGGAGCATATCTTGGAGGCGATGAAAATCGTGAAATGCTTACAAGAATCTACGGAACGGCATTTTCCACCAAAGAGAGCTTAAAAGAGTATCTTCAAATGATAGAAGAAGCAAAAAAAAGAGATCACAGAAAACTCGGAAGAGAGTTAAAGCTTTTTACTTTTGATGAAGATATAGGTGCGGGACTTCCGCTGTGGCTACCAAACGGAGCAAGGCTTAGAAGTAAACTTGAATACTTACTGTATAAATCTCACAGAAAAAGAGGATATCAGCCGGTCCGCGGACCTGAAATATTAAAAAGCAAAGCATGGAAGATAAGCGGCCACTATGACAACTACGGTGAAAATATGTACTTTACCAAGATAAATGAAGGTGATGATAAAAATCCAAAAACTGTAGAATATGGCATAAAACCCATGAATTGCGTTGGGCATATAAAGATATATCAAAGCGAACTTAGAAGTTACAGGGATTTACCTCTTAAATTTTTTGAGTACGGTGTAGTTCACAGACACGAAATGAGCGGAGTTTTGCACGGACTTTTCAGAGTGAGGGAATTTACCCAGGATGATGCACATATCTTTTGCACACCTGAACAAATCAAAGAGAATGTGTTGGAAGTTTTGGGTTTTGTTGATGA
>CAZKWE010000014.1:0-14254 GCA_964556545.1 uncultured Campylobacteraceae bacterium | reverse complement strand
TGTATGATAAAATCATAATATTCAGATACTTCACAAACTATTTCTAAAAATTTTTCTTTATCTTTTGGCTCAGCAAATACAACTCGTCTTTCAACACCACGGTTATAAATATGATGAAATCCTGCACTTTCTATCCTTTGTCGTCTTGCCATTGAAAACTTCTATTTAAAGGAGAAATTATAATAAGAAAAAGTCAAAAGTCAAACCCTGACCCCTGGCCCTTTTGACCCCTGGCCCTTTGTTAGATTTTTTTCTCCATAATAGCTTCAAATATCTTTGTACTTAACTCTATCCTCTTTTTAAAACTGCTTTTTAAAGCTCTCTCTTTATCAGTATGATCCCCATCTCCAAAAGGTCCCATACCGTCAAGCACGACTGTACCGCTTGATGAAACTATATTTGCATCACTCACTCCGCCTCTTTTTTCGGTTTTTAATTTTATCTTGCAGTAATTTTCAATATCTTTTAAAAATTTCTCCTGTTTGCAAGTCGGCTCCATAACATCTTTTTGAATACCTCCACTCAAAAATGACTTGCTTCCTTTAACATATGAAGTACTTACAATTTTATCTATCTCTTTTAAAATCCTGTCTCTTTCACTTGTTGAAGTATATCGTGCTTCGAAAGTAAGTTTTGCATAAGGCGAAATGGTATTTGCTCCTACTCCTCCTTCTATTTTGCCTACATTTACTGTTGTACCTTTGTTAAAATCACTAAGTTTGATCAATTTTTGCAATTTATAACTGGCTTCAAGGTTGGCATCAATTCCAAGAGTGTAGTTATTGCCGGCATGAGCAGGTTTGCCTTTGATATCTATAAAAAATGTTCCCGCACCTTTTCTGCCTGTAACAACCTCCATATCTTCTCCCGCAGCTTCATAAACAAGAGCATAATCATATTTTTCGGATAGTTTGGCAGTTATAAATTTTGAATCATTGCTTCCGTCCTCTTCGTCACTCACAAGCAAAAAATCTATATTTTCAATCTTTTTATATTTATAAAAATGTTCTCTGAGTGCTTCTATAGCTACTATATTGCCGCCTTTCATATCACAAACTCCAGGACCGTAAACCCACTCTTCATCTTCTTTAAAACCTTCAAAACTGCCTTCAGGAAATACAGTATCCATATGTCCTAAAAGCAAAAGTTTTTTACCGGTTTTTTTACGGGATTTAAAAAGTATATGGTTTCCTATATGTTTACGCTTAAAAATTTCATACTCAAAACCAAGCGGTATCATCTTCGTAATATAAATTTCTCCGTTTTTATCAACACCTTCTTTATTCATTGTATATGAATTTATCTCTACAAGCTGTTTTAACTCTTTTAAAAATTTCATTTTAAAATCTCCTTTTTGCCGAAAATGAATTCCGGCAAAAATTCCTATCACTTTGGGGTCCCCACAAAATTTTAAAATTTTGTGGGGTAAAACTTATGCTACGCCTGTCGGCGAGAGAAACAATTTGTCCGCCTTGTAAACTCCTTAAACTCTCATCAAATTACAATAAAACTATTTTACCCTCTTAAGTACTCGTATAATATGAAGATGAGTGTATAATTATCTCTTTTTCATTTTCGTTACTGCCATTTTTTCTATCTCTATAGTTTTGCACAGCAGCCTTGTACGCATTCATCACCAATCTTGGCTTTTCTTTATCTGGTGTCAAATCAGCCTCCAACTCTTGAAGCAAATCATCACACAATTCTATACCATCATCCAAAGAATACCCTTTAACTGTTTCTGTAAACAATGATCCTGTCAGCAAAGTACTCTTGCATCCCTTAATTAAAAATTTTATATCTTGTACAATTTCATTTTTATCCACTTTTAAAAATATAGTGGTTTTTGCTTTTTTTTCAGGGTTTATACATATACCTTTGGCATCATAATCCAACATTTTTCCAAAATTTTTCGGATTGTTAAAGTGCTCTTTTAACTCTTCTTGCTGCTCTTTTGTCATTTGTATCATATAAACATCCCTTTAAGCATAAAAAATATCATAGCAGAAAGCAAAGCCGCAACAGGCACTGTAACTATCCAAGCGGCGATTATCTTTTTAAGTGCATCTCTTTTTATGTATTTTTCTTTTTTTATATTTTTTATGGCCTTTTTCTCTTTTTTTATCCTTTTCTCTTCATCTCTTATCTCTTTGATCAATTCTACAATTTTTTCATAATCTTCCAAAACCTTTTCTTCTTTATTTTGAAGCTCTTTAAACTCATTTTTTATTTCATCTAAGTGTGTTTTTTCTTCTTCAAGGTTAATTCTCTCAATTTGGGCTTTTTCTTCAAGATTTTTAACTCTATCTAACCATTCTCTTAAAAAACCTACTCCGAAAACACCACCAATGGCAATATGAGTCGAGCTAACAGGAAGCCCGAGCTGACTGGCCAATATAACTGTTATAGCTGCAGCAATAGCAATGGAAAATGCTCTTATCTTGTCAAGTTCGGTTATTTCACTGCCAACTGTTCTTATAAGTTTAGGCCCGTAAAGAGCCAAACCTATAGATATACCAAAGCCACCTACCGCCATAACCCAAAAAGGAATACCGGCTTTTGGAGAAATTGCATTATTTATAACCGCATCACTTATAGCGGCAAGAGGTCCTACCGCATTTGCCACATCATTTGCACCATGTGCAAAACTTAAAAGTGCGGCAGCAAAAACTAACGGTATGGTAAAATATGTACTTATACCTTTTCTGCTGTTGTCACTCATAGTAGTATTTTGAAGTTTTTTTCTTGTATAAAAATAGACAATTACAGCTACAACTATACCGATAATATTGGCAGTTAAAAATGTAGGCTTTTTAGTTTCCGGCAATATGGAGATTATAGAATTTACAAAACTTACTATATTCGGCCAAATATGCTTAAAGCCTTTCAAGGTTATATATGTTGCAAATGCCCATGCCATTATGGCTACATAAAAAGGTATCCAACTCTTTGCACTCTTTATCCTATCCTCTTTAAAAATAATAGTTTTTTTTATGCCGTATAAAAACAGTGCTGCTATAGCTCCTCCGATTAACGGCGAAATAATCCAGGAAGCCACTATGGCACCCATCGTCCCCCATGAAACTACCCCAAATCCAAAAGCTGCGATTCCGGCTCCCATTACACCGCCGACTATAGAGTGAGTAGTTGAAACCGGAGCCTTAAAGTATGTAGCAAAGTTCAGCCATAAAGCCGCAGCCAACAGTGCAGCCATCATAGCCCATACAAAAGAGTGGATATCAAATCCGAAAGAGTGGATATCAATAATCCCTTTTTTTATAGTCTGCACAACATCTCCACCTGCAATTAAAGCACCGCTTGCTTCAAATACAGCCGCTATTGCTATAGCTCCTCCCATAGTAAGTGCTTTTGACCCGACTGCCGGTCCGATATTGTTTGCAACATCATTTGCTCCTATATTCATTGCCATATATGCACCAAACAAAGAAGCAATTATCAAAAATGTACTATTTTCAACTCCACCGTTATTTATATAAACATATAAAAAAACGGCAAATATAAAAAATAGGGCAAATCCCAACCTAACAAGACTTAGTCTACTTGATTTGATAGCTTTTTTTTCTATCTTTTTTATGGCATTTATCTCCAAAGTTATCCTTTATCTGCTGATTTTATTGTATTGTTATCTGTTTTTTTAAATTTTTTATGATTTCTTCCTGTACGGATTTGACATAATTTAAAATTTTTACCTTGATAAAACTGTTGGGTTTTATCAAAAAAACTATATCGCTTCCAGATATATTAAATATTGTTGCTCTAAGAGATATATTGTCAATTGCTATACTGTTTTTTGCAAAAAGTCTGAATTTCAATATAAATTCTCTATTTTTTAGCATAAGTATCCTTTTAAGTCTGTTTCTATCAACTTTTACTACAAGCGAGTCTGCTGAAATTGACTTTATCGCACCATCACAGACAATACTGTTTTCATACTCTATCATTACCCTTATATTTTTTGGTGGCGTAATCCTGGTACTTGCTCTGTCAACTACTGAGATATCTTGAAATTCAAGATTTTTTACACAAATAACTTTATGATTGAAATCATACTTATAAATATAACCTTTGATAATATAAGGAAACTCTTTATGTCGCATATAAACAAATTCTTCATTTTTTTTCAAATACAGCAATTCTTCATAAGTAGTTTCAAGACACATTTTGTCTTCACTGTATTGCACTATGGAAGCTTTATTTTTTATGGGTATTCCTTCATACAGACTATGCAGTATTACATCAGGATTGTTTTCTATGATATTTTTTAGTGTATTTTCGCGTTTTCTATCATTATAAAAATCAAAAGAACTTGTTCCGTATATAATTTTTCCAATTGGCAATCTTTTTGAAATCACAAGGTATCTATTGACTCTTTTAAGCAAACTCTCTACAGTGTCATCTTTAGACATTTCCGTAATTCCGACTCTATCTATCCTTAAGTCATGCATATTAAGAAGATCATGTTGGACTTTCTTGAATATTGTTATACTTTCATGAAGTCTTTTGTTTTGCAAAATTACCAAAAAACTCTCTTTGTCATTATAGAAAATATCGGGGTAAGAAAGAAGTGTATAAATTTCACTCATAATATTTTTGAAGAAAAAAGCATTATCAAGATCAATATTGTATTTAAACAGTATAACACTCAAAGGCAAATCGTCATTTTTTGCTTTTTTTAAATTAGATTCTACTATGGCCATATTGAGATAATTATTGATAGCCTTATATCTTTCCATAAAAAACCTGTTTCATTCTTTTTAAGAATATCTCAAAATCTATATAGTTATAATCCCAAAATATTGATATGATGCTATTTTTCATAACTAAAAAAACTCACAATGTTATAAACTATAAGGTTTCAGAAATACCTCTTGCATATTATAGTATAATTTGCTTTAAATTTTAATGGGAAATAAAAATTATGAAACAATTAAAAGAACTTTTTTTATATGATTTGGAAAAAATATATCTCATTTTGCAGGACAATCAAAATGAATTAAACAGTTTTTATGAAATTCTTCATAAAGATATACCGACCAAAAAAGAATATATAGATAATTTTTTAAATGATATAAAACTGCCACTCAATCAAGAAACAAGATTATCGGCCATCAACAGGCTTGTCTCGCTAAGAGATGAATCTTTGATACAAGAGTTACAAAAAGCGAATTTTAGTGAGGAAGAGATAGACAAAGTCAAAGAAAAAGCATATCTTTGGGCTAGTAATTATCATATAAATCTTCATAAAAAACTTTTACGAAAGATAAATTCACTCAAGCTTTTAACACAATTTTACAGAACAATTTTAGAAGGTGTTCATCAAGCAGGTATCGCTTTTACCAAATGGCAATCTTCATGGACTTCCCATATTATAACAGGAATAAACAGGGAACTTTTCAAACTTTTTAACGGTGATGAGGAAAAAATCTACCAAATGCTGCATCAAAAGAAACTGCTCGAAATTGACGAGGATGGAAAAACTGCCGATAGGTCGTACTCCGTATTGATAAGAAACGGTGATGAATTTCGCTCACTTAGTTATAAAGATGCATTTGCAAAAGAAGTTGAAGAAGTAAGCAAACCCATAGAAACCCTTGTTTTAAAGCTTTCTGTACTTGATGATGAAATTTTTGGTTTAAAAGATGAGTATATAAATTATTTTAATGCTATCATAAAAGCTCTTAATGAAAGAAATACTTCAAAACTTATAAAAAGATGGGCTGATGTGGACAGATACTGGATGAAGATAACTTCACCTTTGCAAGTAGGTCATCCTCTTGAATACTACGAAGATCATTACAGAAAGGCCGTTGCACTTGAATGGGATGTCAGAATTGCAAATCCCAAAGAAATATCTCAAAGCAATACAAAAGAGAAAATAAAAGATACTTTTTTAAAAATATTTGATTCTCTTGCTTTGCCCGCTCATAAAAATATCAAAATATCCACCATTGCCAATTTAAACAAAGTACAACTTTATATAGGAAAGCCTATGCTTTACTATGGGGCGGAATTTTGCGGATTGTTTTCAGCACAGGTCGTACCAAACGATGAAAAAGTAAGTTCACAATTCGGTAAAAAAATCTTTGCATTTGCAGACAGTATCCTTGAGGCTCAAAGGGCAAAACCCGTTATGAAAATTACACAGAGTATTTTTGGAAACAATTTTATAGATGAATATAAAGATTTGCTCTTTAACAAACCTGAAATTTGGCATAAAATTTATGATATAACCACTATCGGACATGAATTTGGTCATATTTTATGGATGGATAATACAACCGAAACCGCCATGAATAAAACCGGTAACTTTAAAAATATAGAAGAATTCAAAGCTACTGCCGGTGGACTTGTTAGCTTTTTTTACAATGAACAGGAAAAATTAAAAAGTTATATTTTAAAAGATATTACCAAAAGAGCCGTTTCTCTTATAGCCTGGATGCATACAGGTGAAGTTGAGCCTTACTATTGTGAAGGCTTGATTCATCTTGATATACTTTTTAAAAGCGGTGTTTTAAGATATGAAAAAGAAAAACTGCATATCAGCTTTGACGATAAGGTTTATGAAAAAACCGTATCGCTATACAAAAATACTTATAATAATTTGGCAAAACACTATCTTTACAAAAAAGATGCAAGTGAATTTTTATATATGTTTGCCAAAAAAGAGAACGGATACTTTTTACCTTTGGATAAAAAAGTAAAATCTTTTGTTGTATATTATTGGGAATTGTACAAAAAAATAGGTAGAGAAATAGCATAAAGTGAAATTATGCTATTTCTATTTTATCAAACTCTCATCAAGTTTCAAAGCTTCATTATCCATAATGCCTATACCCTTTTCCAATACACCTTTTGCTATCTCCTTGGCATCATCAAGCGAATGCATAAATGCACTTCCACACTGATATATGTTTAATTCCGGTATATCATCTTGACTCTTAACATTCAAGACATCTTTCATTGATTTTTCCCATGCCTCAACAACCCTCTTTTCATCAGGGTCGCCAATTACACTCATATAAAAGCCCGTTCTGCATCCCATAGGAGATATATCTATAATTTCAACATTATTGCCATTTAAGTGTTCTCTCATAAAACCGGCAAAAAGATGCTCCAATGTATGAGTACCTTCAGGTGACATAATCTCTTTATTGGGTTTGCAAAATCTAAGATCAAATACACTAACAATATCACCGCAAGGTGTTTTCATATGTTTTGCCACCCTCACTGCAGGAGCCGGCATTTTGGTGTGATCAACCATAAAACTGTCTAACATAGGCATTAAATTACCCTCCATTATTTTTTATATACATTATAGTATAATATCTATAAAATTTGAATTTAATAAAGGATTTAAATGAAATTACTACTTATAGGTGCGGGCAATATGGGCGGAGCTATGCTTGGCGGCTTAAAAGAGTATGATATAACTGTTGTTGAAAGCCATAAACCAAGAGCAGAAGAATTAAAAAGCCTTTTTACCGACTTAAAAATTACAGATACCATTCCGAATCTTGACGGATATATAGTCATACTTGCCATAAAACCTCAGGCTTTAGAGCAGTTGCAAACAAATGGAATTGCAAAAGGTGTTATCTCCATATTGGCCGGAACAGCACTAAAAAAAATAAAAGACAAAATTAAAGCAAAAAGTTATATAAGAGCTATGCCAAATATTGCCGCACTCAAACGAAAAGCAGTAATCTCAGTATGCGGAGATGAAAATTTGAAAGATATATCTTTACAAATATTAAGCACTATAGGAAAATGTTTTTGGCTAAAAAGCGAAAAAGAGCTTGATATAGCTACGGGGATAGGCGGTTCCGCTCCGGCATGGATAGCATTGGTAGCAGAAGCTCTTAGTGACGGGGCAGTTAAATTGGGACTTTCAAGAGAGATAAGCTACAAATATGCCGCTTATATGCTCGAAGGAACGGCAGAGCTTTTAAAAGAGGAACATCCTGCTATTTTAAAAGACAAAGTAACTTCTCCGGGGGGCACAACAGCTGCCGGAGCAGCCAAGCTTGAAGAAGGTAAGGTAAGAGATTCTTTTATAAAAGCCATGCAAGCCTGTTATGAAAAAACTCAAAATTTATAGGCCGCTTCTAATAATCTAAAGCGGGATTAAGATTTTTTCAGTATAATTTTTGCTTATTTTAAAAAAGGAGAGGAAAATGGAAAAAGTAGTATGCCATGTATGTTTAAGCGAATCAAATGAAAACGATAACAAAGTTTACCTAAAATCAATCTGCAGAGGGGAAGAAGTATATGTTTGTACATCTTGCATACCTCAAGTTATTCATGGTAGCGGCGAAGTTGTAAAAAGCAAAGACGAAGTCGAGAAACTTACAAATAAATAAACCGGTTTTTACCGGTTTATTCCCAATCCTACTTTCAAGAGAGACTTTTCATCAATTCCTGATTTAACAATATTGCCGTTTTTATCTCTTAGCAAAAACATTGGAGGTGTTCTCCATCTAAGAGCTTTTAAAAGCAACATATAAAAATCCTTGTTAAATTTTAAAACTTTTATATTGGTTTTGCATCTCTTATATGTATTTATCTTTTCATTATAATTTATCATAAAAAGGTATCTTGTATCTCTTTTGGCCAAATGGCATAATTTGCTATAAATTTTTTTGTTGCCATAGATAAAAAGTATCTTTTTGTCATCTAATGATTTATCTTTTATATGAAAACCTTTTTTTGTCAAATTCATAAACAATGCTCCATTTACACTGTCAAAAAAGGCAAACTTGTTTTTTTTATCTGCATAAACTTTTTGCAGTATTTTTTCATCACCGCTTTGAACAGCATAATCCAATGCACTTTTGCCACTGTTATCTTTAAGACCTCTTTTTGCAAATCTTTCATCAAGCACTCTTACCATCTCTTCATTGGCACTCTTTGCGGCAATCATAAGAGGAGTTTTTCCATCTTTTTTTGAAGGTTTGTTTATATCAGCTCCTTCATTTATGAGAAATTTTGAAAAATATATATCCTTGTCTTTTCTTAAAGAAACTATCAAAGGGGTATCTCCTGCTTTATCTGGCAAATCTATAATATCGGAATTATCTATAATAATTTTTGCCAAATCTTGATTGTAGTAACAATTTGACAGGGTTTTGGCAATTTTTGTCAAAAGAGTATCGCCGTTTTTATCATACATATCAAGTTTATGCCTGTTTTTAAGTACAGTTTTTAAATTGTTAAAATTTGACTTTTTGCAACTATTTAAATAATTAAATATATCCCCGTTAGAAGCAAACAAAACAGTTCCTGCAAATACTATAGCGATAATTTTTTTCATAAATCCTCCTACAACATAAAAATTATACTTCTTAATGCATCTGCTCCCAAATTTTTAGGCTCTACCCCTACAGTTTTAAGAGCATTTTCATATACAAAAAGCATTTTAGCAAAAAGAGCCTCAAATGACAGATTGGATGCGGAAAGTAAACTCTCTTTTTTATTTTTAATATATGTTAAATTTTTTATAAGTTTTACAGATAATTTTCTTCCTCTTCTTAATTTTTTACCAAGTTCTATCTGCCAATTGTTTTGCCATGTAAGATAAAGATAATCTCCCTTTTTATCTTTAGCAACTTTTATTTTCCAAGCTATAGCCTGTAAAATTTCATATGCAAGCTGTAATTTTTTCCCATCATATTCCAAAGCACTAATCTTGTGATAACTGCTCCCTTCAAAACTCCAGTAAAACATTTTATAAAGTCCTACCAAAAGATAATCACCTCTGTTTTTTATTTTTTTGGGCAAAAAGGCTACTCTTAGATACTTTTTAAACTCCTCTTTTTCTTTATGGCTCACATAAGGCAGGCTAATGGTGTCAGTATGATTTTTTATATCATTCATTATATAAAAGAGTATATTTTTACTAAAAATTTCTTTATTTCTTTTGATTAGTTTTTTACCTAATTGTAGTAAAAAATCATCAAGTGTATTTTCATATTCTTTCATTTTGGTAGCACCGCTTGTTTGAAAAACGGTACTGACAAAATTATTATTTTTAGAAGCACATCCTCCAAGAAAAAAAACCAATAACGATAAATATATGTATCTCATCAATTGTTTAATTCATATGTTATATCAAAATCATAGTTTGTATGAGCATTTAATTTCATCATATATACACTATAACCGCTTTGAGTATTTGTCTCTTTGCAAATTCCTCTGCAACTGCTTTTTAAAGAGTAATTGCCATATATATTGTAAAATACTTTTATTTTTACATTTTTTGGGCTTTTATCTGCATTTGACAACAGCACTTTTATTTTTGTATATATGTATTTTCTGTTTTTTGTTGCTTTAAATATCAATTGTTTGACTTTAGCTTTTATATCAAAATATTTTCCGATATCAAGATATATATCACTGTTTTTTGGTGTATGGGCTATACTGCTCTCTCCTATAAAATGATTTTGCAAACTTTTGTCTTTTTTAAAAACTCTGATTTTTCCTTTTGGAAGAGGCAAGCCGAGATTGGAAGATTTGTTGTTTTTTATATGAATAATATGTGAAAAATTAAATTTTCTCATTCTTTTTAAAGGATACAATGGCAAATTAAAATCCAATTTTGCATATTCATCATATTTTATATTTTGTTTGGATAAAAAATTTATCTGTTTTGAACCTTGTTCTATATCCTCCAAAAAAGGTATTTTATACAAATGATAACCGCTAAAGGATTCATTTGTTACTGCTGTTTTATCACTCCGTACGGATATGACTCTTTCAAACATTATACCTGTACGGGTATTTCTTTCTATATGGACATTGCCTGCCATACAAAAGATATTCATTTTTTTATAAGATATACCGCTACGGTTATCTATCGTTATCCAGCCGTCAAAATTAGCATTTTTGTTTAAGTTTAAAGTATAGTTTGCATTCCAGCTCAATCCTTTTGCAAGATATGAAAGCTTAATACTCTGTTTACCTTTTATACCTTTTACCCTCCATTTAAGACTTGGTTTTGAAAGAGAAAGTTCTTTTGGCAGAGTAGGAAATACAATATCTTTGTAGGATATGGGGTATATTTTTGAATTATTGTCTCTTATGGTTATAACATTTCCAAAATTTGACAATACATATCCTTTGGACAAAATTCTTATATCTGCTTTATCGGTTGGTTTAAAAAATTCGATTTGTATATTGTTTTTCTTATAGTAAGAAATAAGTCTTTGTATATCAACTCTATTTTTTTCAAATGTTTGAGAAAAAAGAAAAGTACCCTTTTTTGAAAACTCGGGTATTATACTATCTTTTACAATAGAATTGGGAACCCCTTCATAAACTATATAATTTTCACCACTTTTTGCAAGTGTAAAATTTTTTTTCTCTTGGATAAATGCTATATTGTTATTATAAATTGTAATACTTCTTTGCCGAGCCTTTTTAGTAAATACATTACCTGCAAACAATTCAAAAACTAAAATTACTGCCAACATAAAAAATTTCATATTTTTCCTTTTAGTTTGAGATACATTATGATACAATATTTTAAAAAAAATTAGGATAAACCGTGACATTTAAATTGATAGGTATTGTAATAATCGCCGTGGGAATTGTTGCTTTTTTCATAATATCTTTAACAAAAACTCCAAAAAAATAATAAAGTTTTGAAAAATATCTTTAAAAACCCTTTAAAAATTTATCTCTTGATAAACACAAAGTAATGCATTACTCCATTTCCAAACTCATCAGATACATATCTTCTCCGTCAAGAACTTCGAGATTTGCACTCTGGCAATATGGACATATATACTCATTCTTCTTTAATTCACTCTCTTTGTGACACTCTTTGCACCGTATCAAGATGGGTTGAACATTTACGATAAAGACAGCATCTTCGCAGATACCGCCCTCTTTAAAAGTTTCAAAAGCACTCTTCAAAAGATCCACCTCCACTCCGCTTAAAACTCCTATCTTTACAACTACTTTTGTTATTTTTGTAGCATTGTTTTGTACCGCTTGTTCTTCGCACTGCCCTATCAATGATTGAACTATACTGTATTCATGCATACATTTCTCCATTTTTGTCAACATACAAATGATTTTTGCGGATTATAGGCAAATTATCATCTCTTGTCAAACATACATATATTTTTCAAAGGACAACTTTTACAGAGTGGATTTTTCACCTTACAAACACTCTGCCCAAAAGCTACCATATAAAAGTTTTAGGGAACCTCACCACCAAACTTTTATGATTTGACAGAAATTTATCTTGTGGTAAAAAATTTTACTCATCCGGTTCTCTTTAAGATATAGTAACTTCCCTTTGTTTTGCCTATTTTTTCCAAAATGCCTTTTTTAGTCATATTAAAAAGTATCTCTCTCGCTCTTCTTTCTTTAATATCTAAAAGCTTTTCTATATCACTTGATACGATTTTTCTCTTTTCTTTTAATAAATTCAATATTTTTTCTTCATTAAAATCCAATTCGGCATTATTCGGCATTTTTTCGACATTTTGTTGTTTTAGCATTTATATTTGATTGTTTTTTTATAATTTGCTTTTTCTAAAAAATAAATTTAAAAAAGAGAAAAGCCCATAAATACGGTGCTTCATTAAATTTCTTTTTCATTTTCTTTTTTATTTCTTTTTTTATTTGCCAAAAAATAAACCATATTACTTTTTATTCCTTCTCTATCTAACTCACCGTCTCCATACATCTTATAAACAATTCTTCTTAGATATTTTAAATCTAAATCATCCATCCTTTGGTGAATTTGTGAAATCTTACTTTTTGGATGAGCTTTTAAATCTTCTTTGATTAAAGCTCTTAATGTATGCTCTTCCATGGTTTTTAAACTTGGTTTTAAATTGTGTTCCATAGATGAGATAACTTTGGGATTTATAATATACATAAGCCCTTTTGTTCTACCTTCTGTTAAGACAATGTTTTTTTCTATGAGACCACCTACCCATTTTCTAAGCCTCTCATCATCTTGAAGTTGCAATATTTTTGCAAGTTCAAATCCTGATATTTTTTTCTCTCTTATTATTACACCTAAAGTAATAATCTCTTTTTGAGTAAGCTGATAATGCTTCGCTAGAAAATCTAAAATCTGCAAAACATCTTCATCTACAATATTTGAATAAATTGTAACTTTTACATAGTTTATATCATTTTGTATCTCAGGAAATCTTTTACCATCAAAACTTAGTTTTTCATAGATTAAATCATACCCACTTCCCTCACTCTCCATTAGATTTAAAGCTTTGAAAGTATCTATGAGTTTAGGATTTCTTCTTTGAACCTGATGCAATATATTATCTTTTGTAACTCCAAGTGGCAAACCTCCTGGATTTTTTATCTCCAATCTATCTTTATATACCAAGATAAATATATCGCCTGAAATTGTATATGATTTATGTACAAAAGCATTGACTAAAAGCTCTCTTATAACTGTTTTATCATAGTGTCTTACTTGTTTTCTAAATAGTCCATTTGGTATCTCAAAGCTATAATTTAATTCAACAGCTTCTTTTTCTATCTCAAGCAATAGTTCTTTTGGGTTGTATTGATTTATATTCCACTCAACTTTACGGATTTTTTCTTCATTTTCATTATATAGTATATATTGAACAGTCAAAGGATAGTTTAGTTTTCCTCTTTGTTTATAATCTCCAAGCCATAAAATACCAAGATTGGTAAGCTTACCATCATCTATAAGATGAAAATACTCCAATATCTCGTGAGCTTCTTTATCTTTTATAAACTCACTTACTCTTTGTGAGCTTCTGATGTCATCTATAAATTTTGTAATATTTTCTTGTGGCACATCACCCAAGTTATACCGTGAAATTACCAACTCCCACTGAAATGCACCCTTTTCATGTGCTAGTCTTGTAAGTTCTTCTCCTTTTATAGGAACACACTCATCACCGACTCTAATATATACTCTACCATCACTTGTAGTTGCTATGGTTTTTAATGAAGGATATATTTGTATGACAGCATACTCTCCGCCATTCTCATGTGTTTTGGTATCTGGATTGACAAGTCCTACACTATCTGTAAAGCTTCTTAAAGTTTTTATGACTTTATTTAGCTTTTCTTGTTCAATCTTTTGTGATTTTGGAGGAAGTTTGTTTTTATCTTCTATTCCCAAAATAAGATATCCACCTTGTGCATTTGCCATACAAACACAAGTCTTAGCCAAGTCCTTTAAATCAGCATTTTTACCAAATACTTTTTTTAGGCTTTT
>CAZKWE010000013.1:0-20224 GCA_964556545.1 uncultured Campylobacteraceae bacterium | reverse complement strand
CAATAACCCCAATCCTATCTTGTCTGCTGTTGCATCTGCTCCCAATCCGCCAAATACAGTTTTATATAAATGATCTGCCACAGGTTCTTCATAAGGTCCCATAGTATCCCAAAAATCAGGTTCACTACAGCCGATGCATCCATGTCCTGCCTGAATTGGCCAAGATGTATGCTGATTAAATCTTTGGGCTCCGCAATTATTGAATGTATATGGCCCTTTACACCCTACTTTATAAAGACAGTAACCATTTTTTGCATTTTCATCACCAAATTGTTCTACAAATTCACCGGCATCAAAATGACCTCTTCTTTCACAAAGATCATGAATTCTATGACCGTATGCCCATTTTGGTCTATTGAATGCATCAAGTGCCGGAAGTGTTCCAAAAAGTATAAAATGCAATAGTGTTCCGACTATATTTTTAGCACTTGGGGGACATCCCGGAACATTAATAACGGGTTTGTTTATCACTTTACTAAGAGGCATGGCACTTGTAGGATTTGGGGCAGCTGCTTGTATGCCTCCGAAACTCGAACATGTTCCTATTGCAAATATGGCCGCCGCACCCTCTGCCGTATCTTTTACTATATCTTCTCCGGTTTTTCCGTGACCTCCTATAGTCAAAAAGTTACCGCCATTACCAGTAGGGATACCTCCCTCGGTCATCATTATGTATCTTCCTTTATACTTTTTGATAGAATTTTCAAGATTTTCTTCTGCTTGCCAGCCTGCAGCTGCCATAAGTGTCTCATGATAGTCAAGTGAAATATAATCAAATATCAAACTGTCTATAGTTGGAGTAGCTGTTCTTATCAAACTCTCACTGCATCCTGTACACTCTGCCATATGAAGCCAAATGACCGGTAACCTATCAGCCAGTTTTGCCGCTTTTGCAACAGTTGGTGTAAAAGTTGAAGACAACCCTAAAAATGCCGTCATAGCTCCTGCCCATTTCATAAAATCTCTTCTGCTTATTCCTTCTTCGCTTAAAATTGATGAAATTGATTTGTTTTCATCAATTTTTGGCAACTCTTCAAGCTTTTTAAGTCTTTGGCTAAAGATTTTTTTTAGCGACTCATCTTTTTTTTGCATGCCTGCCTCCTTATTGAATATTCATTTATAGAATGATAATTCATTCAAACTTATATTCCGTTTAAATTTACATAATTAATTAAAAAAATTTATATTTCTTTTGGTGATATAAAAATGTTATTTTTTTGTTAGTGTGTAGTACAAACAGAACACTCATCAAAACTTCTGAAAATCAAACTAATCTCATTTTCATTTCTCAAGCCGAGAAGTGCCTGCTGTATAGTGGATAATTCTTCACTTTTGGTACTGTTTCCTAAATTCCACTGTGTAGGAGTAATGATATTGTACAAATCTATTTTGCCCTCTTTTATCTTTATACTGTGATACAAAGAACCTCTTGCAGCTTCTGCAAAACCATTTCCCGTACCTTCAAGTGTTTCTATTTTTACCTTTGGCTTTATAAAAGATTTTTCATTTATATCAATACATTCCAAAGTATCTCTTACTTGATAAGACAAATATGCTATTTCCATTACTTTCATCACAATCCTGTTTAAAACAGAGTCTTTATAAACTCTATGCAAACTTTTAGCCAATGTATTTGAAGCTATCATTGCCCTTGCAAGAGGTCCGACTTCATAAAATCTATCATTGTATGTAACATTTTTAGCATATGTAAAATCAAGGCTTTCTTCCTGTATGTATCTTGGGTGCACACCCTTGGCAACAGTTTTTATAGCTTTACCTTTTTCAAATATTGAATTTTCTCCAAAGGCTATAAACCTGTCATGTGCTTTTCCAAGATGAGCCAAATCATTTTCCTGTATTATATTGACGGTTTCTTTTAAAAATCCTTCAAAGTCCATCAACTCTTTTATATTTTTAATATGTACGATACTGTTTATATCGCCTTTTACTATCTCTTCTTCAAAAAATGATATAACTTCATCTATGTAGCTTTTTGCCTGATAAATCTCCACATAGGTTGGATCACACACTATCCCGCCCGGAATCATATATGAATTATGCGGCCACTGCCCGGCAAATGTTGCTATAATTTTATTGGCTTTTATCGTCGCATTCAGAGCTTTAAAACTTTTACTTTTTGGAAAAACTTTTCCTTTGATTTTATATAAAATAGGAAGAATTATAAAAAAATACCACTTCAAATGGTTTTGTATAATTTCACAGTCCAAAGTCAAATCTCTTATTTTTTTAGCTTTTTGACTAAGTTCTATTTTTATACCGCAATTTTGATAAATATCTTCAAGCGCATGAACTGAAGCCATTAATTGGGCATGTCCGCATATACCGCAAACTCTTGGAGTAAAAACAAGAGCATCAAGCGGATGCCTGCCTTGTATTATCTCTTCCATACCTCGGTAGCTAAAAAATTTTACTTTACTGTCTTTTACCCTGCCATTTCCCCATACAAGCTCAAGCTGTGCTTCACCTTCAATCTTTTCAATAATCTCTTTTGTAATTTTTATACTCATATTAGCTTCTCTTTCAATCTTTTTATATGAAAAGTTTTTGCTATACCGGTGACTGTAAGATAAGCTCTTTTAGAAACTCCGGTCGGCAAATCAGCCGGAATTGACATAAAAGTTTTTGTTTCAAACATATTTTTTCTGGGAAAAGAACTTTCGGTACATCCAAAACACGGGCTTCCTGATCTTGTTTTTGAACTTACTTCATTCCATAATATTTTATTGCAACTTCCATGTGTTATAGGAGCCCTGCAACCTTGGATATAAAAAAGACATCCCTCTTTTTCTCCAAAGTTTTTAGTATCCACTTTCCATTCAAAATACTCATTTCTCGTACATCCATGGTGAGTTAGATAACCATATATCTCTTTTGGTCTGCTAAATTCATCTACTTTTAGTTTACCTTCTGCCGATAAAGTTTCTATCGTATAAACTATCCATTCAGGGTGAGCCGGACACCCGGGTAAGTTAAAAACTTTTTTTCTGAATTCACTCAAAAAACCATTGCTTTCTTCTTTGTTGTAAACCACTCCTGTAATATTTTTTGGATCTTTTTCTTTAAATATTCCACCATAAGTTGCACAAGTGCCAATCGCTAAAATATATTTTGCATTTTTACATAAAAGTTTTACTTTTTCATAAAAAATTTCTCCTGCCCTTACAAACTCTTTTGATATAGCTCCCTCAATTATCAAAAAATCTATCTTTTCTTTATAATTTAAAGCTTCATTTATATCAAGAGTACTCTCAAGATACGGATGATATAAGAACTTATACTGTTTAGTAAAAATTTCAAGCCTGGGAAAATTTAAAAATGACTGAGTATTGCCATTGCAGGTAATCCCCTGAATCCACAAGATGCTTTTTTTATACACTCTAAGCCTTTAGTGCAAGATAAATATTTTTGCTTATATCCTCTATATAATCATCCAACGGTTTGTCCAAAACATTTTCTCCTTTTAAAAAAACCATGCCCCCCAAATATCCCATAAAAAGACCAAAAGCACTGAAAAAATCCTGATCTCTTAATTCTTTGCTTCTAACCCCTTCTTCAAAAAATATCATAATTTCAGTTACAAAAGCACTTACACATATCATTCCTTCACAACCCTCTTTAAATACATCTCTGTTTGAAAGATATACCCTTAAAAAATATTCAATCATTTCAGGTTTCTTATCGGCAATTTCAAAATACATTGCAGTTATAAGTTTAATTTTTTCATATACGCTTATATTTTTTTTATTAATTTTTTTAATTTTTTCGCCAAGTATATCCGAAGTGTACTGCATTATAGCCATAGCCAGAGCTTCTTTTGATTTAAAATAATTATACATATTGCCGACACTCATTCCGATAGATTTTGCGATATCCGGTATCGTAGTATTGTAAAAACCTTTGGTAGAAAAAAGCTTCAAAGAAGCCTCCATAATATTTATCTTTTTTTCTTCTTTTTTTAAAAAAGCCACTTTAAATCCTTTAATAAAACAATTTAATATATTTGCAACATTATATTAAAAAAAAAATATTTTTTCTATTAATAAACAACCAATATCTTTAAAATTAAATCAAATTATATATTATTGTTAAATAATCGCTTAAGTTTATATTGGATAAAATTTTCTTATTCTGTTTATAAGGAGAAAATATGAAAATAGTTTTAAGATTAGTTGTAGCGGCAATTTTGTTCGCATCATTCGGCTTTGCATACAATCCGCTTGACGGAGTTAAGGCTCAAAAACAGGAAGCATTGAAGTATGCCAAAAAATTCGTAACGGTTAAGGAACTTATACAGTGGAAGAAGAGTGGAAAAGCTTTCAAAATTGTTGATGTCAGAGAACTTGGCGAGATATATGCGGGGCAAATTCCTTTCAAAAGAACCCTAAATATCCCAAGAGGCAAAATCTATGCAGCTGTTAAAAAAGGTATTTTAAAACCGAATAAAACTTATATAATGGTTTGCAGAACTGGCCACAGAGCTCTACTTGCAGCCGCAACATTGGTAAAATTTTACGGATTTAAAAATGTTTATGTTTTAAAGGGAGGTATAAAGGCTTGGATTAAAGCCGGGGGACTTATATCCAACGGTTTACATCTTGGAAAAGTAAAAATTATACTAACAAAATAACCGTCATCACCTTTTGATCTCTTTTTTGGTCAAAAGGTGATAATTTCACAGGTATAACTGTCAAATCACTAAAGACGGTTTATGATATAAATATATCTAAAAAGGATAAAAGATAGCAACTATCACATTTAATGCTTTCTCTTTCATCAGAGAAAAACTTAAAAAAAACGGAATTGAAAATTTTATAAATGTAAAAATAAAAATACCGAACGGTTCAAGCATAATTGATATTATTGAGAAAATTATGAGATTAAAAGAGAATGATGTGGAGGCAGTATTTTTAAACGGTAAAGTGGTTCCATTTGATAGCAAAGTTAAAGATGGCGATAGAGTGGCTTTAATACCTCCCGGGACACCGGGGTCTTATAGATTGATTCTTGGTATGAAAAAACGAAAATAACATTAAAGAACACCCCCAATACTTTTGATCAGGTACTTATATCAATTTAAATCTAAAAGATTTTAAACAACTTAATAATTTTTTAAAATTTACTCTCAAACAATCCGGTTGCATTTACCTGATTTATTTTGCCTTGCTATAAAAAATTTATGAAAATTTTATGATAAATTCGGAACCTATATTTTTTGTGCTTTTAATTTCAAGTTTAAAATTATGAAGACTTACGATATTTGATACAATACAAAGACCAAGCCCTAAAGAGTTATTCCAGTGATTTTTTGAAATTCTGTAAAATTTTTTTGTTATATTTTTTATCTCTTTTTCTTCTATGCCTATGCCTTTATCTCTGATAATAATACTCTTTTTTTTTACTATTACTTCAACACTCTCATCTGAATACTTCAAGGCATTTTCAATCAAATTAACAACTGCAATACCAAGCAAAACTTTATCTGCTTGTATTGTTAATATTTTATCTCCAAGAAGTATAATATCTCTGTTCTTATACAGTTGCTTTAGGGATTTGACGGATTCTTTTGCGATATCGTAAATATTGCATTGTGTAAAAGTTAATTTTATATTATCGTTATCAAGTTTCAATGCCAATCTTAATGTATCAATCATTTCCGAAAGTCTTTTGCCGTTAAAGTGAATCTTTTGTAAAAATCTCTCTCTTATGGCTATATTTATATCTTTATCTTCAAGAAGTGTTTGGGTATAACCGTTTATAACCGTTATAGGATTTTTAAATTCATGACTTATGGCCGATATAATTTCATCTTTTTGTTTATTGGCCTGTTTTAATTTTTTGGTATATTTTACTTTTTGTCTGTCTCTTTTTTCCAATACAAGAGATACTTTTGTCAAAAGGGTTGTTATACGGTTAAACTCTTTTGAAAAAGTGGAATTTAGATAGGTTGTTTTTTTCTTTTTTGACAAACCTACTAAAAACCTTGTAATTTTATCCACCTCTTTTTTAACTTCATTTCCAAGTTTATATGTTATATAAAATATAATAACAAAAAAGAGGATTAAAACAATACTTACCTTAAAACCAATCCAAAAGATATGTCTGTATATATTTTTTACTTTTTTTGCAACTCTTATATATATCCTAACTCCGTTAACATTAAGCCTTTTTGCTACATACAGTAAATCTTTGCCGATAGTATGTGAATATCTTATGCTGCTTGCATATACATTTTTTCCTGCTTTGATAATCTCCGGCCTTGATTTGTGATTGTCCATTTTACTTTTATCCTTATCGGATTCTCCAAGCACCAAACCGTCATCTCTTATGAATGTAACCCTTATACCATTTGCTTTTTTTATCTCTTTGGCAAATTTATCAAGATTTTTTTCTTTTTTGATTTCCAATGAAATGATATTTATATTTGATAAAAGTTCATTTTTTATTTGGGATATGTATATATCTTTTACAGAATAGTAAACTATGGCTCCTGCAAAAACTAAAAGTACAACAAAAGGTATAAAAAGTTTTTTGATATATATTTGGTGAAGTTTTAGCAAAATATATACCCCTCTCCTCTTATGGCTTTTATATAATTCTTACTATGTGCGGGGTCTATCTTTTCTTTAAGTCTTTTGATTGCAACATTAACACTCTTTAACTGTTTGCCTGTATCATCATCCCAAACTTTTTCGAGCAATTCTCCCCTGCTTAAAATTCTATCTTGATTTTCCAAAAATACAAGTAAAAGTTTTTTTTCAAGTCTGCTTAAACCAATTTCATCATTATCTATCATAACTCTGTTTGCCTGCAAATCATATACTATATCACGAAATCTTAAAATATCAATCTTTCTTTCAACTCTTTTTAAAACTGCTTTAACTCTTGCAATAAGTTCTTTCGGATTAAACGGTTTAGTAATATAGTCATCCCCGCCTTTATCAAAACCATCTACAATATCGTCGGTACTGTCTTTGGCACTTACATAAATAACCGGGGTATTATACCCTTCTTTTCTCATCTCTTCCACAAAAATAGAACCTTCCGTACTTGGCAAATTCCTATCCATCAGTATCAAATCAATATCCTCTTCATCAAGAATATCTTTAACTTTTTTACTGTCTTTAAAACCTATTACATCAAAACCTGCTTTTTGCAAAATATACTCTATAAGTTCAAGTATATCATTTTCATCTTCCACAACGAGTATTGTACTCATTCTAAATCCTCTTTAATGTACCGCCTTCTTGGATATACAAAAGCAAATTTGCAATAGACATGGTTCTATCGGCTATCTTTTCACTTCTGCGAAAGACTCTTAATATATTATGAATTTTAGCAAAATCATTTATATTTTTTAAGCTTTCAAATATCTTTTTTTCCAATAGCATATATAATTCATCAGTTTTATCCTCCTCCACCATAACCGCATGATAAATATCTTTTAATTCATCCGAATTATCAAGTCCAATCATTTTGATACTATTTTCAATAGTCCTAACGGTTGAAATTTGAAGTGGCATTACATATTCATTTACAATACTCTCATCTAAAACGAAACAATTATCTTTAAAACCTTTTATAAGCTTTCTGCTGTTTGAAACTACTCTTAAAAGTTCATTATCAATTTTAAAGTATGCGACAACTTCTCTTAAATCTCTGGCTTCCGGAGTGTAAAGTGCGAGTATTTTTATAATTTCATTATCTATGGATTCTATTTTGGAGCTTATATTTTTTAAATATGACTTTGCTTCATCAAATTTTTGTATATCACATTTTTTTACAGCAATTAAAAATATTTCATTGGCTTTTAAAATACTGTTTAAAATATGCTTTATTGATTTTCTTATTTTGTCAATCTCATGTGTATAATTTTCAAGCATTATCCAAATCTCCCTGTTATATAATCTTCAGTCTGTTTCTCTTTGGGATTTAAAAAAATTGTCTCTGTTTTATCAAATTCAATCAAATCTCCAAGATACATAAAAGCCGTATAATCGCTTATTCTGCTTGCTTGTTGCATATTGTGGGTAACTATTACTATGCTTATATCTTTCTTTAACTCTACTACAAGCTCTTCGATTGCGGCAGTACTTACAGGATCAAGTGCACTTGTAGGCTCATCAAAAAGCATAACAGCAGGTTTGACAGCAATGGCTCTGGCGATACAAAGCCTTTGCTGCTGTCCTCCCGAAAGCATACTTGCATCATCTTTTAATCTCTCTTTTACTTCATTCCAAAGAGCAGCACCTCTTAAAGATGCTTCAACCCTGTCTGTGAGTTCCGTTTTGTTTTTTATCCCTTGAAGTTTAAGAGCATATGCAACATTGTCAAATATGCTCATAGGAAAAGCTGTAGGTTTTTGAAATATCATTCCGACTTTTACTCTTAAATCTATAAGCTCATTCTCTTTTTTAAATTTAAGTATATTTTTTGAATTTTTCCCATTTTTATCATATAAAAAAATCTCTCCTTGATAAGAGTTTCCGGGATACAAATCATGAATACGGTTTAGTGATCTTAAAAGTGTTGATTTACCGCATCCGCTAGGCCCTATCAAAGCAGTAACTTTGTTCTTTTCTACGGGTAAATTTATATTTTTGAGTGCAGGATTTTCAGCTCCGCTGTAGGTAAAATAAAAATTTTTTATATTCATTGCTTTTATCATCTTTTTTCTCTCTTTTGTGTTGCAAGCCTGCCTGACAAGTTTATCAAAAGCACTATAACAGTAAGTATAAATGATGCTGTCCAAGCCAAATTTCTTGCTTTGTCAGTCGGAAAATTTGCCAAATTATAAATACTGACGGTTATTGAAGGAAAAGCATTGTTCATATCAATCGTCCAAAAACTATTTGTTCCGCTTGTAAAAAGTAAAGGTGCGGTTTCGCCTATAATTCTTGCAAATGCAAGCAGTATACCAGTCATCAATCCTGTTTTTGCCGCTCTTAAAATGATATCAAGTATAACTCTATATTTTCCAGCACCCAATGCAATACCGGCCTCTCTTAATTCTTTCGGAACAAGACAGAGCATATTGTCTGTTGTATTGACTAATATAGGTATCAACATAATTGCCAAAGCAACTGTTCCTGCCCATCCGTTTATGCCACCCATCGGTACCACCAATACGGCAAATACAAAAGCTCCTATTACGATAGAGGGTGCACTCATCATAATATCACTTAAATCTCTTATAACATTAGCATATTTTCCGTTTCCGTATTCCCTTAGATAAATGCCCGCCATTATACCAATGGGTACTCCGATAAGTGTTGCAAGTGTCGCCATGACAAATTGACCTATTATTAAATTTCTAAAACCGTTATCAACCAAATCTTTAAAAAATAAAGACAAGCTAAATGCCGTTACTCCTTTTATAAACAGTGTCACAAGTATCCAAAATAAAAATATCAAAGCCAAAACAGCCGAGCTTACGGACAATCCCAAAATTATCTTATTGACTAAAAGTCTTTTGTTTCTTGTAAAATCACTATTGTTTATCTTTAAGTTTTTCATTTATCTTTTTTTCCTTAAAAAATAAAATTTTGCCATACCTATAATCACAAAACTAAATACAAATAAAACAAATGACAAATAATACAAACTACTTAACATTTCGTTGTTTGCTTCTCCAAAATTATTTGCCAAAACTACAGGTATGGATATACTCGGATCAGTTAAACTATGAGGCAATCTAAATACACTTCCGATTAAAAATGCAACTGCCATAGTTTCGCCAAGAGCTCTGCCAAGTGAAAGAATTATTGAGCCTATAATGCCGACTTTAGCATAAGGAAAAACAATATCTTTCACAATTTCAAATTGGGTAGCACCCAAAGCATAAGCTGACTCTTTTAAAACATTCGGGGTTGCATTTAAACTATCTCTTGTGATAGCGGACATAAATGGAAGTATCATAATACCAAGAACCAAACCCGCACTAAGAAGTGATATTTGAGATCCACCAAAAATCTTTTGTACAATCGGAGCAAAATAAAACAGTCCCCACATACCATAAATTATACTTGGTATTGCTGCTAAAAGCTCTATGGCAACACCAATGGGTTTTACAAATTGTTTAGGAGCAATTTCAGATAAAAAAACTGCTGTTCCCATAGACAAAGGTACAGCAAAAAACATAGCTATAAAAGTTGAAAGAATGGTTCCGACAATCGGTATAAAACCTCCAAAAACAGTATCTGTTTTAACAGATGTTTCATCTTGGTTTTCACTGTCAATACCGGGCATATCGTCATCTGCAAAAAGATTTTCATCTTCATCGATATCCATATTGTTTTGTATTTTTTTTGAAACAGAAACATTGATTTTACTGTTTGACGGATTTTTTTCTTCAATAATTACAGTCTTGTTCCAACTTTTATCAAAAAGAAAATGTATACCGTATTTTTCCATAGCAGGTTTGGCTTGTATAAAAAGCATTATAAATATACTTGCAAGTATAAACAAAATAAGAGTTGCACTTAAAAATGCAACTCTTTTAAAAATATACTCTTTGCTCAACACTTAGTAAACTCCATTATATTTCCAATATTTTTTTATCTTATCGGTTAAACTTTTTGGCAAAGGAATATATTTAAGTTTTTTTGCCATATTAGAACCATTGTCAAATACCCAACTATAAAATGCTGTGATTTTTTTATCCGTATCAATCTTTTCTTTGGGCATAATGATAAATGTACTTGCAATTAGCGGATAAGAATCTTTTCCTTTGGAATAGCCGATAACTGCATAAAAACCTTTTTTCGGATCAAAATTTGCCTCTGTGGCTGCAGCTTGAAAAGTTTTCATGCAAGGCTTTACAAAAAATCCGTCTTTATTTTCTACAGTAGCAACTTTTGCATGTGATTCTTCAGCATAAGCATACTCTATATATCCTATCGAATAAGGAGTCTGCTTTATAATTGAACTGACACCGGGATTTCCTTTTCCGCCAAGATTATTTCCCGGCCAATTTATACTCTTTTTAACTCCATATTTTTTTCTCCATTCTCTGCTAATACTTGATAGAAAATATGTAAAATTCCATGTCGTTCCTGAAGCATCACTTCTTCTGACAAAAATAATCTTTTTGTGCGGAAGATGCAAATTTTGATTGATTGCACCAATCATCGAATTATCCCAATATTGCACTTTTCCTTCTGCAATTGCCACAATGGCTTTATCAGTTAGTTTCAAATCACTGCTTTTAATATTTGGAAGATTATATGCCAAAACTGTTGCCCCGATGATTACCGGAAACTGTAATATTTTGTATTTTCTTTGAGCTTTTGGAGTAAGAGGAGCATCAGTTCCTCCAAAATCAACTAACCTCGCAACAGTATCTTTTATACCTTTGCCACTGCCGCCGCCATTGTATTGTACCTGTTTTCCCGTAGCTTTATAGTAAGCTTTCGCCCAAGTTTGATTGATAGGTAAAACAAAACTTGAGCCATCACCTTTTACCAAATCACTTGACATTAAAGAAGTGGTTAAAAGCATACCCGCTATTGTCATTGAAGCTATTGTTTTCATTGTTTTCCTTTTTCATTTTTTCAAAAAACAATGAAATAATAACAAGAATCGGTTACACTTTGGTAACAAATAAAATAGTACTCTGATTAGTTGCTTATACGATTAGATTTTTAATGCATTGTATATAGAATTACTTATCTCTTTAGAGTAGCATATAGGTTTTTTGTCAAGAACATTTTCTCCGTTTAAAAAAGTCATACCTCCGAGTGTACCAATAAAAACACTAAATGATACAAAAAAATCCTGTTTTCTTAGCTCTCTTTTTTTTATACCGTTTTCCACTAATTTTTCAACTTCTTCTATAAAATCTTTTGCCAGTTCGAACCCTCCGTCATTCTCATTTTGAAAAAGTGATCTGTTCGAGAGATAAACTCTTAAAAAATACTCTATAATTTCAGGAGAAATTTCTATAATATTATAATACGATTCAACAAAACATTCAATTTTTTCTTTTGTACTTATATCTTTTTTGTTTATTTTTTTCAAAGTCGAAGCCAATATAGATGAAGCAAATTTGATAGCACATTTTGCAAGGTTGTTTTTTGAAGGAAAATAATTGTATATATTACCGACACTCATTTTCATCTCTTTTGCAATAAGAGGGATAGTGGTATCGTGAAATCCATTCTTTGAAAATAGCCTTAGAGAGGTCATTAAGATAGATTCTTTTTTTCTTTCTTTCATAAGTAAACCTTATATTACTTGATTTTCATAGAACCATTATACAAAAAAAATGAAAAAAAGTATATATTTTTAAAATATAACGGCGGTTTTACCCGCCGTTAAAAATCAGCTTAGTATCTCTTCGATAGTTATATAATCTCCTACCCTGCCTGTCATTTTTTCTACATCCGTATTGACAGGAAGAGTTTTTTTGCCCGGTCTCCAACCGGCAGGACAAACTTCACCTGTTTTGGTTGAATGTTGCCAAGCCTTTACTTGTCTTAGAAATTCATTTACATTTCTTCCTACTGACGGAGCTTGTACCTCTTGAGCAACCACTACGCCATCAGGATTGATAAGAAATCTTCCTCTTAGAGCTATTCCCTCTTCTTCGATCATCACACCGAAAGCTCTGCTGACATCTCCTTTGGGATCCGCTGCGATAGTAAGTTTCAATCCCTCAAGCAAAGGCTCTGTCTCTACAAATCTTTTATGAGAAAATTTTGTATCTGTTGAAACTGCAAGGATTTCCACTCCAAGCTCTTGAAATTCATCATACTTAGCATTCATAGCGGCTATCTCTGTCGGGCATACAAATGTAAAGTCCGCCGGATAAAAACATACGACATGCCATTTACCTTTATAATCGTTACTGCTTACCGTGGTATAGTGTCCGCTTTTGGCATCATATGCCTCCATTTTAAACTCCGGTGCTTTTTTAAGTACCAATGAACTACTCATGTCTTTCTCCTTTTTTTCTTCATTTTTTTCTACTGTTTCTTTTGAAGCTTCCTCTTTTGCTTCAACTGGTGAATCACACGCCATATCGACTCCTTTATAAAAAGTAGTGAAAGTATATCATAATGATAATTATTTGTCAAGGATAATTTTTTTCTTTTAAGTATATTGTTGATAAATTATACAGCACCATACCGCTATGGCTTGAATAACAAGCAAAAATACAACAGTACTTCCGGCATCTTTAGCTTTTCCGGCCATTTCATGATGATCAAGTGTGACAAGATCAACTACTCTTTCAATGGCACTGTTTGCGGCTTCTCCTACAAGCACAAGAAAATAAGACACAAACAATATAAGCTTCTGTGTCAAATCAATATCCATAAAATAGATAATAAAAATTACCGGAATCAGCAAAAACAGCTCTATTTTAAATGAAGTTTCATTTTTTATAATATCTGCCAAACCTTTTAAAGCATAAGAACTGTTTTTAAACAGATTATATTTTGGTTGTCTTCTCATTTTGTCTCATTATGAAAAATATCAAGTTTTTTATCATAAACTTTTGTCTTTATATCCATTATACCCAAAATCGAATCAAACAAATTGTCTTGAGAAAATCTTTCATTTTTTCTCTTCATAAGCTCATCTTTATACTTTTTAAAATCATCGCCAAGCCATATCATAGCTCCTATATGCTTTTGAAAATCAGGAGCTATAAAATAAGGCATTGAGTGAAGATATATACCGTTTTCTCCGAGAGATTCACCATGGTCGGCCATATAGAGCATTGCAACCGCATGGGTTTTTGAATTTTGTTTTAAAAATTTTATAACTTGAGACAAAAAATAGTCCGTATATAGTATGGTATTGTCATAAGAATTTTTAATCTCTTCTTTTGTGCATTTTTCAAGTTGATTTGATTTGCATTCAGGCTGAAACTTTGCAAAAGATTTGGGATACCTTTTATAATACGCCGGTCCGTGACTTCCTTTTTGGTGGAGAACTATTAGAGTATCGCCTTTATGAGTATTGACAAACTTTTGAAGCCCTTTTAGTAAAATCATATCATAACATTCGCCATTTTCACAATATTTCGGGTCTTTAAATCCTTTTACATCTATATAGTTTTTTATCCTTGTAGCAACCCCTTTTGAATCTGAATTGTTATCTTTCCAAAGAAGATTGACTTTAGCATGATTTAGTATATCTATAACACTATCCATAGCCTTTGCTTTTGCATCTTTATAATTGCTTCTTGAAAGTCTTGAAAACATACATGGCACACTTACAGCCGTTTCGGTTCCGCAAGAATAAACATTGCCGAAATTTATCAAATCTTTCAGTTTTATAAGATTCGGATTGGTATCTCTTTTATATCCGTTTAATTCAAAATCAGCAGCTCTTGCCGCTTCACCTACAACCATTATAACAAGTTTTGGCTTTTTTGTAGTAGATTTGATTTTGGCATCAAGTCCAAGATGTTTATATGGTATTGGTTTTACAAGATATTTTCTGTGTATAAATTTTCCTATAGAGTATATAAAATATGTTGGATTTGTATAGTATCTAATGGGCTTATGTTCTCTAAAAAAAGAGGTGTAAAATTTACTCAAAGCAATAATAGTTACAGCTATCACAAGCAATGAAACAATAAAAACCTTTAATCTTGAAAACAATTCCTCTTTAAAACTCTTATACTCAACTTTTGTAAACAATACAAGCAAAGAAGGCAAAATACCAAGCACTACAAGATATATAACTGCCTTGGCAGTCAGCAAATCACCGGCCTCTGAGGTATCTGTTTCCATAATATTTTGTATCATTATATCATTGATAACAACTTGAAAAGTATCCATCGCATATGCCGCAAGAGATGAGGCAATAAATAAAAATACAAGTATCGGCTTCAAAGTATATTTGGTATTGACCAAATTCAAAAGAAAAACAATCAATGAGTATAAAACTACAGATAGGGAAAATATATAAAGTATATTTATTCCGCTAAAAGGATAAACTTTTATAACTTCTTTGAAAAAAGCAAAATTATAAAAACACACAAATAAAAATGCACTCATATATATAAGCACATTACTTCTTAATTTTAGCATTTTAAGCCCTGTAAAAGATTTTGGAGATTATATCTAAAAATAGTTAACAAAAAAGTAATAAGCATCTAAATAATTCTTTTAAGAATATCTCTAATTATTTACGAATTAAATACTTAATCAAAAGTATCTTTAGTTCCGAATTTTTCATAAACTCCAAGAATTTTAACTTTGTCTGCAAAAAATGCCAACTCTTCAAGAGCCAATTTCATTCTCTTTTCATCAATATGGCCATATATGTCTATATGAAATTGACTTACCGCCATACCCCCGGGAGAATAACTCTCAAGTTTTTTTAAATTGACCCCGTTTGTAGCAAATCCGCCAAGAGCTTTATATAAAGCTGCCGGTATATCTCTGACTTCAAATATCAAAGAAGTTATATATATTTTTTTACTGTCAAACTTTGGAATAATTTTCTCTTTGGAAAGTATAAAAAATCTTGTAACATTCCCTTTAACATCTTCAAAATTTTCCTTGAGTATCTTAAGAGCATATATTTCAGCTGCCAATGATGAAGCAATTGCCACATAAGCACACTCATTTTTTTCTTTTATCTCTTTTGCACTCCCTGCAGTATCAAGTTTTGCTATAGCCTTTAGCTTCATATCATTTATATGCTCCTGACACTGAGCTAATGCTTGAGGGTGCGAAAGTACATACTTTGCATCTTTTATATCACAATTTGGCAAACCAAGCAAACAATGCTTAACCGGTTCAAAATGTTCTCCTATCACATACAGTGACATTTTCGGTATAAGTCTGTATATCTCTTCAACTCTACCGGCAGTTGAGTTTTCCAACGGTATCATGGCAAGTTTTGCTCTCTCGTCTTCAACCATTATCATAGCATCCAAAAAGCTCTCACAAGCTACCGCTTCATAATCGGGATAGGCATTTTTACAGGCCAAATGCGAATAAGCCCCCTGATATCCTTGATAGGCAATAGTATTTTTTGGCAAAATAACTCCTTTAACCCAAATTATATCATAAAGAGGCTACTATTATCATCAAAAACAGCTATAAGCTTTTATCTCTTCTTGCTCTTAAACTCTCTTTGCTTATCTATTTTCGTTTCCCATACCATGAGGCATCATATTGCCATTTTTATTCTTGTTTTTAAACATACCTCTAAAACCCTTGGGGGGGAAGTTATCATAAAGATAGTTTGCTATCTTTATCAACTGCTCTTTTGTTACCGCCCCTTTTTGAGAAGGCATAAGACCGAATTTTTTTATATTTTGAGGCATACATACAGCCTTATCTCTTTGGGGATTAAGAACATAATCAACTATGAAATTTATCGCATTCTCTTTATTTGGATAACTCATTTTGACATGTCTTAAAACTCCCATTATAGGAGGTGCTATCAGCTTGGAGATATCTGTCGGTCTTGAAGTTTTGTGACACATATTGCATTTTTGCATAAATAGCTCTTTTGCATCATTTGAAGCTTGAGCATATACAGATAAAAAAATCATACCAATTACTGCAAATACTATCTTTGTTTTCTTTTTCATATTTGTCTCCTTTAACAATATATCAAATAATATCCTTTTTATATTAAGCTATTGTTAACAAATATTATAAAGTCAGATTTTGACATACTCCCCATAGCTAAAGCAAGGGGATTCTTTATCCCCATGCAATAGGTGGATGGATTAAGCTATCAACAAAGTTAGGCTACTGAAGCAGCTCTTACAACTTCTCCTGCTAGAGTTGATGCCCCAACTCTTTTAATATTAATTGATGCGTTTGCATCTCTTTGATGTTTTGCATTACAAGATGGGCAAACCCATTCTCTTATTTTTAAATTTAACTCTTTTAAAACATACCCACAATTAGAACAAGTTTTACTACTTGGGAAAAATCTATCAATTTTAGTTACATTTGCCTTATATTCTAAAATATTTACAAATTCACTAAAAGCCAAATCAGATATTTTTCTTCCCCACATCATTTGCATAGCTTTCATATTCAAATCTTCTATGAAAATGTTATCATAAGTTTTAGCTAAATCATTTGAGAGTTTATGAAAATAATCTCTTCTTTGATTAGCTGTTTTTATGTGAAGCTTTGCTAATTGTAGTTTAGCTCTTTTTCTGCCATTTGAACCTTTTTTCTTTTTAGATAGATTTCTATTTAATCTTTTTTGTTTAGTTAGATTTTTAAGATGATATAGAGGTGCTTCTATCTCTGTTTTGTCACTTAGAGTTAAAAAGGTTTTCAATCCAAAATCAATGCCCACGCTTTTACCTGTTGCGACACTGTATTTCAAATCTTCCTTTTTTATCGTGATACAGATATAAAAATCTCCTATATTATCTCTCTTAACAATTATGGTCTTAATAGTTCCATCTATTGGTCTTGATAACCAAAACTTGTATTTATAACCATTAAGAGAGATAACATTACCATTTAACTTGTAGCCTACTTTTCCTTTTAGGGTATATGATTTATATTTTTTGACTGCTTTAAAAGATGGTGGGCTTACTCTTAATTTTGTTTTACCTTTTGTATAATCAAAAAACTTTTTATAAGCATTGTCAATTCTAACTGTTATATCTTGGATAGATTGAGATGGTACTTTTCTCCAAAAAGCATATTTGTCTTTTTTTTTGAGTTTTGTTAGATGTTTTTGCAGTTGAAATTTGTTTAAGTGTTTACCATAGAGTTTATAGTATCGCTTATGAAGTGCAATACAATGATTATAGATAATTCCACTAATATTAATAACATTATGAATATGTTTATCTTTTTTTGTTTTATAGAGTTTGTATTTATATGTTCTTATTGACATCTTCTAAAAACTCCTTCCACTTATTTTTCTCTTTTGGTCTTTCACTTGTTTGTTGATTTTCAATATACTGTTTTATTATCTCAAGTGGTACCCCACCAACTGTTGCTATAAAAGATGAATTAGTCCATAAGGTGGGTAGTTTAGTTTTTAGATGGTAAAATTCATCTCTTAAAATCCTACTACTTCTACCTTTGCACTTTTTAACAAAGTTCATAACTCCAAATTGAGGGTCAATATCAGCCAAAATATGAATATGGTCTTTATCAGTCTCCATTTCTATTATTTCAACATTTAATTCACAAGCAACTTCTTCTATAATCTCTTTTAAGCGTTGTTCAACATCTCCAACTAATACTTTGCGTCTATATTTAGGACACCAAACAATGTGATATTTGCAAGAATAAACAATGTTATGATTAGATTTATACTCTGTTTTGTTTTTCATAAGGTATTATACAATAATTATATAAATAATACAAGTGTTTTAAAGATATTCTTAGAACTTTTAAGTGTACGCTTATATCCCCATAACTGAAGTTAGGGGCTTTAGGCTAATTTTTGGTAATATTTTTAACATAGTTGCCGATTGGCAACTATGTTATTTTATTATACGGAAGCCTCTTCTCTTCTTTGAAGATACTCCCACTTTTTATCCACAGTTTTTTGCATTTCATCTATGATATACTCATTCTCTTTTTTAAAGAGATGCTTAAATCTCCCCTGAGCTCCGAGATAATCTCTAACCGGAATTTTATTTTTTGGTCTGTAGGTAATATTTAGCTTATGTCCATCTATGATCTCATATAGCGGAAATACTAAAGAATCAGTTGCCAAATCGCTTATATCTATAGTCTCATGTGAAGGAAATTTCCACTCTGTCGTACAAGCACTCATAGCATTGATATATACCGGTCCCTCCGTAGCAAGAGCGGTTTGAAACTTTTTAACCATATCTTTCCACTTATTCGGTGCGGCTTGTGCTACATAAGGAGCTCCGTGAGCCGCCATAATGGCCACCATATCTTTTTTCATTTTTTTATTGCCATAACTCACTCTGCCTGCCGGAGTAGTCATTGTGCTTGCTCCGATAGGGGTGGAACTACTTCTTTGTCCGCCGGTATTGGCATATACTTCGTTGTCAAGACAGATATATGTAAAATCATGTCCTCTCTCTACCGCACCACTTAAAAATTGAAATCCTATATCATAAGTGGCTCCGTCTCCACCAAATGCTACAAACTTTACAGGCTTGTCAGGATCTTTCAGTCTTCCTTTTCTTTTAAGTGCCTTATACATTGCTTCTGCACCGCTTGCAGCAGTTGCGGCATTTTCAAAACCTATATGAATCCATGATGCATCCCATGAAGTATGCGGATAAACTGCAGAACAAACTTCAAGACAACCTGTGGCATTTGCAATTACCAAATTATCATCTGTACAGTTTAGAAGTTCTCTTACTATGATAGAGTGTGCACACCCCGGACACAACAGATGAGCTCCCTCAAATCTATCATTCGATGTTGAAAATTGTTTTAAATTTCTTATTTCTTTACTCATTTATTTACTCCTGTCTTAATAAAAAGAGAGTTTGGGACCTCTAAGTCCGCTAAACTGTTGCAATGGTGTTGTAAGTTTACCTTCGTCAGCATTTCTTTTTGCATCTATAAAAATCTCTTTTAAATCTGTCTGTGTCATATCTCTTCCGCCTAAACCATATATATAATTGTTTATTACCGGTCTGTTTTGGCTATGATACATTGCCGCACTTATCTCATTATAAAGCATACCAAGAGTTCCGCCGGGAGCTGATCTGTCAAGTGTAGCAACAGCTTTTACATTTTTTAATGCTTCTTGTATTTCCATCATCGGAAAAGGTCTTACAACCCTCGGAGAAACAACACCGGCTTTAATACCTTTGTTTTCCCTTAGTTCATTTGCCGCTTGTATGGCACTCTCAACAGTACTTCCCAAAGCAACTACTACCACTTCGGCATCATCCATAAGATAACTTTCAACTAAATTGTATTTTCTACCGGTTAATTCTTCAAATTTGTTAAAAACTTTTTTAATAACTTTTGGAGAATCCATCAAAGCTTTGTGTTGTTTCGCTTTAAACTCAAAATGCCAATCCTCTTCCGTTTGAGCACCATAAGTTACAGGTTTACAAAAATCAAGCATAGGATTGACCTCTTTGTACTCTCCTATAAAATTATATGCCACCTCATCTTGTAAAGGTCTTACATTTTGGGCTGTATGGGAAGTGATAAATCCATCTTGATTGACCATCACCGGAAGTCTTACATCTATATCTTCAGCTATCTTAAATCCCATAAGCATCAGATCATATGCTTCTTGTGCATTAAAA